>NZ_JBFTMS010000018.1:0-110820 GCF_056397085.1 Peribacillus sp. 05N428 | reverse complement strand
TCTTCGTACTTATCTAAAAACAAGACAAGAGTAACCTTCATGTTTTTTTACTGTAATCCTTATTGGATGGAAGAAATGTGCGACACTCCTGCCGAATAACTGGCTAGCCGAGACCCCACAGACGCTTGAGTCGAGGAGGCTTGGCAGACAGTCGGCGGAAAGGGAGCGGATTTCTGAAATCAACTGGAACTTATTCAAAGAAAAAACTGCAGGCAAACGCGTTTTCTTCGTACTTATCTAAAAACAAGACAAGAGTAACCTTCATGTTTTTTACTGCAATCCTTATTGGATATGGCAGCTTATGCATTCAGAAACACTCTCTTTTGTAGGTTATTGTTATATTGTGTCAGATTATACTAAGAATTCTTTACATATTAAAGGGTTCAAGTCTTAATTGGAGAAGTATATAATCATGATGTTTTTAACAAAGGAATACTGACTGCAAGGATTTTGACGTAGAAGGAGGGCTCTTAATTAAAAAGCAGCTGTTTAAACTAAGTATATTTTGCTTTATAATCTTTGTTCAAACATTATGGTCTCCCGCTGTTTTTGCTGAAGAAAAAACATTTATAATTGCTGGAGAAAGTGCCCTTCCTCCATTTTCATTTGAAAATGAAGCTGGTGAACTGACAGGTATCAATATTGATTTAATGGAGGAAATAGCGAAATATAATGACGTAGATTTCAAATATATTCCGATGAGGATGGAAGAAGCCGAAAAAGCCTTAAGTAACGGAACAATTGATGCTATTGTCGGAAGTACCTATAATACCGAAAAAGATAACCAATTTGATTTCACGCAATCCTATTTTACAATGTCCCAATCCATAATCATTCCTAGTAAAAGGAAACAGGATATTCATACGTTAACGGATCTACGTGATTCACATGTTGTCCTTGACCATAACACACCAGTTATCAGTACATTTCTCAATATGAGGAATACAAACTTAACGACCGTTTCAAATCAATACTCCGGAATTTTAACATTATTGAACAACCGAGCTGATGTGTTCATCGGAAACAAATGGACTGCTGATTTCTATTTAAAAAAATTCCGCCAAGAAAAGAATTACATCATTCTTGATGAAGTCATTGAACCTGCGGATTATACGATTGCAGTGAAAAAGGGTAATCAATCGCTTCTTTTCATGATGGACAATGCACTCACAGAACTTAAGGCAAACCGAAATATCAATGGGATAATCGATAAATGGGTAATGCCACAATCCAATCAAAAAATTGCCAGACTCGAACAATTCATTTTTTGGTTGATCATAATCTTAACTGCCGTGGCCCTTATCCTTCTAATCATTTACATATGGAATCAAAAGCTAAAAAAATCCGTACATAACCAGACTTTGAAATTACATTTATTAAATAAGGATTTAGAGAAACAACGGCAAAACATCGCTAATGCTGAAGCGTTCAAAGATCAAATCTTAAACAATATCCATAATGGCATCATAACATTCGATCTCGATTTCATGATTACTAGCTGCAATGCAAAGGCATCGGACATTCTAAACATTTCCAAGGAAATGATTCTGAATCTTACGAATCATTCGCATTTAATGAAGAATTTCGAAGCTTTACACCAAGAACAAAATGAGAATAATCGTACGGGTTCTTTTCGGATATTGGTATTAAATGAGGAAAATGAACAGAAGGTGATTTCTTATTCGATTCATAAGATGTTCAATTCTGAAGATATACAAACCGGATACTTACTTTCCATGAATGATGAGACGGAAAAGAAAACATTGGAGAAAAAATTGGTCACACAAGAAAAGCTGCACGCTCTTGGTCAACTAGTTGCAGGTGTCGCACACGAAATAAGGAATCCTTTAACATCGATTAAAACATTCATTGATTTACTTCCGAGTAAATATGATAATCCTCAATTCCGACAAGTTCTAATGGAACACTTACCTACTGAAGTTAACCGCTTGAATGGGATTGTTACCGATTTAATTGAATATGCACGTCCGCGTCCGCCAAATATTACAAATTGCCACGCTCATGAGCTTATATCCTTACTTGCTTTTCATAAGGTGACAATGGAAAAGAACCAAATAAATTTCGAGCAGATGATTGAGGAGGACTTTATTTTTTATATAGATTTACAACAAATTCAACAAGTGCTTCTTAACTTGGTGTTGAATTCGATTCATGCCGTGGAAGAAACAAAGGAAAAGACCATTAAAATCACCATTGATAAAGTGAACGAAAAGACAGGGCGGATTACCATATCGGATACGGGAAAAGGGATGAAGCAGGAAGAACTGAACCATATTTTTGAGCCTTTTTTCACGAATAAAGAAAAGGGCGTCGGTTTGGGACTTACGTTATCGTATAGGCTTATTAAAGAAAATAACGGAGATATCCATGTAAAAAGTTACCCTAATTCAGGAACGACATTCACCATTTTACTACCTATATATATTGAATAGAAGCCTGGAAAGAGGAGGAGTCATATGAAAATGCAAGTATTGGTGATTGATGATGAACCTGCTATTTGCACCGCTCTTAGCTTTGCATTGGAAGATTCTTATGTTGTCATGACAACTACAGACCCGGATGAGGGTCTACGGAAAATCGACAATCAGCACTTTGATATTGTGTTACTTGATTTGAGAATAGGAAATAAAAGTGGACTTGATGTCCTCCAGAAAATCAAACAAATATCACCTAACGTAACAGTCATCATGATGACTGCCTATTCATCCATTGAAACTTCCATTGAGGCCATAAAAAAAGGAGCCTACTACTATATTGAAAAGCCAATTAATATTGAAGAACTTTCTTTGCTGTTGATGAGGGCAGCCGAATTCAAACAGATGTCCAATCAATTGGAGACATTACATGAAGAATTAGAGATTCAAAAGAGATTTGGTAACTTCCTTGGTAACAGCAAGGCGATGCAGCGTATTTTCTCAATGATCGAAAGAGTGAAAGATATTGATTCCAGTGTTCTCATCACGGGTGAAAGTGGTACTGGAAAGGAGCTTGTAGCACGAAATATCCATACTTTGGGAAGAAGGAAAAACAATCCAATGCAGATCGTCAACTGTGCAGCAATTCCTGAGATGCTGCTGGAATCTGAATTGTTCGGTTATGAGAAGGGAGCATTTTCAGGTGCAACTCAGAGGAAGGAAGGGAAATTCGTTGCTGCTAATGGAGGTATCCTTTTTCTGGATGAGATCAGTGAAATGCCCCTTCCACTTCAAGCCAAATTATTAAGGGTATTGCAGGAACGGGAAGTGACGCCTCTGGGATCCAATACAAAAATCTCATTGGACGTCCGTATTATAAGTGCAGCCAATAAAAACCTGGAACAAATGGTGATGGAAGGGGAATTTAGGGAGGATTTGTTTTTCAGGCTAAATGTCATTCCCATCTCGATGCCGCCACTAAGAGATAGAAAAGAAGATTTACCGATCCTTATGGATTATTTTATAAAAAAACACGCGAAGGATATGAATCGTGAAGAAAAGATGTTCTCGGCAACCGCACGTCGGATTTTACTGGATTATCATTACCCTGGGAATGTCCGGGAGCTTGGAAACATTATAGAATATGCTGTTGCCCTATCAAACTCAAAAAAAATGGAAGAAACCGACTTGCCGCAATATGTTCAAGAACAGAAGTTCATTCTCCAGCCGGATGGCACGGACGACGATTTTAACAGTTTCAGGATTCCCATTGGCATTTCCATGAAAGAGATAGAAGAAAAAGTCATAACGGCCACTCTTCAATATTGTAATAATCATCGTCAAAAAACAGCCCAAATCCTAAAAATTTCTGAAAGGAGCCTTCGTGATAAAATCAAGCTCATTTCAAAAGAAGAATAAAGGGTTCATCGTGTTAACCGGCAATTTTTTCTGGAAAACCGGAAAAAATTGCCGGTTTATCCTTGTATAACATTCTTGAAATCGGCAGAATTTGCGTTTTAAAGCAGAAAATCGACTTGGCATGGCATTTGCATCTAAATTCATTAAGAAAGGAGGATCACGATGAAAAATGGAGCACTCTTTATAAAAGTCGCTTTGTTATTTTGTTTCATGACAGGATGTTCTTTTATGAATGAGCAGCAGGAAATATCTAAACCTGCTACTACCTTGATCCAGAGGCAACTAACTTCTGAAGGACAGGATTTAAATAACAGGATGTTAATCATTGGAACCGGAGATATGACAGGGGTTTACTTTTCATTAGGACAAAGATTATCAAATATGTATGAAAAATACAACGGGGCTGTGTCAGGTACCCAGGTCACCGATGCTTCCATCGAAAATACTGAATTGGTTAGCCGTCATCGGGCAGAAATTGGTTTTACCTCAGTGGATGTACTGGATTTGCCTGAAACGGATAAATCCAAGTTAAGAGCTTTAACGGCCCTATATTCCAATTATGTTCAAATTGTTTCTACTAAACAAAATGATATTGATTCCTTGGACGATTTAGTTGGTAAACGCATTAGTGTAGGAACGGCTGGAAGTGGTACAAGGCTTATTGCAGAGCGGATACTGTTAGAATCCGATTTACCGACTGATCAATTGAATTTATCCTATCTTTCTTTTTCTCAATCTGCAGAAGCATTACGAAATGGTACCATTGATGCAGCTTTCTTTTCTTCGGGAATTCCTAATAATGAAATCGCTTTCATATCCAAGCAGACGGAACTAACTTTCATTCCAATACCGGGAGACATCATTGAACGCCTTCAAAAACAATATGGAGTTTATACTCATAATGAAATTCCCAGTGATACATACAGGGGGATGAAAAAAAATGTCCAAACGATTTCAATTAAAAATGTCCTGGTAACCTACAAGGAAATGTCTGATCCTCATGCTTACAATCTTGTGAAAACATTATATGAACATCTGCCTGAACTGCAGCATACACATCCAGCTGCTTCTGATATTTCAATAACGGAAGCAACTAAACAAGTTCCCTTGGATTTTCATCCAGGGGCCGTGAATTATTTCACCGAACAAGGAATTATTGGAAATCAATGAAAAACGGGAGGTAATGACTATGAAAAAACTGATGAGTCTTTTATCAATAATAGTATTGATCGCTCTTGCGGGATGTGGTAATCCTACTCCGCAAAAACCGGGGGAATCTGTACAAACGGGTGCAGGTGAAAAAGGAGAGAAAAAAATAACGATAGCCGGTAATGGCGGTGTCATCGAAAGTGCCATCCGAGATGTGATTGCCCCAAAATTCAAAGAAGAAACGGGAATCACGGTTAATTATATTTCCGGTTTATCAGGTGAAATCCTATCCAAAGTGGAATTACAGAAGAATGCTCCGCAAATAGATGTTGCCCTTTTTGTACCGGTTGATGTTATACGCGCTAAGGAGAAGGAACTGATCGTACCAATTGATGAGTCCAATGTTCCCAATATGAAATCGGTGGATTCACGGTTCATTCCGGTTGAAAAAGCCGCCGCTCCAGCATTTGGTTTAGTCATTGCACCAGCTTATAATACGGAAACCTTTAAAAAGGAAGGCTTAAAATCAATTGAATCATGGAATGATCTTGTCTCACCTGATTACGAGGGTAAAACGGCATTTTCAGATATTACGAATGATTGGGGTTTCAATACCCTTAATGGTCTGGCGATTTCAAACGGCGGCAGTACGGAAAACATGGAACCAGGTCTCGAAAAGGCAAAAGATCTTGCAGCGTATTCCAATACATTTTATAAAAATTCAACGCAAATGATGCCAGCTATCCAACAAGGAGCTGCTGACGTAACGGTCATGGGAAGTTATTCCATAGGTGAATTAGCCGTTTCAGGTATTCCGATTAAGATGGCCGTGCCTAAAGAAGGCGTGCCGCTTCAAGCTTTCAGCGCTGGTCTAGTGAAAAATACTCCAAATAGCAAAGAAGCCCTAGAATTCATCAACTATGTAATCAGTGAAGAAGCACAGGCATTAATTTCGGAAAAAGGATTTTATCCGACAGTGGAAGGCATGAAAATTCCAGAAAAATATGAAGAGTCAATCGGGCTTAAAGCAAGTGATAAAACATTCAAACCTGATTTCGCCAAGTTTGCTGAGATCCGTGCAGAGGTGTCAGACAGATGGGCGAAAGAGGTTACTCCTGAATTAGGGAAAAAACTCAAATAAAAAGGAGCGTGTTGATCACATGGAAGTATTAAAAAAAGATGTGGAAATTAATAGACAACACCTGGAGGCAGTTCAGGGGGTTGGCTCAAATAAAAATGATGTAGAGATAAAAGGCGCGTTTAAACAATTTGGAGCGAATGTTGTCCTGAATGGCATTGATTTGGAGGTGAAACAAGGAGAGTTACTCACTCTTCTTGGTCCTTCCGGGTGCGGAAAGTCCACAACCTTAAACCTTATTGCCGGGTTCCTCGATCCGGATCGGGGCGAGGTCCATATTAAAGGCAATAATGTTACGAAGGTTCCGCCTTACAAGCGTGATTTAGGAATGGTTTTTCAAACTTATTCGCTTTTTCCCCATATGACAGTCTATGAAAATCTCAGTTTTGGCTTGAAACTGCGCAAAGTCGGGAAAGCTGAGCAAAAAAAGAAGATTAGTAAAGCGCTTGAATTAGTGAAAATGTCAGGATTGGAGAATCGTTATCCAAGGGAATTATCAGGAGGTCAGCGTCAGCGTGTAGCGATTTCAAGGGCACTTGTTGTTGAACCTGAGCTCCTTTTGCTTGACGAGCCGCTTTCAAACCTTGATGCAAAGTTGCGTCATGAACTAAGGGCTGAGATTAAGCGTTTACAAAAGGAAATTGGCGTAACGACCATTTTTGTGACTCATGATCAAGAAGAAGCTCTATCCATGTCTGATCGAGTCGTGGTCATGAATGCAGGGAAAATTGAACAAATCAGTACTCCGACTGAGATATACAATCATCCGAAGACAGAGTTCGTCTTTCAATTCATCGGGAAATCTAATTGTTTTGAAGGGAATGTGTCTGCTGTCGATAAGCGGAAAGTTGCAGTCAAGATCGGTTCTGATATCACTCATGTCGACACAAATAACGTCATGGGAAATGAAAGTGATCTGAAAACCGGGGATGAGGTAAAGCTTTATATTAGACCGGAAAAACTGCAAGTTGTTTCTCTTGATGAAAAATCTTCATCTCCATTGGATTTCCATCGTGCCAAGATCAGCCAAATGAACTATCTCGGTACCTCATGGGAAATCAATGTTCTGTTACAGGGGAAAAGTATTCAAGTATTGACTTCCGCTTTCGATTCATCATGGCAAAATGGAAGTGAGGTGTTGATTGGATGGAGCCCATCAGAAGTTATGCTAGTCAAGAAATAGAACAGCAAACGAGTCCTATTGAGCCGCAAAAGAAGCCTAAAAGCAAGAAAAGGAAAGTCTGGGTGCCGGGATTACTACTTTTAACGCCGATTCTGCTTTTCATATTTGGTTTCTTTGTCATACCGATGTTATACATTTTATATTTAAGCTTCATATCCACAGATAATCTTGGAGGAGCGGAGGCAGTTTATAGCATAAAAAACTATACACAATTATTTTCCGATAGCTATTACTTATCTTCATTATGGCTGACAGTGAAGATCAGTTTATATTCGGTCTTGGTTGCTTTATTTCTTGGATATCCAGTAGCTTTGACAATGGCCAAAAGTTCAGCGCGGATCAGAGGGTATATCACTCTCTTGATCGTGTCACCGCTCTTGGTAAGTATAGTTGTCCGTAATTTTGGCTGGTACCTCTTGCTCTTGCCTAATGGAACGATTAATCAAACCTTGATGGCCCTTGGCATAATAGATGCACCATTGAAACTATTGTTTTCGGAAATCGGAGTTGTGATTGGGCTTTCCAATGCATATCTTCCTTTCATGATCTTATCCATCGTTGCAAGTCTTTATAATATCGATCCTTCTCTTGATAAGGCAGGAGCCATACTTGGGGCAAGCCCATTCAGAAGATTCTTTTCCATTACATTGCCGCTAAGCATCCCAGGTATCGTATCTGGCTGCATTCTCGTATTCAGTTTGTCAATGAGCGCTTATGTTACGCCTGCACTAATGGGGGGAGCCAACGTGCCCGTGATGCCTGTTGTCATCTATGATCAAATTAATAACCTCCTGCATTGGACATTCGGATCTGCTCTATCTTATATTCTATTAGCAACCACTGTCATATCGGTAGCCGTCTTTACCAGAGCGTTTGAAAAAGGGAAATTCAAGGAGGTATTCCGATGATGAAAACGTTTGGCGGCCTTCGGATTGCAGTAGCCGTTTTGGCCATTATCTATATCTTGATCCCGCTCATTGTCGTTATTCCCGCTTCTTTTACAAGTGCCAATTATCCAAGTTTTCCGGCTGAAGGCTTTTCACTGCAATGGTATGCCAAGATCTTGGAGCGCCCTGAATTTTTGGAAGCATTTTTGAACAGTGCGAAGTTCGCAGCATTAGCTGCTCTTTTCTCCGTCATATTCGGTACTTTGGGTGCCCTTGGCATCGCAAAGTATGATATTCCGGGAAAATCGTATATTACGGCCCTTTTAACTTCTCCATTAAGTGTGCCGCAATTAGTCTTAGGGATTGCACTCTTAATGTACTTTACACCAATGATGCTTGCCGGTACGTCCACAGGATTTTTAATTGCCCATATCGTGATATGCATACCATATGTCATGCGGCTCGTATTAACCGGTTTAAGTGGATTTGATTATAATCTGGAAAGGGCCGCGGCCATACTTGGAGCCAATCCACTAACGGTATTCATGAAAGTGACACTTCCGCTAATTGGATCCGCGGCCATCTCAGGGGGATTATTCGCATTTTTGACATCATTTGATAATGTAACGGTCTCTCTTTTTATGGTATCACCTGAAATGAGAACGCTGCCGATCGAGATTTTCTCGCAAATGCAGGATGCCTACAATCCAATCGTCGCATCCGTGTCAAGCGTGGTTATTTTCATATCAGTCCTTCTGATTGTCATACTTGAAAAAATTCAAGGTGTAGGAAAAGTTTTTGGCGGTTCGCATCATACAAACGGTTAAAAAAAGATATATATGATGTGACAAACGATCATGCTCGCAAAGTTATGATTTTTTCGAAGAAAACTCATGTGTACATTCCATTCAAATGGGCCAAACACCTTTTCGCAGCCAATAACGGCGCCGTTAGGACTGGGACAGAGGGATTAACCTGCTTTGCGATATGTTCCATACTATATTGTGAAAGCAAAATCACGTCTGTCTTTCCATCCAATTGTTCCACCATCTTTTTAACCCGATCGTCATGTTCCTTTCTTTTTCCTTGTGATAATAAATGGATGATTCCGGGATCGACCAATGACTCGATCATACAGTCCGGTTTCTTATTTAATAAGTAATTTTGAAGGGCGATCGGCGTTTCTTTTACGGTAGAAACCAGGCCAATGCGAGTATAGCGAAGAGCTTCATCAAGCATGGCCTCATCTGAACGAAATAACTTTACAGAGTATAAAGGTTGTAAAATTGCAGTGATGTCATTAAAGGCAGAACAAGTAAGTTGGATGCATGAAACATCAGAATCATAGGCGATATTCACTAATGCAGAAAAGCGGCGGATGATTTCAGGAGTTAACTTGCCGCTCTTTTCCATCAAGGAGAGAAGAGACGTGTCCATGAAATGAAGGAGTTCAATGTTCGGTGCAACGGTCTGAAAGGCAATTTCAATTGGTTTTAGTGCAGTTGTGGTTGCATGAATCAGTGCGATTTCCAAAAAAAACCTCCTTTTCTTTCATCATTATAACTAGCAGAATCTTAAAATGCCATTATATTACATACGGATAGACCTTTTCCAATTTCTATTAAGAAAGGAAGTGAGAAGCATGGAGAAAGAAGCCCTGGTCGATCTTCGACAGGTAATTCCAGGTGACAGAATGTTTCTTGATTTGGCAGAAAGGTATTGTTATAGCTACGACGCTTCTTTTGGGGAATATTTACCCGAAATCGTCATCCAGCCAAAAAACGCGGAGGAAATCAGTGAAGTGGTTAAATTGGCTAATACTCACAAAATACCTGTTTACCCTAGAGGATCTGGAACTTCGCTAAGCGGCGGCCCTTTACCTGTTAAAGGGGGGATGGTTCTTGATATGACCCTTTTGCGGGATAAATTGATCATTGATCGGGAAAATATGCTTGCCATAGTCTCTCCAGGTGTGATTACGGCTGATATTCATAAAAAGGCTGAAGAAGCCGGCCTATTCTATCCGCCCGATCCAAGCAGCTCCAATGTAGCCACTATTGGCGGGAATCTATTAGAAAACTCCAGCGGGCCAAAGGGATTGAAATATGGAACGACAAAAGAATATGTGATAGGCCTGGAGGTGGTCACCCCAACGGGAGAAATCATTCGTACTGGTGGAAAGACCGTAAAAAATGTAACAGGGTATGATTTGACCCGATTGATCGTGGGATCGGAAGGTACTTTGGGCATTGTTACAGAAGCAATCATCCGCTTAATACCAAAACCTCAATCTAAACAAACATTTGTCGCCCACTTCAATCATTTGATAGACTCTGGTCATGCCATTACCAGCATTTTATCGTCAGGAATTCTACCATCTGCCCTGGAATTGATGGATAATGCGTGCATCCTTGCTGTTGAAAGCTACCGTCCTTCCGGATTGCCTCTTCAGGCAGAAGCCATTTTGATCATAGAAATAGATGGACACCCATTGGCGATTGAGGAAGAAATCAATAAATGCGCCGATATATGCAGGGCAGAGGGTGCTTCCTACGTCAAGATAGCAGAGACAGAGGAGGAACGACAAACGATTTGGAGTGCGCGTAAATTGGTTTCCCCTGCCATTACACAAATGGGGCCTACAAAAATTTCTGAAGACGCGACCGTTCCACGCAGTCAAATACCGGCAATGATGGAGAGATTAAACAATATCCGGGAGAAATACGGGTTGAATTTGGTTGTATTCGGTCATGCAGGGGATGGAAATTTACATCCGAACATCATTACCGATAAAAGAAATATTACGGAAATGAAAAAAGTGGAGCTTGCTGTCAGTGAAATTTTTGAAGCAGCAATCGAATTAGGCGGAACACTTTCCGGGGAACATGGAATCGGTACTTTAAAGTCACCATATATGGAAATGGAATTAGGAATAACCGGGGTGAATATGATGAAAAAAATTAAAGAAGCATGGGATCCCAATAACATCCTGAATCCAGGGAAGATTTTTCCTGATAAGGGACAGACAAGGGTCGTGTTGGTTACATGAATCTACCCGCCAAAACGAATGAGTCAAATGCTGCGGTCCAAAATTTATATTCAGATGCCTATGATTGGACAAACCAATGCGTAAAATGCGGATACTGTTTACCGGCATGCCCTACATATGAATCAATGGGTGTGGAATCCGCCTCTCCACGCGGTCGTATCAATCTAGTGAAAATGGCAGCCGAAGGAAAAATAGATTTCCAAAAAGATTTAGCTGAACCAATCGACTTATGCTTAGGCTGTCGTGCTTGTGAAACAGCATGTCCCGTTGGTGTGCCATACGGACATATACTGGAAGCGGCAAAAGAAGCCATTGAAAACTCCCCGTCAGCAAACCAAAAAAACAAAATGACAAGAATCAAAAAACTGGCATTGGTTCATCTTTTTCCATACCCAAAACGAATGAACAGGATTGGAAGTGCAGTGCAACTCTATCAAAAAACAGGCTTATCCAAGCTTATCCGTTCATCAAAAGTATTGCAGAAGGTTTCCCCTGCCCTTGCACATTTAGAACAGGCACTTCCAGACATCGAGACTTCCTCCAAACGTATCCGGCCAGGTACGCTTATGCCGGCAAAAGGGGAAACGAAATTAAAAGTGGCATTTTTTACTGGGTGCATCATGGATTCCATGATGTCACGAATAAACCGTCTTTCCATTGAGCTGCTTACCATAGCAGGGTGTGAGGTCATTCTCCCTGAAAATCAGAATTGCTGCGGTGCTCTGCATTCCCATCAAGGTGAAACAAAACAAGCGAAAGCATTGGCAAAGAGGAATATCCAAGCCTTCATGCAAACGGATGCTGATGTAATCGTCAATAACGCTGGAGGCTGCGGTGCTTCGCTTCTTGAATATGGACATCTATTGGCAGAGGATCAAGAATGGGCTGCGGCGGCAAAGTCTTTCTCGGAAAAATCAAAAGATATCAGTCAAATACTTCATCAAATGGGGCCGCTACCCTTCACTGAAGAATGGCAAGGCATCGTTTCCTATCAAGATTCATGTCATTTACGCAATGTTCAAAAGGTCCAAAAGGAACCTCGTTTATTATTGCAATCCATACCAGGAGTTTCCTATGTCGAAATGGAAGGGTTTGACCGTTGCTGTGCATCTGGAGGCATTTACAATCTTCTCCACTTTGATGAATCCATGAAAATTCTTGATGAGAAAATGAAAAATCTTAACGAAACGAAAGCAACTACCATTGTTACGGTTAACCCAGGATGCCAAATGCAAATGAGCATTGGCATCCAAAGGAAGGGAGCGGCAAACCAAATGAAAAGTTTGCACCTTGTTGAAATACTCGCCAAAGCTTGCGGCTTGGATTGACAAAAAGAAATACTTCAAACTTCATAGGACATTACTCGTCAGTATTTCCTGCACTTATGGGAAAATACTGACGTTTTTGTTTTAAATGATGAAGGCGGAAAAATCTTTGCAGTCAATAATGCAGTGCCATATGTGAAAAAATATCGGTGCCGGTTCGTAAATGAAAAAAACCGTTCAATTATCTGAACGGATGGAATCAAATTAAATGTGTTAGTAAATAAATTTAAATTCCTGTTTTTATCCCAAAACCGATTAAAATTACGCCAGTTGATTTTTGGAATGCTTTCTGGAATTTGGAATTGTTCATCCACTTTTTTGCGTAATCAATTAGATAAACAAGAAATAGAAACCACAGTACAGCTAGCAAGGTTAAGATGAAGGCTAATATAATCAATTGCTGGTTTACATTTCCGTTCAAATTGATAAATTGCGGCATGATTGTTATATAAACTAAAACGGTCTTTGGATTAAGAATATTATTAAGTAATGCTTGCATGAAGGAATCTTTATTGTGCCGGTTTGAATACTTCGCAGGTGTATTTGCTTGTGCTTGAATTTCTTTTAAGGAAAAAACGCTTTTAGCAAAAAAACTTTTTATTCCTAAGTAAATTAAATATGCGGCTCCCAAATATTTGATTGTACTGAAAAGAATCACAGACTTTGCAATGACAACAGATAGTCCAAGAATGGCTATTAGCGTCCAAAAAGTAAGTCCCGTTGCCATTCCGAAAACGGTATAACGTCCCGCTTTCGGACCATGGCTAAGTGTGTTTTTCACTAAGAGCATTGTATCTGCTCCCGGTATAATAACCATCATTGCCACTATTGATATGTATGTAAGTAAGCTGTCCATACTAATTCCCCCTCTCACTTTTATAGTGGTTACTAAAGTAACTACTTAATAAGTATATTAGATGAAAATGGAAAACGTCAACAGATTTTGCTAAAATATTAGTTACAAAGGTAGCAACTACGGTTGTGTTGGAGGGTTTATGAAAGAAAACATTTTAGAAACATTAAAAAATCTGAATTTCACCGAATATGAAGCGAAAGCATATCTTGCCTTATTGGAAGAATCGCCATTAACAGGCTATGCAGTAGCAAAAAATTCCGGTGTACCACGTTCAAGAATATATGAAATTCTGGATAGTCTCGCCATACGCGGAGATATTCTGGTCAGTCCTGGAAACACACCACAGTATACTCCTGTTCCTGCAAAGGAGCTAATAAAAAACCGTCGGATGAAAGCGGAAGAGAATTTTGAACGGGCAGAAAAATCATTAGCGGAGTTCGAACGATCTGCAAATGATCGTGAAAATATCTGGAATATCATGGGGCGCAATGAAATACTCGATAAGGTAAAAGCTTGTATATTATCTGCTAAAAAAAGAATACTCTTAGAGATTTGGGAAGAAGAATTCGAAGAATTAGAACCTGAACTAAGACAGGCCGCAAATAGTGGGGTCAATGTAACAATTATTGCCTACGGGGAAATCGTCTGTGATTTTGCAAATGTTTACCTCCATTATATGGGTTATGAAATTACAGAAGAGTATGGTGGACGATGGCTTGTTATCAGTGGAGATGATTCAGAAGTAGTCGCAGGTATAGTCTCTCTTGGTAAAGATAGCCGTGCAGCATGGACCATGCATGTAGGTTTAGTGATGCCCATTACAGAAGTCATGATTCATGATTTGTATCTCATGGAAATCATGGAGAAACATAGAGAACTTTTAGAAGAAAGTTTTGGTGAAAACCTCGTCAATTTACGGAAGAAATTTTCCATTCATCCAGATAATAAAAAACATTACGTGGACTAGATTTGTACATGTTCCATAATAAAAGCATCCTTCAAAGTGGCATGAATCCAGGCAGGATTTATGCCTTTTAAAGTTGAAGTTGATAGGCGCAGGTAAATTGAAGACAAACAAAGCATCTCGTCCCCGGAACCCGGGTGATTGACGATACGGCAGATAAATTTAACTATATTAAAATATGGAAAAGGGTATAATAAAGAATGGAATAAGCCATTTTGGTAATGGGATTATCATATCGGATTACATGTTTGATATCCGGATCACTAAGACAGAAGGAGAAATGATTCATTTGAATAACAAGGAAACAAAGGGTATCGAGTTACCTGCCAACTATGAGGAATTAAAAAAATCTGCCAATCGAAAATCTAATTGGAGAGAACGTTTAGATGCAATCGAAGAATTAGGTCAAGCAAAAAATAAACAAGTAATCGACATTCTCACACATATCATGAATAATGATTCTGTATATAAAGTTCAAGAGGCAGCATACCGTCAATTGAAAAGTTTAGGCGAAGATGTGCAATTGCCAGCAAGGAAAAAGGGCGAGTTAATCAAAGGTTTGACCAAAATCTTAGTGAGGATCAAGAAGAGTTTACCTGAAAATCACACATATCACGAATTCAAAGACAAACTCCAGAAGATGAGAATGGATATATATGATACATATGAGGGTGAAAAAGGAGCAGACTTTGATAAATGGCTTGAAAATACGTGGTCAGCTTTATCCAAAAGATAAAAGTATATAGAAAAATACGCAATATGGATACAGGAGCAAAGTTTTTGCTCCTTTTTCTTATGTGTAAAACAAAGTTTTAGCTATGGTATGCTAATATATTTAAAAGAGGAAGTATTTGGCTGTTTGCTTTATTTTGAAAACCGATAACTACATACGAATTCAGGGGAGACAAGATGACAGATTATATTGAACTTTGGAAACAGGCAATGACAGATCATACAGGGAAGATACCTAACAGGCTAAAAGATGATGCTGCAGAAGAAGCTTTTTGGGCTTCCAAGGTTGCAGCGAAAAAACAACATAAAGCGGACCCTTATGCAAAAATTGTGCAGCAAGAGTTATTGGCATTATTAAAACAGGATGATCATGTATTGGAAATCGGCCCTGGATGGGGCAATTATACATTTGATATTGCAAAAGAAGTCAGGAAGCTAACTTGTATAGATAGTTCCAAAAGCATTATCAGCTTTTTGGAATCCCAGGCAAACGAAAAAGGTTTCGAAAACATGGAGTTAATTCATGATAAGTGGGAAAGTGATAACAAAAAAGTCAAATATGATGTAGTATTTGGTTTTAATTGTTATTACCGAATGAGTGAAATCGGTCATACCTTATTAAAAATGAATGATTCTGCAGCTCGTTTAGCGATAGTAGGTATGACAACCGGACCAGAAAAACCTCATTATATGGAATTGAAGCAACGAGGATATACGATTAATTTAAGAAGACGGGATTACATACACATCTTGAATGTTTTGTATCAACTTGGAATACTGGCGGACTGTAAGATCGTTAAATTGAAAAGTAAAAAAATCTATTCCACCTATGAAGAAGTGATCCGAGATAATACAACAAAAATTCTTGATGAACATTTTTCCTATGATGAAGTAAAAACGATCCTAAATAAATATGTCGTGGAAAAAGAAGGAGTTTTCGAATACGAATATCCGTTTCATGCAGCTTTGATGTATTGGAATCCAAAGTTAAATTAACAATTTTAGTACCTTTTTCTCTGGCCCTTCAGGAAAAAGGTATTTTTTCTGTTGGATATTCGCAAAATAATAGTAAGGCTACAAAAAATGATGAAAAAACGGAGTGTGAATGATAAATGAAAGAAATATCCGAAAAGAGATTTTGTGAAACTTGTAAAAAAGAGACAGTTCATACAGTAACTGAAGATGCATTGGAAATAGAATATTCATGTAATGAATGCGGTAAGCACCAAGATATTTTCAAGACATTTTTTTAGAAACACAAATTTCACTTGAAAATAATCAGTAAAGTGAAGAAGTATCCAGTTCATTCACGAAAAATATTCAATATTTGTTAATTCTGAAAGCAATAAACTACACATGCCGTTAGTCTCAATCTAGTGTACTAAGAATTTTAAAATACATACAATGGTATACAAAAAAATAGAACTTTATTTTTAATCAGTGAATCGTTGTAAATCTAAAGCACGAGGACTCATGGTAGAAGGATTACTTTCATCATCGTAAAGAAGTGTTTTTACTATGGAAGGATTCCCTTTTATTATGTGAAAAGATGCTTGATGTTTTATTAAAGGACCCAGATTTAAATTTTCTATAATTTCTTCCAACGGTATGCAATATGTGATATATTGCATATTATATATCTGTATTTTAAGGAGTTATAGCCGTTGAAGCATTCAAATTATTCACAAAAAATTAAACGTACGTCTGTACGTGAAGAAGCATACATGATATTGCGGGATTGGATTGTCCAGGGGATCCTGACGCCAGGTCAACAATTACGCGACAAAGAATTAGCCGAACAATTGGGAGTAAGCAGAACCCCTATTAGAGAAGCACTTTTAAGGCTTGAGGATGAGGGATTTGTCGAGACCAAGCCGAGCCGTTCAACTATTGTTTCCCCTATTCGATTCGAAGGGGGATTAAACATATATTCCATTGTTTGGACACTGGAAAAGCTGGCTATGGAACAGGCTTTTGATTTCATTGAAGAAAGACACTTAATGGAGATGGAAGCCATCAATCATGAAGTGAAAAACGCAATCGACGAGGGAAATCAAATAGTGGCCGTCCAGAAAGATAATGACTTTCATTCCATTTACATCAATCTTTCAACAAATGACGAGTTGAAGCGGATTCTATCGGGACTCAAACAAAAACTTATACGAATGGAACTGTTTTATTTCAATCAGGTAAGTGATGTTCACTTTTCCGTTGATGAGCATGATCAAATCATACAGGCAATTAGGGGTGGAAGTCTCACTATGGTGCTTAAGGAGATAGAAAAGAATTGGAAAGAAAGTTACTTTAAAATTCAAGCCCATACGGAACGTGTAATAAGTGGGGAAGAAAAAAATGAATAATGATACTTTAGTTGCTATATCACCTTCAAGAAATAAAGGGATTGCACTGGTACTGACTGGCGCTGCGTTATGGGGAGTGTCAGGAACGGCAGCTCAATATCTATTTCAGCAGCAAGGTTTCAGTCCTGAGTGGCTCACTGTTGTACGCTTGTTGCTTTCTGGAATCATCTTATTGGGGGTCGCTTATAAGAATGAAAGACTGAAAGTTTTTGAGATTTGGAAAACTAAAAATGATGCGCTTCAAATTATCCTTTTTGCCATCCTGGGCATGCTCGCTGTTCAATACACATATTTTGCAGCAATTGAACATGGCAACGCAGCCACTGCCACTGTCCTTCAATACTTGGCCCCGGCACTGATCACTTGTTATTTAGCCATTCGTTCAAAACGTTTTCCAAGCATTACGGTGAGCGTAGCTGTGATCATAGCGATTTTAGGCACTTTTTTGCTTGTGACGGGAGGAAGCATACGTACACTCTCCATTTCCGGGTGGGCAGTATTTTGGGGAGTAACATCAGCCTTTGCCTTGGCATTCTATACATTGCAGCCTTTTAAACTCCTTTCAAGATGGGGTTCAATGATTGTTGTGGGTTGGGGCATGTTGATTGGAGGCATATGCTTTAGCATGATCCACCCCCCATGGGCATTTGAAGGCAAATGGACGTTATCTTCATTTACAGCGGTTTTATTCATCATCATTTTCGGTACGATCATTGCTTTTTATTTTTATTTGGAAAGTACAAAATTCATATCTGCTTCAGAGGTAAGTTTATTGGCTTCCGTTGAGCCATTATCCGCAACCTTAATATCCGTTTTCTGGTTGAATGTAACGTTCGGTTTTGCCGAGTGGCTCGGCACACTCTGCATTATAAGCACCATTACGATACTATCCATCGTAAAAAACAAGTAAGGTCATTGTAAACCGGGGAAAATCTGCAGTAGTTTATTTTTACTTGGCGATTAAACCATAGTCTACCCTGTAAGGGGATAGCTCGAATATTAACGAAAGCTTAATTAACATGAGTATATCCATACACTTCTTTAAAAAAGCAATTACACTGCATGTGAATTGCTTTTTTTGTATCGCTTGCCGAAGAAAAGGAATCCTCAGCAACAAATGGGACGAGGGCTGAGGTCGTTCAACAACTGGAAAAAGACCTATTTGAATTGTATAGGGATCCTGATTGAATGTTAAACCGACTCAACTAGAAAAGCGCGGTGGAGCGTATTACAGCGAAGCGGCCTGCAGTCTCATCAATTCGATTTACAATGATAAGCGGGATATTCAGCCAGTCAATACACGTAATAACGGAGCGATAGCGAGTATTCCAGATGAATCAGCCATTGAAATTAACTGTGTGATCACCAAAGAAGGGCCAAGACCAATCGCCATAGGCGACCTGCCTGTAGCAGTCCGGGGGGTGGTCCAGCAAATTAAATCATTTGAAAGAATGGCTGCTGAAGGGCTGTCACAGGAGATTATCATAAAGCTTTGGTAGCGATGAGGATAAACCCTTTGGTACCATCAGACACCATCACCAAAAAAATGCTGGATGGAAATGCTCGAAGCGCATAAAGAAGACCTGCCGCAATTTTTCAATGAAGTGAAATCATGAATTAATTCAATGAATACAGAATGGGAATATTAAATAGCAATTGGCTTTAAGACTAAAATAGATCACCCCTTGTCCGCTTTCAATCAGGGTGTGATCTATTTTATTGACCTGCAATTTATTCAAAACTTTTATCGATTAAGGCTGTTGTCGAGATGGTCTTACAATAAACTCATTAACGGTAACATCTAGAATCGTTTCCGCTATACGGGCAGGACTAATCGCAAAAGCATCGTATAATTCTTCGAACGGACCTTTCAAGTCTGTATCAGCAATAGTTTGAGTTAATTCTGTTGTTATAGCTCCTGGAGAAACAATCGACACCCGAACAATACTTCCAGCCACGGCTTCCTCTTGACGTAACGTTTCACTAATCATATTTACAGCTGCTTTCGTTGCGCTATAAACAGCTCCAATTAAATTTATTGGTTTAATCAGGAGGCAGTAATGGCAAAAAAGCACAAAAGATAACTGTTTACCTTTTACAACGGATGACAAAGCCTCAAAGAAGGAAAAATCACCACAGAAAATTGAAAGATCTGGGTGGCTATGTCTTAAGAAATCACCAAAATTAATTAGGCGATAGGGCAGGGGGGAGGATAGTAACTTTAAAATTACATATCTCATATGTGTCGAATCTTTATGTGTACCCGGTATGAACTTCTGCTTGGCGGTACAATGCTATGGGAGTTGGGATATAGATATAAGCAGCCAGAAAGAAAAAGTAATTCGATGATCAAGTTGTTCACATGTGGATGATCGCAAAGTGTGCAATGAATGATATTCGATCTCTTAAACAAAGCAGAAATACAAAAAGAGCAACTCGGATTAAAGTTGCCCTTTCGATTTACTATTTATCTTACCTACTGTCTAATGTAAAAAAGAATGGGTGAAATGTAATTGAGATTGAGAAGGGGGTTACCGTATATCTATATAATGTTGTAGGACCTTTGACGGGAAGAATTTGAGGGGCAATGGTCGTAAGGATACGATAATGGCAGGGGGCATAGTTAAATTCCGTTGTGCTTGCTTTAAACAGTTGTACATCGCTTTACCGCCAACTGAATTGGCAGAGTGAATAGTAATGCGATTAGCAAATAATTTTTCTTTCACCATCTCTTGAACAAGCATAAAACCATTCCTGGTTTTATTTAATAAATCATGGTCTAAAGAGAGATGTTCAATATCAAAGTTTTGCAATAGCTCTAAACATTCGTCAATAGTCTCGACTAACACATAGCCATCGGGTGCTTTCCGATAGTCATCCAAAAAAACGCTGATTTTCTCCATTTCCTTCACTCCTTTGCTTATGCAAGTGTGACTAAGAAAAGTCAATTAAAACCAAGAAAATATGGTTTTATCTATTAAGTCTAACACAACAAGGTAAGAAGGGGGCATATTCGACGTTTAATACTACTTTACGACAGCCTTTTTTAGATCGTCGTGCTACTTCAACTAGCGGACCTTTACTATAAGAAGGAACTGTTACCGAGCAATCCCTTGTGAAATATAGTACAAAACATCCGCTTATAAGTTAATGATTGTAATAATTTGGGTAAAAGGTAATATCTTGATTAAAAGGAGAAGTGATATGTTACATCAAGACGAGATTTACCTTATATTAAGGGACAAAACGCTGTTGTTGGAGTTAAAGGAACAAATTAATGACTATCATATTTCCTACTTATCAATGATTAATGAACAGCTTTCATTGATTGATAATGCTCTAAAAGTATGTAACATTGATTCCTTCACTATGTCAAAAGGATAAAACCAACATTTACTTATATAGGGGATCAATTTTTTAACTATAATTAACCAGCTTAGCGCCCTCTGAGAAAGGCGCTTTTTTTATTGGGCAAAGTAGTGTCAATTAATAGGCCAAGGTTAAAAAATCACTAAGTTGATAATTTTAGAGGTGTAGTTCCATATTGGGTTAATCATATTGCAAGCGGAACTTTATTTTTCACCTACAGCATTGTGAGGCTGGTCATTTTTATTTGGATAAGCAGCAATTTTTGCATCTTCTCCAATGCTTTCAAGTGTAGCCGCAGCCATCTGCTCTCTAATGCGAATGATATGGGCATTCATTAGTTGCTTGGCTTTGTCCGCGTCCTTTAATGCGATGGAATAGTAGATTTCTTTATGTTCTTGAAGCGTTTCTTGAAAATGACCTGGTTTTGCGAAACGATGCCGTCTGGTGGCACGAATCGTATTTTTCATTTGGTCACTTAAAGTATGAACCAATCCAGCATATATGGAATTATTTGTGGCTTGTGCAATACTATGGTGAAAAAGCAGATCTGCTCGCAAGCCTAATTCTTCATCATGTTCCGAGCGTGCCATTTCTTCTAGAGCTTTAAGGATATTTTGTAAATCAAGAGAGTTTGCTCTCTGCGCAGCAAGAAAAGCACACTCCGTTTCAATTACTCGACGGACTTCAAGCATTTCATAGACCATGTTTTCCTCAGATTTGATGATTGAGGTGGATAGCTGTTCAATCAGTGATTTAACATCAGATTGTCTGATAAATGTTCCATCACCTGGTCTAATCTCAATGACTCCGTTTATCTCCAATACTCGAAGGGCTTCCCTGATTGATGTTCGACTCACTTTAAAAAGGTTGGATAATTCGCGTTCAGGCGGTAATTTATCTCCAGGTTTCAATTCACCGTTAATAAAAGATTCCTTAATTTGATTGAAGATGACTTCGTACACTTTGGGAGATTTAACTGGTATTGAATCCATTACTTTCTTCCCATCCTTCCATGACAACCCTAACAACTTGCTGGTACGACTATTAGTGAAATCATTCTAACAAGCATTCATTTATGAAGCAAGGGGATAATCCCCAATTATAAAATTTAAATAAATAACTGTTCAAAAAATCTGATATTTTAATTGGTTAGACCAATATTGTAAAAATATTATGGTCTAGATTCAGTCAAATTACGTTCACATGGCTATTAAAGGTCATTTGGGTTTTTGTTATAAGGATGGAAAATTAACTATAAATATTGAGAATAAAGCATATTTTTATGGAGAAAAGTATAAAACGGATAATTGTTGAAAAAGTCAAAAAATTTAGTATAATGAAAATTGGTTAGACCAATTATCCGATAAATGGAAGCGGTATCATATAAAGCCATTTAAGGAGGGGGAAACCATCTCTTGATACTCAGTTGAAGAATAGAAGAAGAAACTAAATATTGGTATAGGTACGACCAAAGTTTTTGATATGACAAAAACGGATGCTATAGCAGAAAGAAGGAGAATAGAATGGAAGCGGCTAGTGTAAATTTAATCAACGATTTAAAGCAAATCCTTTCGGAAAGTCAAGTAACGGAAAACCAGACAGTAAGAGAATTGCATGCCAGAGATGAATCCTATCATGCTGTAAGTCTTCCTGATATTGTTGTATTTCCGGAAACAGCACAGCAAGTCAGTGAAGTTGTGAAATTGGCAAATAAGTACAAAATCCCGATGGTTCCTTTTGGGTTGGGATCAAGCCTCGAGGGACATGTCATACCATACAACCATGGCATAACAATTGATTTTTCACTAATGAATAAAATCCTGGAAGTGCGTGAAAACGATTTTCTCGTAAAAGTTCAGCCTGGCGTAACGCGTTCGCAACTAAACAAAGAATTAAAAAAATACGGTTTGTTTTTTTCCGTTGACCCGGGAGCTGATGCTACTCTTGGCGGAATGGCGGCAACAAATGCCAGTGGAACGACATCAGTTAAATATGGTGTGATGCGTGATCAAGTCCGTGATCTTGAAGTGGTACTTGCAGATGGTTCGATTATACATACTGGCAATTTGGCCGCTAAATCGTCATCAGGCTACCATCTAAACGGCCTTTTTGTTGGATCAGAGGGAACGCTTGGCTGCTTTACGGAATTGACGTTAAGAGTTTACGGAATTCCTGAGCACGTTATGGCGGCAAGAGCATCATTTCCGACATTGACCCATGCGGTGGAAGCTGTTGTATCCATTTTGCAGTCAGGTGTTCCAATAGCAAGGGTGGAACTTGTCGATGAACCCTCAATGAAGCAGGTTAACCTTTATAGTGATACAAGCTATAACGAAGCGCCAACACTATTTTTGGAGTTTCATGGAAATGAAGCCGGGTTAAAGCAAGACATAGAGTTCACTAAGGAAATAGTAGCTGAACATAATTGTTTCGATATTGAATTTGAAACAGATAATGCTGCCAGGAACCGCCTATGGGAAGCTCGCCATAATCTTGCCTATGCTTATATTCATGGCAATCCTGGGAAAAAACTGATGGTGACTGATGTCTGCCTTCCGATTTCAGAGCTGTCCGGTGCCATTCACCACGCAAGGGAAGCTATTGATTTCCTTGGCCTTACCGGTGGGATCGTCGGCCATGTAGGCGACGGGAACTATCACGTACTCTTAATGATTGATAACAATAATCAAGAAGAGATTAAAAGAGCAGAACAGCTAAATGAACAAATTGTCCTGTATGCCCTAGAACGTAAGGGAACATGTACTGGCGAACATGGTGTTGGGGTCGGTAAACAAAAATATCAGGAAAAAGAACATGGGAACTCACTGTTTGTGATGGAAAAAATCAAATTAGCCCTTGATCCAGATAATTTATTAAATCCAAATAAAATATTAATGCTAGAAAGAGTGTGATGGAATGAAAGTATTAGAAGCATTAAGCGCAGTAGCCGGAAAATATTTTGCTGTTTGGGTTATCTTAATATCCGTCATTGCTTTTATATTTCCTGAGCCATTTTTGGGATTGGGGGGATTCATTACAATATTGCTTGGCGTTGTCATGTTTGGAATGGGGCTCACTTTGAAGGCAGTTGATTTTAAAATCATTATTACTAAACCACTGCCCGTGATAATTGGAGTTTGCGCCCAGTTTATCATTATGCCATCTGTAGCATTCCTTCTTGCTAAACTCATGAATTTGCCAGCCGAATTAGCTGCAGGTCTGGTATTGCTTGGTTGTGTACCAGGCGGAACAGCCTCTAACGTGATGGTATATCTTGCAAAAGGGAATGTACCTTTATCGATAGCTATGACTTCGGTTTCAACTTTACTGGCTCCAATCATGACACCGCTGCTTCTGCTTTTGCTGGCAGGACAATGGATGCCTGTTGATTTTTTTGATATGTTTAAGTCCATTGTACAAGTCATCCTTCTACCGATTGTTTTAGGATTGGCCATTAAGCGGTTTTTCCCAGTAGCAGTTGAAAAAAGCTTGACCGTTTTACCACTTATTTCGGTAGCAGCCATCATTACTATTGTAAGCGCAGTAGTCTCAGGCAACGCAGCTAGCATTGCTGCTTCCGGGTTCCTTATTTTTACTGCCGTGATGCTTCATAACGGATTTGGGTTACTTTTTGGTTACTTAGCAGCAAAAGTGCTTGGACTTGATGAAGTGAATAGAAGAGCGATTTCGATTGAAGTGGGCATGCAGAACTCCGGGTTAGGTGTTGCGCTTGCCACTGCACATTTCGGCCCGCTGGCAGCCCTTCCAAGCGTCCTGGCTGCTGCATGGCACAACATATCGGGACCAATTCTCGCGACTTACTGGTCAAAAAAACATGCTGGCGACAGTATAGAGGAACCGATAGTTCATCCGGTGGAGACCAAGCTTTAATTTATATGTAATTTTAAAAAAATCCCATGCTTCCAACAGGGGTTTTTTTTGTTATCTATAAATCCCAGCACTAAGTAAGGGTTTTAACCTTCCACTAACTGATTTTTACCAATTCGCTTAAACGCCTTTTGAAATATTGAAGCAGGTCATAAGAAATGTACGACATCGTAATTATAAGGAGTGTCTCAAATAGTTTTAAGAAAAGATTGTCAGATATATGATCCATTCTTAGTGCCGATATAATTAAATCAAAAATATCGATGAAGACTACATGAACAATGTATATACCTAGAGCTCTTCCTCCTACTTTTGTAATGAACAAATCTTTCCCCAATGTTTTATTATTTAATGCAAATAAAAAAAGAAATGCAGTTAAAAAGATAGTAGAAATAAAATACTCCCCATGACTTCCCGATAATATCTTTTCTAATAAGTATCCTTCTACCACTTGGATAGTAAAGAAGATAAAAATTAAAGATAAATTGGTTTTGGCTGTTATTGCTCCCGACTTTTTAAAGAATTTATCATCCGCAAAGAAGAATCCCAAAGTTGTATAAAAAAGACCAATGAATAAAGCATCCCGTGTACTCAGAGGAAGATCATAGAATACCGAATACGATTGTCCGAAAAGACCTAACAAGTTGAATATTAAGCTAATGGGTAAAAGAAGCCATGCTTTTTTTAACTTAAAAAAACCGAATAGAATGATAACACTCCAAATTAATGCGGTTAAAAACCACAATTGGTATCCGCTAGTCCCAGTTCCGTAATATAAAAGGTCAAGAAAAGAAAAATGATTAATGTATTGCGCAAATTCCTTTGGTACATCGGCAGCATCTTTATAAAGAATTAGAACATCATACATCATATAAAAGAAGAGCCAGCACAAATACAGTTTCAAGATTTTTATAATATACCTTTTAAAATAATCAAAGGAATCCCTTTTATGGATCATCTTTTGACCGAACAAATAACCAGATGCAGTAAAGAAGAATGGCACCGCAAACCTTGAGAGGTTATCGAGAATAAATAGACCAATTTGGCTATCCCTAGGGAATACATGAATGACTACAACAGAAAATATGGCAAAAAATTTAATAAAGTCAATCGCGTTATTTCTTTCCATTTGTTCACCCTTTTCATAACACTTTTACTATCATTGGTTATTCCCTATATTATGTACACCAAAGAAAAATTTATTTTTCTCTTTCTGATTCCAATTACAAGATACTGTAAGACTTAATTAATGAACAGCTAATCGTTCAGGAGGGTGGTCTGTTTATAGTAGTAGCTTCACTATACAGATAGTAATCATTTGAATGCCTATGTTCTTGTTAATCTGGCCCTTACAGAAGAAACCCCTGTAATCAAGCCTTTTGACTAAGGGAAATGGGAGACTTTCTGATTGCAACTTGCAAATTGATATTTAATTATCATTGCTTGGAGCACTGCACACATGCTGGAGCATAAGTCCTGCTGATATATTAAAAACATTTAATTTTTGCTGCTCTAAAAGAATGCTTAATAGTTTTGGTAAGACAATGTGATGAAGGGGGAGGAGGCGTTCTTATTTTCTACTTTCTCTATTAACTTGCTCCCATATTAAATTCACTAATTCTTTGCGTCTCATTCCTGAATTTTCAAGTAATTTAAACATTAATTCATCCTATTTAAAGCACCAATGCGACGTAGCTGTGTCTGTGTATTAATCATGATTGATGACCTGATTTTATACAAAACAGCTTACATTGGACGATGTGAGTCCATCTAATTCCAATTTAATATAAACATGGTAAGTACAAGCAATTTTATGCATATAAAATTCGCATATATCAATAATAAAAAGGAACTTTTTAACTTTGGAAGGAGATGGTTTTATGAAAAAATTATTGTTGATGGGATTTATTTTATTATTTCCTCTAAACATGGTGGCCGGAACAACTAGCGCATACGCTAAGCCACAGGAACAACGTATTAGCCAATCTGAGGTAAACTTCGAAAATGAATTCAGGAGACTTTGGATTGATCATGTATTATGGACAAGTAATTATATAACAAGTGCAACCACCGCTGGAGCGGAGGATCAAACACAGGTACTGGCTAGACTTCTAAAGAATCAGGAGGATATTGGTAATGCTGTAAAGCCAGTATACGGAGAGAAAGCTGGTAACAAACTTACGGATCTGCTTAAGGAGCATATTGTAATTGCGGGAAAGATTGTAGATGCGGCTAAAAGCGGAAATGATGCCTTGGTGAAACAGCTAAACAAAGAATGGTATAGAAATGCTGATGAAATAGCAGCTTTCCTTAGCGGTGCCAACCCCTATTTAAAAAATGAGGATCTAAAAAATTTGCTGTATATGCATCTGAAATTTGTGACAAATGATTTAACTGCAAGCTTAGCAAAAGATTGGAACGCAAGAATCGTTGCAATTGACGAAGGGGTCACACATATAATCCTAATGGCAGATACTATCTCTGCGGGAGTTATAAAGCAGTTTCCGGATAAGTTTAAATAATAATCTTAAGAATCCTCCAGCAATCTGTTGGAGGATTCTTTCATGTTGAGAGATGAATTGATTATGTTTATATAGGTGGTTCAATCAAATGCGCGCTGTTGCGTAACTGCATTATTACACTGTACTGCACGGTTACTTTAAGTACATTCCTTCACAACCTCTTTTATAAAAGAGATTTCTTTAGCATCATGCCAGTGCTATGAACGCTTTAATGACAACTGAAGAAAGGTAAATTTCACTTTTCGAATTATTAAGGGTATGGGGATATTTCTCATTAGTTAATAATCAGTGGAGTAGAAGCTAAAACAAATAATAAAGTAGAGTGATCAAGACACAAAAGTGTTGTTTTTCATTCGATTAACAAAAATACAAATTAATCAAAAGACAGCAGGTTTGTGTTTGTGTCACTATATTAATAAATACGAATCTACTGTCTTTTTAATTTTTTGACATTATGATTCCACTAATGTGTGTACCCAAAACCACCACGTTCAGTAAATCGGAAAAAGCCCACAACACAACATTTAGGTAGGGCTCTTCTTGCTCCTATTTACTGACCTTGCAGCTAGTTGGCGATTTTTGTGACTACTAATGAGGGATACCTATATGTTACATTGGCAGATGCAGTAATAACCCTAATACTTAGCCTATCGTTTGCGGATAATTGAAGTTGGATTGTTCTTCCTATCGTGTTTCTAGTTTCAACTTGCGATGGTTGCCCGCCTGGACCCCCTGTAATTCGATTAAAGGATTCAAAAGTACTTTCAAGAACTGGGGTTGTGTCATTGATGAATAACCTGAACTGCACTTCGGTATTAAACGTTAAGTTAGAAGCATTAATTAGTCTAGCTGTTAAATCCATGCTAATCTCATATACCCCAGCAGTCAGAACCTCAATATCAGTATAAGGTCCAAGACCAGGAGGAAAAGGAGCTGTTCCTAATAACGGCCCAGGAGTTGTGAAAACAACCTTCTGCCCCAGAGTAGGGGGATTTACCGTAGACACTGTGACAAAATTTCCAGACGGATCGTACAGTGATCCATAAGCCAAAGCACCCCCTGGTCCTGGAGGTCCTGGAGGTCCTGGAAGTCCTTGAAACCCTTGAGGTCCTTGAGGTCCTCGAGGACCTTGTTCACAATCCTTACATTTTTTATGATCTTTTTTATTGACGAAATCATCTTTTTTATTAAAGAAATCATCTTTTTTACACTTATAGGTCGTGTCAACAAATCTACGACCTTGAATTGGCTTATCTATTTTACTCACCCTTTTTCTCATTGTTCACTTTCCGAAAAGTCGAGCAATGAAGCTTTTTTTCTGTTTTTTCCGTTTCTCTTTCTGCTTTAATAGTTTCTATTTCCTCTTTAGCAGAGGATACAAGGGGTCCTATACGTAGTTTTACAGTAAGTGACGGAGATCTATAAGAAACACTTCCACTCACATTTTGAATAAACACAAACACTTTTTCTCCTGCATTTAATTCCACTTGGACGGTCTTACCTATAGTGTTAAACCATGAAGGTTCTCCAGTTTGACTTGTCAATCCTGTTACGATTTCGAAAGAGGAACCTGGAATGGGCCCTATGACACTTCAGTTAATCGTGAATAATGAAGTTTCAAGTTCATTAGTAACACAAGGTCGGCACTTATTTCATAGACACCACTTAGAGAGACAGTGATCTCATTTGTTTCCGGATTCGGGATTGTATTTAAACTGAATCCTTGGAAATCAAAATCTTATGACAAAATTCCCAGACGGATTTGTACAATGATTAAGCCAAAGCACCCCCTGGTTCTTGAGGTCCTGTTTTCCGCAGTGTGATTCTTTGCAACAATTATTATCGTAATCGGCCAAGTTAATCACTCCCTTTCTACACTATATATGCCGATATAAAAAAAAGGCTTGGATTTTTAAGTTTGTTTTTTTAAAAATAAGGATCTATTTAAAGTTATATTGAATGGGTTATATTGAATGGGTTATATTGAATGCGTACAATTAAGAATGATAGCTGAATATCGTTTGGGCAAATTATTTTAAAGAAGAAGCTGGAATATCGATTTATCAACGTTATGTATATACTGAACATAAAAAAACCTATAAATGTGCTTGTTGAAATACCATGAAAATTAACTTCTGGGGAAAAAAGCAATACTGAAGAAGACGCAGTTCATTTGTAAAAGGGGAGAGCGTCTTATATATGGAATCGGATTGGTTAACTGAATTAAGAAGCCTCCGGTTCTGCCAATGTAACCGTGTAGCTTAAACTTTCAAGTCTTCCAAGCGAATTCCGAACAATGGATTGTTGCAACTGAGAAATATGATTTTCGTAAAAGAAAGTATTGTCGAATCCCGTTGCGTGTGGAAAATCATGGATTTCTAAATTTGAATCACCCTGGGGTATATTTGAAAAGTTTAGATTCATGAATAGGATATTTGTAAAGATTTGTGAATTATTTCGGGAATAAGGAAATGAATCAAATAATAAACGGTTCAACAAGGATATTTATCAATTAGATAATAATTTTAAAAAGAAAGTCTTGACAGGAATTTAGAATTAATCATAAAAGGAAAATAGAGAAGCTAAAACATTCGTAAAAATGATTTTCCGTATGGATGTCTATATGTCAGGGGTAGTCGTTGTTAAAAATGTTTAATAGATGAGGGGCGGTAGACATTAAAGGAAAGAATCATTTTTATTAAACATTTTTCTAGTTTACATAATATATATTATAGGAAGTTGTATTTTTAATGTTTATTTTGTCTCATATCTTAAGAATACTTAACTTAGTGAGACGAGATGCAGATTTTTTATATTTAATCATTGCCATTATTTATCTATAATTTTTTTATTAATTAGTCATTGTTAACTTATACTTTAAAACGTAAATAAATATTGTTCCAATTAAAATGATTGATCTTCAATTAAAAATTCGGTTTAAATTCGCAATAAGATTTGGATTTAAGCTAATTTCACATCAGTTACGGTCATTAAAGTTTTCTTGATTTATATATTGAATTTTAATTTATCTGCTAATTGTTAACATATTTCGTTTTCAGTCATTTTTATGCTATAAATCGGATTATTCAATTAGTATTTATCATCCTTAGTCATTTCACTCTAAGGATCTCTAATTGCTTGGTTGTGGTAATTAAATCTATTTTATTATTTTCCTTCATGTATAAAACTGAACTTTTCCCCTTTTTCCATCCATTCGCTTTAAGGGCCATTGCATATCCAAATGGAATGCGGTCTTCTTCAGAAGCCCTTGACCATTCATATCTATTCCCTTGTTCATTTAACTGAACCAATTCAGCATTTTTAGGTACAGGGAATTCATTTAAATCTTCTGTAGCTGTGTATAAAGATATAGAAATTGAGTAATAAATGATTGCCCCTCCTATTAAAAAAGCAGCTAGGGTAAATGCACAACTAATCTTTTTCTTCATATTGCTCCCTCCTTTCCTAAAGACCTATTATCGTCATCTAATAATTCTGCAGTAATCTAAATACCCTTGATTTATTTACATATTTTTCATTTTTATTATTCTTATATATAAATTAAATGGATAAATGAAAAAAATCACGGGTTAACACTCAATAAAAATTATATAAATATAATTTATCTCAATGACAATTCAATAGGTTTTTTATCATGAAAGTTCCGCTTTCTACCTGAAATTGATGATAGATCCTCCATTTGGCCACATAATCTCCTATAAGCTTTCTTAATTAACCCCATAGCAGCCTATAGCATGAATAACCTTTAAAAAATGTTTTAAACTTAATGATGCTCAATCCGCCATCGAGTTTTGATGTACAATAACAAGCATTGACCGCTTTCATATGTGCAGCAAACATGCAGTGAATCAATAGGAAGCTCCCAAGGGTTATAAGGCAAATCAAATTTGTTTAGAGCCACACCTACTTTCAGCAATCAGTTCTTGTTTCTCATGAGTGAAATAAAATCGTAAAAGTCGATTTTGCATTTCATATAAAAAGGTTTAAAAGTTTCAGGAATTAAATATGCCAGAAGAAATTAGAATGGTTTTAAGATCTCAAGCTTTATTTGATTTAGCTGAATAAAAATGTTATGTAAACACTCACGAAATGTTAATTACCTTTTTCTTTGGTTTTTTACTTGTGAAAGTCTTTATTAAGAAGTTGCTTAAAGTTAGTTAGCAAGTAATTGATCGGCTATGTAGCTTTTTTCTATTGAATTGGCCTTTCTCGTTAGAGTTATAAATCATTCTTCTGTTATAAATAACGGTCATGCATTTTTGAAAAAGTCTATTCTTGACCACCTATGGAACTTTATGTTTAATAGATAAAAAAAGGAACACGAAATCACTATTGATCGCATGTTCCAGTTAGGTTATTTATGTTCGAATGGATTCGATACGGCTTTGGATGAATTCGAACGAGTTTTTTGCTTCTTGGACGATTTGTTTGATCAGTTCATTGACGGTCAATATTTCTTTTATGAGTCCTACGGATTGACCGCATGACCAGATGCCTCCGTCTAAATTTCCTTCAAAGTAAACTTCCTTGCTTCTTTGTCCCGTAATTAGCGGAATCAATTCCTCTATAGTGGCACCTTCATTTTCAAGTTTGTCCACTTCTTTACTGACGGCATTTAATGCTACACGCGAAGGACTGCCTATATTCCGTTGGATGACGACCGTATCCGTTTCATTGGCCGATACCATCCACTGCTTCACGTTTTCATGAATCGGTGCTTCTTGCGTTGCCATAAAGCGAGTCCCCATGACGATACCTTCAGCACCGAGTGATAAGGCGCTGATAAGGCCCCTCCCATCCGAAAATCCCCCTCCAGCTATTACTGGTATATTTACAGAGTCAACGGCTCTAGGGAGCATGACAAGCGTTCCTACATCCCCCATGCCTGGATGTCCGCCTGTTTCATTCCCGACAATAATAATGGCATCGACTCCTAATTTCTCTGCAGACACAGCGTTTTTGACGTTCGCTACCTTATGTAACACGGTAAAGTCGTGCTCTTTAAGTCTGGGCATTAAACTTTCTGGGCTTCGGCCACTCGTTTCAACAATTTTCACATCTTCCTCAATTAAAATATCGATGAACTCATCATTCGGGGTTGCCGTTTGACTTGGAAATAGGTTCAGGTTGACAGCAAAGGGTTTCTTGGTCAAAGTTTTCACTTTGCGTATTTCATCACGGAGACCCTCTGGTGTCACCTGTGTTTTCGAAGTGATGATACCAAGTCCCCCCGCTTCTGAAACAGCGGCTGCGAGCGGGGCTCGGCCAACTTGAAACATCCCGCCGCAAATAATCGGATATTCAATCCCCAATAATTCAGTCATTCTCGTTTTCATTTGCCATACCCCTTTCATTTTTAAAGGATTTCTATAAGTTTGCTTTTCTTACATAATGTACACACGCATGTCTATATACCATACTTATGGAGCCGCTTGTAAAATGTACTTCTTGGTATATCCATCAGCTTTGCTGCAGAAGTGACATTTCCTCTTGATTTTTGTAATGCCTCTATCATTAGATCCCGTTGAATTTTTTCACGGATCGTCAGTTCATTTCCCTTGATTCCTTTTTTACCACCAGGTTCCTCCCATGCAGGGAACTCATCATGCTGTGTAACCGGCTGTGAATGCATGGAATTCAACACTTTAACATAATCCAGAGGTCCTTCTGCTAGTAAGATGGTCAATCGCTGAAGTACATTCTGCAATTCTCTAATATTGCCTGGCCAATTGTACTCCTTTAAACGATTCAATAATTCTTCCGTTAATGGAATATTCCAACTATTCTTCGAACACAAGTAGTTGACCAGATAAGGAATATCTTCAATCCTTTCCCTTAAGGGAGGTACATGAATGGGGTAAACGTTCAACCGATAGTATAAATCCTTCCGAAATGAACCTTCATTGACAAGCTCTTCAAGATTACGGTGTGTTGCAGTGATAATGCGAATATCCAATGATATGCTTTTTGTGCCGCCGATCGGAACGATTTTTCTTTCCTGAAGAACACGCAGTAAGGCAACTTGCATCGCTTGAGGGATTTCACCGATTTCATCGAGAAAAATGGTTCCTCCATTTGCCTGCTCGAACTTCCCTTTGTGACCTTGCCGTTTAGCCCCTGTAAAAGCGCCATCAACATACCCGAATAATTCACTTTCCATTAAATCTTTAGGTATGGCTCCGCAATTTATCGTGACGAACGGTCCTTTTTTGCGCATGCCATTTTCATGAATAGCCATGGCAATAAGCTCTTTCCCGACACCTGTTTCACCGGATATATACACATTTGCTTCTGTCGGTGCAACAAGCTTCACTTTACGTAATGTGTTATGAAAGGATTCACTAATCCCCCTTTCCCCTTCGAAGGCAAATCTTTCTAAAGGCATTGAAGCAGGAAAAAGCCTATTGGCTTCACGACCATGATTCTCCGATAAGAATAAACACTTACCGGAAATCCTATTATCCTCTTTGGATAGAAGCGGATTTTCCTTTACGATTCGATATCCATGATTTAACAGATCGGCCAACGCCATACCAATGGATTGAGGAATTTTTTTGCGAACCTGTTTACTGGCGGAGATTATCATTTGTTTATGATTACATACGATAAAAGGCAAATCTGGATAGGTTTCTGCAAGTTCTATCGAGTGCTGGGTCAGTGCCAGCTCCTTTTTATAGGAACGCATTCCCATTTCCTGTTCGATCGTATACGCCAAATTGGCTACCATCCCCAGCATGGAGGGATGGAAATATTCTACTGGACATGATATATCCAAAACTCCCAATATCTTACCGTCTTCATTTAATATGGGCATCGCAGAGCAACTCCATTTGTGCGAGGCAATCGAATAGTGCTCGGTACCTTGGATCATTACGGCTTCACCCGTTTTCAAAGCTGTTCCAATTGCGTTCGTTCCGACCTCACCCTCCGTCCAGCATACGCCCTCCACAAAATTTATTTTTCCTGCCTCATCGAGGATTTTCTCGTTTCCGGAAAGTGAAAGGACATACCCATCCGGATCGACCAATAAAGCCATCATTCCAGATTCTTTTATCGATTGATTCATCCTGGATAATTGGGGTGATGCCACTTCTAATAGGAAGGAGTTTTTTTCTCTTTGAATGTCCAATAATTCATTCGTCAAAATATGTTTGCCTTTATTAAGGTATGGGTTGACTTGATCTTTTTTGCAGCGATACCAGGATTCCATTATTCGCTTGTTCAGACGATTTGAATCGAGAACCCCTTCACTGACAAAGCGTTCCCATGTACGTAGATAACAACTGGTGGATAGCATATAATCCTCCTCTAATCATTTGGTTTGAACCTTCATTTGACCAGTCAATCTAGAGGAAAAATACCATGGAGTAATAAAATAGGATGTTATTCGAGGTCTTTTTAATTATAGTAGATTATGTATTCGCTTACAATATATAGATTGAGTTTACAAAAAAGCATCATGTGATCATTCACATGATGCTTCTCCATTTAAACAATAAAGTTTATGAAAAAATAACTCCTCCATCAATCATGATGGATTGACCTGTCATATAATCCGAATCCGGTGAAGCAAGGTAAGAGACGAATTTCGCCACATCTTCTGGGGTTTCGGAGCGTCCTAAGGTTATGGAATCTATAAACTTTTTAAATGTTTCCCCTTTAGCAAGATTCATATATTGACCCATTTTTTCATCGATTAAATCCCACATTTGCGTCCCGACTATTCCTGGACAGTAGGCATTCACCGTAATGCCAAACTGGGCCAATTCCTGTGCAGCCGCTTGTGTTATTCCTCTTACGGCAAATTTCGTGGCCGAGTATGTACCTAGTAAGCTAAATCCTTTATAACTGGCGATGCTGGCAGCACTTATGATTTTCCCGCCTTCTTGCTTTTTCATTTGTTCTGCCGCGGCTTGCAGGCAAAAGAGGACACCATTTACATTTATTTTGAAAATCTGTTCAAGATCTTCTTGAGTTACTTCCAATAGAGGCTTTATTTGTGCAATTCCTGCATTTGAAACCATAACATCCAGTTGTCCAAAACGTTCCACAATTTGATTCACCATTTCGAATACTTCCCGCCTATTGCTTACATCCGCTTTAACGGCAAAGCTTTCACGTCCAAGTTCCCTAATCTCCTTCACGACCGATTCAGCCGTATCCAGATTGACGTCATTAATGACCACATTCAATCCATCTTGAGCTAATCTTAAAGCAATGGCACGTCCGATACCACGACCTGCACCAGTGACTATCGCCGTCCGTTGACCGCTAGCCATACAAATTCCCCCTTCAGTTTTAGCAATGCACAGCTTGACCTACAACATTTAAAAGAGCTTCATGTATGGATTCCGACAAGGTTGGATGCGCCGCCACTAAATCTTCCATCATATCTGCCGTTATTTCTGCATGCAGCATGATCGTTCCTTGTCCAATCAATTCTGTTGCATGCTGACCAACAATGGAAAAACCTAGAATTTCATTATATTGTGGATTCACTAGGACTTTGACCTTTCCTACCGGTTTATTAGAAAGGACAGCTTTCCCATTTGCCGAAAAAGCGAATTCACCTACTTTTATTTCACCATATTTTTGACGCGCTTCTTTTTCGGTCAAGCCTACACTGGCAATCTCGGGGGAGGTATAAATGCAGCGAGGGATTGCCCGGTAATTCACTTGTGCAAATTGACCGCAGGCATTCAGGGCCGCCACACGCCCTTCATGAAAAGCTACATGGGCAAGTTGGATGCCCCCTATCACATCACCGCAGGCATAAATCGATGGATTGCTTGTTTGCATTCGATCATCCACCGAGATGCCAAGTCGGGAAAAATCAATATCGTTTTCCTCTAAGCCTATTCCGTTCACTCTTGGTCTTCTCCCTATAGATACGAGTACGTAATCAGCTTGCATTTCTTCCAATTTGCCATCGCTATTCTCTAAATATACCGTTTTACTGCTTGCGTTGATGTTTTTGACAGCTGTGGAGGTATGGACCGTAACGCCTTGGTTTTTCAATTCTTCATGCAGTATGCTCGTGATATCCTCATCTTCCCCTGGAAGCAGCTTTTCCCCCATTTCGATAACGGTAACATCGGTGCCCATCCTGCTATAAATGCTGGCAAATTCACATCCGATGACGCCCCCTCCGACAATTAGCAGGGAATCGGGAATGGCAGGAAGTGACATGGCATGACCACTGTGAATGATCCATTCACCATCAAACGGCGCAAAAGGTAGTGGAATCGGTTCAGAACCCGTTGAAATGATGATCTTACTTGCATCAATCACTTCATTTTTATTTCCGTTCTCGATCCGCAGTCGATTGCTTGAAAGGATAGAAGCTCTGCCCTGTATAACTTTTATTTTATTCTTACCCATTAAATATCGAATGCCGTTCACTAGTTTAAAGATGACCTCTCTTTTTCGTTCCTGTACGGTATCCCAATCGACTTCAATCAAATGGGGGGAAAGGCGAATTCCCATTTGCCCGGCATTTTTCACCAAGTCATACGTATCGGCACTTTTCAATAATGATTTCGTTGGCATGCAGCCTTCGTTTAAACAGGTTCCGCCCAATGGCCCATCGACTACCAATATGACCTCCTTATCCTGCTGGGCAGCAGTGATTGCCGCTACATACCCTGCAGGACCACCGCCTATAATAACTATACGATTCAAGGCTTTCCCTCCTTTTCTATAAAATAACGGTGATCGGCTCTTCTAAATACCGTTTTAGTGTTTGTAAAAAGGCAGCAGCGGGTGCTCCGTCCAGTACACGGTGATCAAAAGTTAAACTGAGTGGCAAGATCGTTCTCCTCTCCAATTCTTCACCAATATAAAGCGGGGTATCGTAAGCAGAGCCAATTCCAAGTATCCCCGTTTCCGGAGTATTGAGAATGGGTGTAAAATGCTCAACGCCAAATGCCCCGAGGTTACTGATTGTAAAAGTGGACCCTTGCATGTCTTCAATTGGCAATTGACCGTCACGTGCACACCGGGCCAACTCCTTCCCCTTATTCGATAACTGTCTTAGGGTACAATTTTCGGCATTTCTTATGACGGGAACCACTAGTCCATTCTCCAATGCCACCGCTAATCCAAGATGGATATGCTCATACAAAATGATGTTATCTTCAATATAGGCACTATTCATTTTAGGGTGCTCTTTAAGTGAAAGCACGACAGCCTTGGCAACAAAGTCCGTTATAGTCAATTTAGTTGAGTCATGTTTTTGCAGCGTTTCTGTAGCCTGTTTTTGCAAAATGACTAGATCAGTGACATCAACTTTCATCGTTAGCGTTAATTGGGCACTGCTTTGCAAACTCTCTTTCATACGTTTGGCAATGATGTTCCTCATTCCCATAACAGGAATCTGCTGCTGACTCTCTAAAGCAGGTTGGGGCGGAACTATTCTTTTTTCTGTATTTACCGGGATGGAATCTCTTTTCTCAATTACTTTCTGGACATCTTCTTTAGTGATTCTTCCTCCTGGCCCGGTGCCTTGAATCTTCTCAATGTCAAGATTCGCTGCCTGTGCCATTTTTCGTGCAACCGGAGTGATCATCAATCGATCTCCCATGGGCAAAGTGGGGGACTCTTTTGTTTTCGGCTTTTCTTGTTCATCAATTTTCAACTGGGTCTCTACAGCAACAGGTTCATCGATCTTTATTTTTTCATTCGGATCTCCGATATGACAGATAACGGTTCCTGGAGGTACTCCTTGTCCTTCTTGAACAGCTATATTCAGAATCGTACCTTCCGCTGGAGATTCAATATCCATTTCTATTTTCTCTGAATTGATGCTGGCTATTGCTTCACCTTTTTCGACTGGATCCCCAACAGCCTTACTCCATAACGAAACAGTGCCTTCTTTCATTGCCATGCCCAATTTCGGCATTACCACTTCGACAGCCATATCTTATTTCTCCCTTCAGAATGGTTTGTTTGTCCATCATTGGTTTTGTTGCTCCAACTTTTGCAGTTCAATGCGAAGAAGCTGGAGCATGCATCTGGATTTATTTACACTCCTAGAATGGAAGGTTCCCCTAATAATTCTGAAACGGCTTGTATCACTTTTTCTGATGTAGGAAGGTAAATATCTTCAAGCGGTGGAGAAAAAGGGACAGGTGTATGTGGTGCCGTAATCCTCTTAATTGGCGCATCGAGCGTATCAAACCCCTTATCCGCTACCAGTGCGGCAATATCCGTTGCGACGCTGCATCTTGGGTTCGCTTCATCGATCACGATCAAACGATTTGTTTTTGCCACAGAGGAGAGAATCGATTCTTCATCCAGTGGTGACAAGCTCCGCGGATCGACAATCTCAACTTCAATGCCTTTAGCTGTGAGTTTTTCAGCAGCCTCCATCGCGGTGTGAACTTGTTTACCGATGGCAACGATTGTCAAATCCGAGCCTTTCCTTTTCATTTCAGCTTTACCGATTGGAATTGTATAGTAGCCTTCCGGAACCTCCCCTACCATGTTGTATAGCGTTTTATCTTCAAAAAAGATGACGGGGTCATTATCTTCAATGGCTGAAAGTAAGAGCCCTTTTGCGTCATAGGGGGATGAGGGAACGACGACCTTCAATCCAGGAATGCTGGTGAACAAGGCATAAAGGCTTTGTGAATGCTGAGCTGCAGCCCTGAACCCTGCACCATGCATCGTACGGATCGTCACGGGAACCTGTGCTTTACCGCCAAACATATAGCGGAACTTCGCACCTTGATTCAATACTTCATCCAAACAGCTGCCAATGAAATCGTTGAACATTAACTCGGCAATCGGTCGCAAGCCTGTCGAAGCAGCTGCCATGGCCGCTCCCATATATCCTGCTTCCGCAATGGGTGTATCAAGAATTCTATCCCGGCCAAACTCTTGAACCAATCCTTTCGTGACACCTAAAACACCCCCCCATGCTTCGTCATCCTGCAAATGATCGACCTCTGCACCGCCGGCTACATCTTCTCCCATAAGGATGACATTTTCATCTTTTCTCATTGCCATGGCCATTGCTTCATTTATTGCCTGTGACATACTGATTTTTCTACTCATCTCAATTCCTCCTTTTATAGTTTAATAAGATACATAAACATCGTTTAATAAATCGGATGCCTCTGGATACGGGCTATCTTCACTGAACTTGACTGCTTGTTTAATAGATTCCTCAACGGCATTCTCAAGAGAAATCAGTTCTTTTTCCGCCAGCAGATTCTGATTCAGCAAGTAATTCCTAAATAGGGCAATCGCATCTTTCTCTTGTTTATGCTCCTTTTTGTCTTGTTCCTTTTTATACTTCTGTGCATCTCCCTCGAAGTGGCCATAATTACGATAAGTAACGCATTCGATCAATGATGGCCCTTCTCCCCTGCGAGCCCTCTGAACGGCTTCTTCAGCAGCCTTATACACAGCCAATACATCTTTCCCATCCACACGGACACCCGGGATATTGTAGCTTATCGCACGATCGGCTATCGTTTTACAGCTAGAAGCATAGTTGAAAGGCGTGGCTTCCCCATACCCATTATTTTCAGCGATGAATATTACTGGTAGCTTCCAGATTGCCGCCAGATTTATCCCTTCATGGAATGTCCCATGATTATTGGCACCATCACCAAAAAAACATACACTAACGTGATCGGTCTTTTTATATTTGGCAGTTAATGCTGCACCGCATGCGAGCGGAAAGCCTCCACCGACTATCCCGTTTGCACCTAACATCCCTTTATCCAAATCGGCAATATGCATGGAACCGCCTTTTCCTTTGCAAAGCCCGGTCACTTTCCCATAGATTTCAGCCATCATCCCGTTTAGGTCGCATTCTTTTGCAATACAGTGGCCATGGCCTCTGTGGGTGCTTGTAATGCTGTCCTTTTCGGATAGGTGGGCACATACACCAACAGCAACCGCTTCTTCCCCTGCATATAAATGGACAAACCCAGGTAAAATCCCTTTTGCAAAAGATTCATGAACTTGGTCTTCGAATTTTCTGATCTCCAGCATTTTCTTGTACATCCAATAAGCTTTGTCCTGTGATAACTTTATTTCATTCGATTGAACCGTTTCCATTTTTCAGCCCCCAATCAGTAATAGCGAGTCAATCTTATATAGTGCAATTGCCGTGCCAAAATGGGCGGCGATAAAATTAGGACTTTAACTATTTTCAGCAGAAACAAAACGAGACAAAATGAGATTGCTGTCTCGTTTTGTCTCGTTTTGTTTAAAATATACGATCCGAATTCACTTATAGCTGAAGTTCAAAGATGGTTTGAATGTGGAAAGCAGCTGCTTAAGCTTAAGGAATAAGCTCTTTTTGCACCTTTTAATTAGGTTTCAGTACTTACTAACATGAATTTTGTTAAATGGTTAGAGAGGAAGGAACTAGCTAGTAAACTATCAAGCTTAACGTAAATTTTTTAGCGCACCGCTCCATGCAATTGTTTGATCTAGCATTGCATGGACATTACCAAGGTGTATATCAGCTGGTTTAAACGTTTTGAAGTTTTCAAAGTCTGTAAATAGCGATAATGTTGGATTTACAYGAACGTCCGCAACTAGTAATTCCCCTAATATGCCACGCAAATGTTCGGCTGCACGGGCTCCGCCAGTTGAACCATAGCTTACGATGCCCGCAGCTTTGTTGTTCCATTCATCACGTGCGGAATCAAGTGCGTTTTTTAATGCCCCTGTAATGCTATGATTATATTCTTGTACGATAAACACAAAACCATCCAAGCTAGAGAGTTTTTCTGACCAAGCTAATAATCCTGGTTCTTTACCAGTGCCTTCTCCAAAAAACGGCAATTTGAAATCTGCGATATCGACGATTTCATAAGTTGCATCTTCTCGTTTATCAGCTATTTCTTTAATCCAATTTCCCACTTGTGGACTTACGCGTCCTATTCGTGTGCTTCCTAAGATAATTCCAATCTTTAATTTTTCCAATGTTTTCTCCTCCTCGTAAAAACTGACTGGCCAATTAATTGTTTAAGAATATAACCTCATAAGTTGATGGATTTACATATTTTCAATCTCTTCCACTAACGTGTAGTACCCACCTTCTGTATCTTCAATGAGATGGTTTATTTTGTTAAGGTGTTCTCTGAATTCACTTTTTTCTAACCAATTTTTATGAAAATCAATACTCTCAAAGGTCGTTACCATAATTGCCTTATCATTATCTACAGAACGATGCCAACGGCTGCTGATCCAACCGGGAACACCTTGTGATCCCTTCTTGAAATTGAGCAGTTCTTCAGCTTGGATAGCAACCAATTCATCTAGTTTGCCTGTTTTAGCTGTAAATACATTAATCCATACTATTGTATTACTTGATTTCATATTCATAATCTCCTGTCATTTAATCTATTTTTTTAGTTCATTAAAAATTGGAATTTATTTTACAATCACCATGGTATGTCAGTGCTGACTGACATTATACTTATTCAAAAACTAGGGAGTCAAAGCCCTAGTAAATGTTTGCACACTCTCCATGATAAATGCCTCCAGGGACACGGTTGGATAGTTCTCATCGGCATCCAGATTGTTCATAAAGGCACCAAAATTCATCATCATGAACGACAATGCCTGAAGCTCTGGGTCTGTGTGAATAAGCTTTCCTTTTTCATGCATCGTGTTAAAATAGTTTGTCAAAATTCCCAGTAACTGTCGGGGATGCTTTTGTGTTTTTTCTCGAAAACCAGGTAAATTGCCTTCCTCCTTGATACTTATCATAATCATTTTCCGGTTACGATTCATGATTTCATGATATGTTCGACTGATCAGTTGTAAATCTGAATGCAAATCCCACACGATTTGCTCTTCATTAAAAAGTTTGGTCATCTCTTCAGCATAATGATATCGGTCAAATGCCGTTTCTAAAAGATTTTGCTTGCTTCCAAACCGACGGAATAGTGTTTTTTCACTAAAACCTGCGGAACCAGCAATTTCCTGAGTAGAAACACCATTGTACCCTTTCTCTGCAATTAGATCGATTGCCGCTAACAGCAGCTTATCATCGGTACTAAGCTTATTACTGCTACTCATGCTCTCACTTCCTCCGAATGGACTGTCAGTACTTACTGACTTTCCATTTTATTCTATTCATCTGTTTTTAAATTGTCAAGAAAATATTTCCAACAGTATTATATTTTTTACGATGGCAGGCCACTCCAGAAGAGTGAACCTTATTGGGGAATTAACACCAAGGCCATTCAGGAAAAACAAATAAAAAACGGAGCTTTTTTGCTCCGCCTGAATTCTAGAATATTTTTTTCTCATTCAACTCGAGTGCCAATTCTTTAAAAAACTGTAGCGATTCTGGATTTCCCATGGAGTCTGCATTCACTACTTTATCAAACTCGAAACCTAATAATACTTTACGTATCGGGACTTCCATCTTCTTTCCGTTCAACGTTTTAGGAATTTGTCCAACGACATGGATTTGGTCAGGGATAAAGCGAGGGGATACATGCCCTCTGATTTGTTCCTTGATTTTTGCCGTCAATGCTGGATCCAGACTTTCCCCGGGCTTAAGGACTACGAACAACAGCAGTGAGGAACCGCGGCCAAGCACTTCCCTATCAATGACTAGGCTTTCCATCACCTCGTCTATCGCTTCGACGACCCGGTAAATATCGCTAGTTCCCATCCGTACACCAGAACGATTGATGGTCGAGTCGGAACGTCCATAAATGATACAGCTGCCCTTGTCGTCGATCTTTATCCAATCCCCATGTTTCCATATGCCAGGATACGTATCGAAATAACTCTCGTAGTATCTTGTCCCATCTTGATCATTCCAGAAATATAGCGGCATGGACGGCATCGGTTTGGTAATGACCAATTCCCCGACTTCATTAATCAATGTTTGACCATGCTCATCAAAGGCTTCCGCACAAACACCCAATGCCCTTCCTTGTATCTCTCCGATTCTCACGGGCAATGTTGGAACTCCGCCCACAAATCCGGCACATACATCGGTCCCGCCACTGGATGAACTGAGCCAGATATCCTTTTTGACATTTTCATACACCCATTTATAACCGTCTCCAGATAATGGGGCTCCAGTGGAAAAAAGAGCCTTCAATTTCGATAAATCATATTTTCCCAGAGGCTTGTTTCCTAACTTCATGGAATTCGTAAGGAATGGTGCACTTGTTCCAAAGAAGGTCATGCCTGTATCTTCCGCCAAATCCCAAAGAACCTCCATATTCGGAAAAGAAGGACTGCCGTCATAAAGGACGATGGTACCTTCATTTAGCAAACCACCCATAAGGAGATTCCACATCATCCAGCCTGTCGTCGTAAACCAAAATACGGTATCCTCGGAAGTCAAGCCTTGATGGATTCTTGTTGATTTAAAATGCTCCAATAATATACCGCCATGCCCTTGTACAATCGGTTTTGGCATCCCGGTTGTACCTGATGAATAGAGAATCCAAAGCGGATGATCGAAAGGAACACTTTCAAAAGATAATTCTGCCTTTTCTTTTAAAAGGTCATCCCACGGAATCGTATCTGTCAGACTCACTTCCAAAATCTTCTTTTCTATGTAAGGAACCAGCACGGTATGCTTGACAGAGACCAATTCCTGTTTAAGCTGTGAGACGACTGGTGTTTTATCATGTACATTTCCATTGTATTGATACCCGTCAACCGCCAGTAATACAACCGGTTCAATCTGTTTGAAACGATCTATGACACTTCTTGCCCCAAAGTCAGGTGAACAACTGGACCAGATGGCACCTATGCTCACAGTTGCCAAGAAAGCTATCACCGCTTCGGGTATGTTTGGCATATAGGCAACAACACGGTCACCGGATTTCACACCAAGTTTCCTTAATGAATGGGCGACAGAGGCCACTTTTTCTTTCAGCTCTTTCCAGCTAACCTCTTGCTGCCTGATATGTTCGGAACGAAAAAATATCGCCGTTTTCTCTTCTTGATCATTCAATAATGCATTTTCAGCATAATTAAGCCTTGCCCCCTCGAACCATTTCGCACCTGGCATAGATTGCTCCGCTAAAACCCTGTCATATTTCCTGCCGGCTTTTACATCACAATAATCCCAAATTGAAGCCCAAAATTGCTCCAGTTCATCTACCGACCATTTCCATAATTCATGATAATCATGAAATGTTAAACCTTTCTTTTCTTTTAACCATTTCACATATTGCGTCAATACCGTTTGCTCGATTCGTTCCTTTGTCGGTTCCCAAATGATTTGTCCATCTGTAAGCGATTTCATTCAATCATCTCCCTTAGGTATCAAATGCGTCATTGAATTATTTCATAATAATTGGTAATTTACTTAAATTGTAATCTATGAGTTTTAAAACTGTCAATTTACACTAAACTCAATTAGGCTCGTATTTATGTATGGGCAGGTTGATGGAGAAACATGTCCCTTTCCCTTGTACACTTGACACATGTACCGTACCATCCATGCTTTTGATAACGCTATACGAAACCATCATGCCCAATCCCGTCCCTTTATTTTTTGTCGTGAAGTAAGGCTCACCTAAACGATATATTTGTTCCTGTGTCATTCCAATTCCCTGATCTTGGATCTTAATTTGGATGGTGGAGGCAGCATGAATCAAATGTACGTATATTTTGCCATCATGGTCCATCGATTCTATGCCATTCTTTAAGATATTGAACAAACTCTGCTGGAATTTCTTCCTTTCCCCCATGATATAATAAGCTCCATCTTCGAATAAGGATAACTTCAATTCTGTTCCATTATTGTCAGCCAGGGGTTTTATGCTGTTCACGACATGCTGAATTTCCTCCGATACCCTTAATCGCTCCGTGTTTTCAGGGCTTATGGCTGCAAACGTCAAATAATCATTAATGACATCCGTGGCCCGATCTAATTCCTTCAATGCAATATTTGCATATCTGATCTTTGTATGGGAAGAAACGTCTTCGCTTAACATTTGTATATAGCCCCTGGTAACTGTAAGGGGATTTCTGACTTCATGAGATATGCTTGCAGCCAGATGGCTAACGATTTGCAATTTTTCCGCTTTCACTAATTTTTCGAGAACCTGAAAATTAGTGAGGATGACCTCCCATAGTAAGATTACAACAACGATTCCAATGACTTGGATCGTGAAGTATTGTTTCCATAGACTTATCCCGATAGTAAGTTCAAATACTACTGTTGAAATAAACTGAGTGAGAATATGTACAATGAAGATTAATGATATACCGATGAGAATTTTTTTACTGACAGAGAGTTTCAAATAGTATTTAGATATAAAAAACAAGGAAACACCCACAAGTGGAAAAGTGATGCATGATATGTAAAATCCATTATCACCCCCTGATAAATAACGGATAATAAGAGTGATGACTATCAATATGATTCCTAACCGATAGCCTCCATATAAACCGCCTAACAGAAAAGGGATCCATCTAAGGTCCCAAACAAAATCCTCTTCTATAACAACGGGAAATAGCATGCATAGAACAAGTGAAAGAATAGGGAAAATCGATAGGAAGGATCCTTTTAATGCATCTAAACGGTATACGTACTTCACTAGATAGCTCATTTGCAATAAAAAGATCGGAAAAAGGATAAGTAAAAAGTTAATCAGTAAATCTTTGGTCATAAGATTCATTTCTACACCGAACTTTCGATATTTTTCGAAGATTTAGACAGATATATCAATCATAACAAGATAGATAATGATAAGCTAGTGAAATTATTATGAGGAAAATAAAAGTTACCTCTTCCGCCATCCAGGAAAGAAATTGAGGTAATGTTATATAAAAAATACCCGTTCTTAAAGATCGGGTACTTTTTTCCATATTGGTAAAACTGTTGAATTTTCTAAGAGAATAATTTTCAATTACCATTATTTTCAATTAGTATTAATGGGGAGAATTATCAACTGATTTGTTAAAAATGATCAGTCCACGGAATATCGAAATTTTTTTCTTCCAAAAAGCGTCCTATACAGAAACCCTTTTTAGATATAGAAGTGAGATGTTACAGTTCATTCACTCTTCTGGTTCTTGAATGTTTTCCCATCATGGTAATAAAGTTCAGAACCTAGATGAACATTGTCATTTTCTTTCAATTGCCGAATAAGTTCTTTACTTTTTGTTTTATTCATTTCTTTATACCAGGTTCCTTGTGGATATAGAACAGCAATCGGACCATACTTGCATTGGCCGTTGCATAATGTTTTTGTTGTGAGAATCTCCTTTTGTAGTTCTAAGTTTTTCAATTCCCCTCTAATCGTCTCTGTTACTTCTTCTGCTCCATTTTTCGTACATGTTTTCCCGTTGCAAATTAATAGATGTTTGCTAACCCCATCTACGTTCATATAAATTCCCCTTTTTCCTTATTATATTATTTGCCCTCTATAACGAATGGATAGCACTTGACTTTACCATGAAATTTAAATTCTCCTCAAATTTTTATCAACCTCAAACTCTATCGGACTAACCTGATAGCAAGGTTTCCAGGTTTACTATCAACAAACACATTATAAGAGTATTCAGGCAGTCGAATTTCAGAGTATAAACGCCATTTCCTTTTTCCTCAGGATTGTATGGAAACAATTAACGACCAAGGTAATGATAAACCATACCCCGGTAAAGTATATGTTACTCTAAAAGAAATCGTGCTACAATTCGCACGTTCTTTTTTAATGTTATGGTACATGTCTGGATTAAATTCCACTTCAAAGGTTCTTTTCTCTACACTACCTTCAATCGCTTTATTGCACTGCCCCTAAAACATAAAAAAGCCAAGCACCGATTCAGAGATTTTCTAATACTAGTTTTCCCCACACTCTAGAAGTCTTACATGTGTACGAAAAAAGACTACACCTAAAAACTGTACTTAAAACGAAAACACAAAATAATGTTAGAAAAAGAATAGAAAAAAACACTGAAACGATCATTTCAGTGCCATCAAAAAAATATTTGAATAAGAATTAATAAAGAGCTGATTTTGCGAGCATGGTGATTGTCGCATCATCCATCGGAGGATTATGAATTCCTGCGCGTACATCCCTATAGTAGCGTTGCAGGGGATTGTTTCGTTGTAAACTTTTGGCTCCGACGACTCTCATCGCTTTATCGACGATGGAAATCGATTTGTTGACGACCGATAACTTAACTGCCCCCAATTGCTTCGATAATTCATCATGATTTTCAGGCTGCCGCACCCATTTTTCTGCGACAGAGTAGAGGAAATGGTGTGCTTCACCCAATTCCAGTTCCATCTCCCCAATTGTGCGTTGAACATTCGGAAGGTCCCTGATTGGTCCTGGTAAGCTATTCGGAGAATAGGTTTTCGCAAATTCGACTGCGTAATTTCTGGCAGCCACTGCGATTCCCAAGTAGCAAGCCGGTATATGTAATAGCCACGCTTCAGGTTTTCTTTTTTCACCAGGATTGCTTTTCATCACATAATACTTCTCAGGCAGGCTGACATCTTTTAACACCAGATCATGACTTCCTGTCCCCTGCATGGAAATCATATTCCAAGTTTCTTCTATACTTACACCCTTTACATCACGATGAACTAAAAATGTGCCAAGTCGCTCATCCTCGGGTACCCATGCCGTTACTAGAAAAATATCAAGGACGGGAGAGAGTGTAGTAAAAGTCTTTCTGCCATTCAAATTCCATTGATTACCCTTTTTGATCGCGATGGTTTCCGGTCGGCCTCCGCGCGTCGGACTCCCCGTTCCAGCCTCAGATGCTGCCGTATTGATTAGTGCACCTTTCGAAACTTCATCATACAATTCTTTCATGACTCCTTTTTCCCATGGTCTCTTCTCCGATAAGGAAAGTACCGTTCCGACATGCCAGCCTATTCCTAAGGCTGTTGGGCCGCAATATTGAGCTATTTTTTCTTGGCATAGGAGAAAATCATATAAGGAACCGCCATATCCGCCATGCTCTTTAGCTAAAGTTAATTGGGGGTATCCGAATTCCTTTAACTCCTGAATGTTTTCATAAGGAAATCCCTTTGAATCATCAAGTGCCTCAGATCGGCCGGTAAAGGACTGAATCGCTTCCTCTAATTTTTGTATATATTCTTTTTGCTTCGGTGATTGAAAAAACGACATGAAGATCATCCCTCCTCTAGTAAACAAAAATCTTGAACCATCCAGCAGCAGAAACAGAACTGCTAACTCCACTTTATCATATCACCTTAGTGTAGTTTATGGTTCGAATCTGCACATTAAGAGTCAATGTCTTCATTTTTATATTCTTTGTTCGCGTTCTTGTAAGCCTCCTTCGCCTGATCAATATTTTTGTTTTCGAGAAAGTAAGCTATCGCGGCTTGCCCGATTCCATAAGTGACGGCACCCGCTACCGCACCGGAAACGACTAGACCAGCTCCTGGGATGAAACGGACTGCAGCCCTGACACCTTCCCTGACAAGGAGTCCAATGCCAACATTGATTCCTAACGCTGCAATGAATTCACTTGCCGTTTTCGTATTGATTTCTTTATCCGCGATAAAACCAATCACCACAATCATCAAACCCTGAATGCCGGTCAAAATGGGAAAATCGGCAAAAGGTATTGGCTCTGCACCGATTAGACCTGCGATTGCCGTAAACGTTCCCACTATCGTCCGCGCGAATTTCTTCTTAACGAATTGGCTCTGCATCGCTTTGGCAGTCTTCAGCTTCGCCTCACTGGGTAAGGCCTCAATTAAGTAATCAGAAAGCAAATCTATGTTCCAACGCATATCATATTCAATATTTCCGCTTTCATCAAAATCAATATACGAACAAGTAGGAATAATGTTCAAAAGTGGTATTTCACTATCTTTAAATCGTTTTGACATCAAAGCGATGGCTTCATCAATATTCTTTTTTTTCTTAGGATTGGCATCAAAAGGTACTTGTTTATAATGTGGCGGATCTAATTCATCCACTTGTGTGACCACACAGATGACAGGAACATCATAATGGTGATTCTCTTTAACGATCTTGCGCAGCTTATTCAATTCTTGTAAATCTTCTTCAATACGTGAATCCGCTTCTTTTGCTTTAATCAAGAAAAGAAACACATCAGGCTGTTCTTCAGTCACCGCTTTTATCAATTCATCCAATGGTGTATCTTCTTCGAACTCTTCCGTAGGAGCTTCACTCTCACCCAGCCCGCGTGAGTCCAGTAAACGAATTTTGGGTTCGGCATCACTCGGGTACCATAACCATTTCCCCTTACCCGTTCCAGATTTAACGGAACTGACATATTGCCGTTCCTGACCAAACATCGCATTGATCAGTGAGGATTTTCCAGACCCTCTTCTTCCGACAAGAGCAATTCGCGGTTCCCTTGCATCAACAGTCATCGTTTTCAGCTTTAAGAGCTGGTCGAGCATTTTGGTTTTTTTCGATTGTGAAATTGGGAGCTTATCTACCTGGCCTTTAATGAAACTGAATATGCTTCCCATTTCATCTTGTTTTTCCGCCATCACTCATTCCCCCTTTTTAAGAAGTGTCTTAAGTAACATTTACCCTTGAGCAATTCAATTTAAGCATGTAACTTCATTCTCCTTGCAAATTAAGGGGTTGCATTTCTCTAATCAATAACTCTTTTCTTTTAAGAACATAACGACACTGGCCATGTATTTTTGAATTTCCTGGACTTGAAAGGCCGCAGAATCCGCAATCTGTTTGTAATGATGCTGTCCTTCATCGGTTATTCGTAAATACCGTTTAGTTCGTTTTTCACTTTCCCACCTGCCGACAAGTAGGCCTTTCTCTTCCATTTCATGAGATAAATCGTATAAATAGCCGTTAGAAGCGATCCAACCGAACTGATTTTTAAGCAGATCGCCAATTTCCCCCATATAAATGGGTTTCTTAGTGAAAGCGGCTTTTAAAGTTACATAACGGACAAGGTCCTTCACCGATATTATTTTCGAGAAATAAGACCTGTATTCTTCTGGAAGCTCATTTACAACCGGTGGGTTTTCACCAGACCCCCTTAAATCGAACATGAAGCGATCAATGACCTTTTTTACTTCGGAAAACCGTTCCAGGAAATTTTCTTGATACCATATGTAAAGCTCTTTGCCTTTTTCCGTTATTTGATAATAATTTCTTCCCTTATTCGTATATAATGATAAATGATTGGATTCGACTAGCGTATTCGATATTTTACATAAATAGTCATAGCTATGCACTTTTCCAGTGAACGTATTTTTCAGGTCCTGATGAATCGCCCTTGGATAATTCGCTTTTATCCTCAAAGAGTGAAGTAAGAAAATCGTTAAAAATTCGCGCTGGCTCAACCCCACGGTTTCTACCGTCGCAGACAGTTTCTCCCCTTTCTTCACAGTCATTCCCCCTTAATACTGTATATAATTAAATATTTCTTCCTTCCCCTTATTATCCTGTGCTGCCACATAATAGTAAAGTTTTTAATGCCAAACTGCCTAGTACTAATTTTTTGGATTCGATCTATTGTGGGATAGGAGAAGTCCGAATATTCTGTCGAGGTTTATTGTGAAATAGTTTAAAACTAAAAAAGAAACGGCCTATGATAAGGCCGTTTCTTTTTTTGCTTACTGTTCCGTTAAAATGATCGGATCTTCTTTTGTAATGACGAGGGTATGTTCATATTGGGCGGAAAGCTTTCCATCTGCCGTTCTTGCCGTCCAGCCGTCTTGGTCCATTTTCATATGCCATGTTCCTGCATTCAGCATAGGCTCGATCGTGATGACCATGCCCTCTTTTAAACGGGCACCTTTACCTGGCTTACCATAATGTAGGACGGTAGGGTCCTCGTGCATGGTTTTGCCGATTCCGTGTCCTGTAAAATCGCGGACAACAGAAAACTTTTCACCTTCTGCATAAGACTGGATTGCATGCCCTATGTCCCCGAGACGATTTCCTGCCCGTGCAACTTCAATGCCTCTATATAAAGCTTTCTTGGTTACATCCATTAAGCGCTGAGCTTCTTCGGAAACTTCTCCGACTGCATATGTCCAAGCTGAATCCGCCAAACCGCCGTTAAGGTTCACCACCATATCGATCGTGACGATGTCTCCCTCTTTTAGGGCTTTCTTTTGCGGAAACCCGTGACAAATCACATCATTCACTGATGCACATGTTGCATATTTATAACCGTTATAGCCCTTTTGTTCTGGGGTAGCACCATGCTCTGCCAAGTACTTATCGACAAATTCTTCGATTTCCCATGTCGTGATTCCCGGTTTTATCATTTTTGCAATTTCTCTATGCGTCGCAGCAAGAAGTTTGCCCGCTTCATGCATCAAATTTATTTCTCGTTCACTTTTAATGGTTATCATGTAAAATCCTCTTTCGTTTTATAACTTATCTGCTTGAGACTCCTTATTTATCATATGCCTTTTTTTATATAAAAAGCAACCAAAAACCCGGTAAAAATCACCGGGTTGATTAATTCATGAAATTTTCTGTACCTGTAATTCTGATAAAATAAGCTATAAATTACAAAAGCCTAAAAAGGATCAAGCGATTACTTATTTACCCGATTGAATATTCCAGGTGTGAATCTATATAGGCCCGTGTGTATTAATTGGGTACAGTTTCCCATTCAATGCAAATGAAACTCTTCCTGTTTCCTCTGATACTACCAATACAAGGGCATCACTCCGTTCAGATAAACCCAAAGCAGAGCGGTGGCGTGTTCCCAGTTTCTTTCCCCCGGTTGACCTGTCTGAAAGCGGAAGGACATTTGCTGCGGAAACAATCTGATTTTGACTAACCAAAACGGCACCATCATGCAGTGGATTTCCAGGAAAAAAAATCGATTCCAATAAAGAATGGGTTAACTCCGCTCCTATTGAAATACCGGGTTGAATTAAAGAATCAAGGGGATCTCCCCGTTGAATCACAATCAACCCGCCATGTCTCAAATTCGATAAATTTTGAACGCAAGTTGATAATTCGGGATATTTGTCGGTAAATGGTGACAAATAACAGTTTAAATAAAATGTTGCTGCTTTCATATCAATGTATATGAATTTATCCTTTATTTTCTCGAAATTTCCAAGAAGACAATAATTTTCATCACCCATTGCTTCTAAGTTATCCTGTAATGCCGATATTACTTGGCGTATCTCCTCTTTTAACGTTTGTTTCATTGGTGAAAAATCACAATGGCCATTATTCACAGGCATGCACCTCCCTTTAATTATTCAACATCTTAATTACCTCTAAAAGACCATGCTTATTTTCCCTAGCTTTATTTATCCCTTGTGTCATTAATAATTATGAATGTACTTAAAGTTTGTCTTCACGATAATTAATTATTCATCTTTACTATCAATCAGCAGTGACTTCACATTTTTTTATGTCATATGGACAAGTTAAGAGAATAGTTATATTAATGACCTGTTGATAGATATCCTATAATAAGAGGTGGTATAAGATGCCTTATGTAACAGTATTTGACCAAGGAACGTTTGAAGTTGAAATGGGAAAAAAATTAGTATTGGCATTGGAAGATAACGGAATAAATATTCTCCACCGATGCGGTGGGAAAGCTAAGTGTACAACTTGCAGAGTGGAAATATTGGCAGGTGATTTTTTGGAGGTAACACATAAAGAAAAAAAGGTCTTTGAGGAAAAAGGAATGGAAGATCATTTGCGTTTATCTTGTCAAATTTACGTGAATGGTGACATAACCATTCGGCCGATCAAAACGGTTGAGAACTCTGGACTTCATGCTGGGCCAAGGCCTGAAGACTAACTAGTTACATAAAGAGGGTAGTTTTATCAAAAAACATCAAAACGACTAAAAATATTTTTTCTAGTCGTTTTGATGTTTTTACCTATAGCTAAATGATTTACTTCTTTTCCATGACCGCAAAGTAATTATCTTCATTATCAGCAAAATTGAAGACTCTTCCAGATGGCATATTTACAAGTTCTCCCACTTTGATATTCTTCTCCGAAAAGTCTTTATATAATTCATCAAGATTATCCGAGTAAAACATTAATGAAGGTGTAGCAAGATTTAATTCAGGCTGCATTTTAGCAATGAATTCCTTATTATGCAGGATGATGCTCGTTTGTGCATCCTTTGTTGGGGCTACTTCAATCCATCTTAGCCCTTGGCCGTTATCTTCTTCAGAAATTTTGCTAAATCCGAATTTTTCCGTCCAAAATTTCAATGACTCATCTTGGTTATTAACATATAACATAATTTGACCGACTTTATTGATCATTGGCTTCTCTCCCTTTCTGCTTGTTCCGTTATTAATTGAATCGTTTATGTATAAGCATCATGCTGGTTGGAAAAATATAACTGATTAAATCGTATAATAAATGAAAGATTTAATCAATATTTATAAAAATTGAATTTTCCCTCTTTTGGGAAGATTTTTGAAAACCAACACAATTGTTTAAGGAAAGCAGATATCTCTTACGAATTTCGCTTAATTGTTTCTTCTACATATTCCAAGAAATCTGTTTGTGCCGGACTCCCTTCCAGATGTTGAGCTACCACAGTCAATGGCACTATAACTCTATCTCTCTTTTTGGAGTAAAGAACCGTCTCCGTTTTAATGCCCCTATTCACTTCATCAAGTGCAGAAGAAAAATGATATACAGAATCATATTCATACCATTTATAATCTTGATATATATTCCTTTTTATAACTTCTCCAATATACGCACCTATCCTTACCACAAAATTATCAAAATGATTCTTTAAAGTTCCCTACCCATTTGAGTAGTGCTTAATCATTTCGTATAAGCATCTATATAACGAATGCTTTCAATAGTAAAAACTAAATTTCTCTTTGTTAGGTTCTCTTGATCCCAATTGTCATCTGACACATCCTGATACATTAATTTCGCAATGCCTTTTTTAATCATTTTTTATTAATATAGTTTTATTTAAGGAACCGAACATATGACATTTCCCCTTTTTACTTTATCTATTGGTTAATGGAATTGCTCCATTGTTTAGTAAAAAAGCTATGCAATCTTTATATTCAGGAATTTGCAGGACTTTTCGATTTTTCACAGAACTTCTATACAGAGTATTGATCAAAGGAGAGTGAAATGGTGGTTCTTTCGAAAGAGGGTTTGTTAAATATATTGGAAGGCAACAGGAGATTGACGTTGCGGGTGGTTGAAGCTTTCCCTGAAAAGGAATTATTCCATTATACACCGGCCGGGAAGCTTCGCCCTTTCGCAGAGATGGTTAAAGAAGTCATGAACATTGAGACTGGATATATGCGTGGAATTGCACTGGGTATTTGGGAGTTTCCAGATTCCTTTGCCGTAATTTCCACCAAAGAAGAACTCGTATCAGCATGCGAAGCAGTAAGGGATGAGACGAGGAAATTGTGGGAGGAAATGACCGAGGAAACGCTTGGAGTGGTTGAAAAAGATCCTTTTTTCGGTCCCTCACAAAGCCACTTTGATAGACTTCAATATGCCCTGGAAAATGAGATCCACCATAGGGGACAGGGTTATATTTATCTTAGAACCCTTGGAATTGAACCACCGGAATTTTTCGTAAGGTAATCATGCATTAAGTAATAAATTGGGCGCAATGTAAAATAAGAAAATAGGAGTGAGATACATGTCAGTTGATGCATATCTTAATTTTAATGGGAATTGTCGACAAGCAGTAGAGTTCTACGCAGAGGTTTTTGGAACGGAACAACCAAATATCATGACCTTTGGGGAAACACCACCTAATCCGGAATTTCCCCTTCCAGAAGAAGCGAGAGATTTAGTCATGCATACAAGGCTTACTATTAATGGTAGTAATATCATGTTTTCAGATACTTTTCCTGGTATGCCTTTTGTAGAAGGAAATAATATCAGCCTTGCATATGTCGGTAATGATGTGGAGGAAATTAAATCGATCTTTAACAAACTAAGTGAAGGCGGCACGGTTGGTCTAGAGCTGCAGGAAACATTCTGGAGTAAAATTTACGGTCAGTTAACCGATAAATTCGGAATCCAATGGCAATTTAACTTCGAAAGCTGAGAAACCAAATTTGGATATAGGACTTTTCACGGTTGAAAAGTTTCTATATCCTTTTGTATTTCCATCACCTTGAGTCAAGGATATCGTAACAAGCAAAGGAAAAAGGGGATTAGTTAAATGATTGGTTGGAATACACAAAACACAACCTAACTATACATCATTATCTTGGTTCATCATAATTGGTGTATAGTAAAAGGGTACTTTCAAGGTATTTAATCTTATCGAATCCATTCTCATTTCCATGATCATATAGCAAGGATCAAAACAAAAGAGGAGAAAAATGATGAAAAACAAAATTCAAAAAATCACAACTAACCTTTGGTTTGATTCACAAGCCGAAGAGGCGGCAAAGTTCTACACATCCATCTTCGAAAATTCTAAGATCGGAACAATCACTAGCTATGGAAATGAAGGAAATCAAATCCATGGAAAGACAGTGGGTTCAGTGATGACCGTGGAATTTGAATTGGAAGGACAAACATTCGTAGCATTAAATGGCGGTCCGCAATTCAAATTCACAGAGGCAATATCATTTATCATCCATTGCGAGGATCAAAAAGAATTGGACTATTATTGGGGGAAACTCTCGGAAGGCGGAGATGAAAAGGCTCAAGTGTGCGGTTGGCTGAAAGATCAATTTGGCGTGTCATGGCAAATCATCCCAGAAAATCTAACCGAGATGGTAAACGACTCCAATCCTGAAAAATCGGAAAGAATGATGAAAGCGCTGCTCCAAATGAAGAAAATTGACATTAAAACTTTAGAGCATGCGTATCAAGGATAAGTTCCAATAAACAACATTCTGGTAGTGAACGATTTTGAAGTAGTTAAAGCCTATTTTCTCGGTACTTGTGAAATTAGGTTTTGATATTTACCAATGTAGAAAAGAAACAAATGGCATAATGATCTAGATGGTTTTTAAGGGAGAAATAGAATGATGGACAAAATATTCACAACTGCACTTCAACGTGGCGATGAAATAATTGAAAGAAAAATCCGCTATGACTCTTTAGTTGTAGAACATACCTGTTTGCTGTTAAACGCACAAAATCAGCATGTCGTGCTTTTTCATGAAATCATGGATGCGTTCACGATGAAAGCGGGTCCTATAGAATTAAACATTAACATTGGAAGTTATACGATTGCTTATTATTGGAAGGACCGCCCTTATAATTTATACATTTGGAGAGATAATGAAGGCAATTATTTAGGTTCCTATTTTAATATTGTAAAAAATACATATATGGCTGATAAGTTGTTATCCTTTGAAGATTTGATCATTGATATCATGGTGCTTCCGGATGGGTCACATTTTATTTTGGACGTGGAAGAGTTACCTGTGCCCTTAGAGCATTTTGAGAGTGGTTCTGTTAAACAAGCCTTAAACTCTTTACTTGATTCCATTGATATCCTTCTTTCACAAATCATTGAGGAATCCGGGAAACTCTATAAACATTACGACCTCCTTACATGGTTGAACAATAAATGACAATGGTTTTGATTCTTTGAACTCCGCAAAAGAGTGGCATTACCATGAAAAAAAGCCTACTTCATTCAGTAGGCTTTTTGTTCCCTCACTCACCATCAGCTTGAGCCGATATACTGTTGCCAAGCTCCTCAATGTTCTTAGATACCTTTGCACTGTATGAGTAGTCACCGTAACAATATGGGTACCGAAAATTATCCTTGTCCCCGCCGCAATCATAGAGCTTGGGGTTCTTTTCGACCTGAAGCATGGAGAACTTCTTCGCAAGCTCTTCATTATGCTTGCCCCCTTCATTCGCCACGAAATCAATATAACCAATTCCCATGTTATATGCTTGAATGATCGTGGCAAAATCCACGCCCTTTTCATTGCCATATTCATTGATCCTCTTAAAATGTTTCACCCCATACTTAATGCTTTCCGTTGGATCTGTGATTGTATTTGGATCAAGACCCGCTGACTCAGATGCCTGCATTGGGTCACCGCCCCGTCCTCGGCTTTCCTGCTGCATCAAAGCAATCAATGTCGAAGTATGCTCCTCAAGTCCGTATTTAGCCAACTCCCCTTGAAGAAGTGAGCTATACTTTTTTACGTTCGCGAAAGAATCAAGCGTATTTACTGATGTGGAAACATTTTCGGAATAGGGGGTTTTCATGATCTCCTTAATGAGCAAAAATGCAAAAACCAGGATAAATATGACAAAAACTTTCTTTGATTTCTTACGTTTCTTCTTCTTCACATTCTCTCTCCGATATCTCTAAGTTAATATATATATATCTTAACAAATAGTAAGACTAATAACTATTTAGAATACCCAATTAATTGTTTTGCAAATGAGATTACCATGCATATTTTATCGAACAATGAGACACCCTATTGGTTGGAGGTGATATGTATGGACAAGAAGAATGAAAAAGAAGAAATCCTTGATGATAAAAAGAAAAAATATAGAAACGAGTTTGGGGCAGATCCGGATGAACAAGAAATGAACGGTCTGTATGGTATGTTGGAAACTGAATATGAAGATAAGCTTCATGATAAAGAAAAGTAACGATTGGCTTCTTAAATGTTTGTTAAGCGCCTTAATATGGCGTTTTTTTTTATGAGTTCCATTACTATTCTAATGGTTCGCATTTCGTTTCATATGTATTGATTTTTAAAGTTTGAATTCATTTGGTCATTAACTAAAAGTATTCGATTAAAAAGGAAGTGACCTAATACTGTCACTCCCTTTATCACGTTTAGTATTGTGAAGATTGTCCGCCATCAATCGGAATGACTGCCCCGTTGATGAACTCCGCTTCCCCTGATAATAGGAAGGCGACTAAACGGCCGACCTCTTCAGGTTTACCAAAGCGTTTCTTAGGATTCACACTGATGAAATCCGCCATTGCTTCTTCCCAATTTTCCCCGCCTATTTGCCTGAATGAACCTTCTACCATTGCCGTTAAGATAACTCCTGGTGCAATGGCATTAATGCTGATTCCATATTGACCATATTCTATGGCAGCTGTTTTCGTTAAGCCTGCAACAGCATGCTTACTCGCAACGTACGCACTTTGGTTAAGCACAGCACGAATTCCACCAACGGAAGCCACGTTCACCACTGCCCCTGATCCTTGTTCTTTCATGATTGGCAGAATGTATTTCATACCATAGAATACACCATTGATATTGATGTCCGTTACTTTGTTGAAAACTTTGCTATCGTATTCAGCCATAGGGGCTTGTTTACCTTCAATACCCGCATTATTATAGAATGCATCGATTCTGCCATACTTGCTGACTGTTTTGTCTACATAGTTCTTTACTGCTTCTTCATCCGATACATCTGCAGTGACCAGAAGCACGTCCGCTTTTGGTGCAATTTCCAAGATTAATTTTTTTGTCACTTCCAAAGATGCATCGTTTAAATCAACTAATGAAAGTTTAGCCCCTTCTTTAGCCAATTCCAATGAGGCTGCTTGTCCTAAGCCTGAGCCTGCCCCAGTAATGATTACAACTTTGCCATCGAATCGTTCGCTCATTTGTCAAAACTCCCTTTTTAAGTTTTCTCGAAAATCCTTTGATTATAATTATCCTTTAAAGCTTAAGAATCCATCATCAACAGGGATGACCTGTCCATTAATGGCGTCCGCTTTTTCAGAGAACAAGAACGTTACAACTTCAGCAACTTTTTCTGGCTGAATCAATTTTTTCCTCATATGAAGCTGAGCCAAACTGTCCAGGAACTCTGGATCTTCACCAATGATCGGCGTTTCGATAAAACCTGGTGCAACGCCGACGACACGAATCCCATATTGCGCAAGTTCAATTGCACCGGATTTAGTCATGGCGATGACTGCAGCTTTTGCGGCATGGTAATTAAAGCTGCCAATTGAAACCATCGTCCCATATATAGAAGCAGTATTAACGATTGTTGCCCCAGTTACACCAAGCTCCACCATCTTCCTTGCTGCATAATACATGCCATAATATACGCCGTGTTGGTCAACATCAACAACTCTGTGGTATGATTCTGGATCCATTTCCAAAAATGGTTTTACTAGCCCAATTCCAGCGTTGTTGAATATGCCGTTGATGGTGCCATGATTGGCAATTGCTGCTTTGACCATCGCTTCCACTTCTTCCGCTTTAGCTACGTCCACTTTCACAAAAGATGCCGTGCCTCCCTTTTGTTGAATAGATTCAGCAGTTTCCTTAGCGGCAACATCATTATAATCAGCCGCTACGACAATAGCTCCCTGTTCAGCTAATTTATATGCCGTTTCCTTACCAATTCCGCTGCCCGCTCCTGTAATTATTATGACTTTTCCTTTTAAACTCATGTATGGGTCCCCCTTTAATAAAGTTTTTTGCTTATCAGATTAAAATGGCCCCTCCGTCGATTACAAGTTCTTGACCAGTAATGTGGCTGGAAAGATCGGATACTAGATACATCATTAGATTTGCGATTTCCTGAGGCTCAGCATACCGGCCATCCGGAGTCGTTGCTTCCAACTGTTTTCTAGCCGTTTCTGCTGCCGCGGAATCACCTTGGCCAAATCCGCTTTCAATCGACCGCATCATAGCCGTGTTGACGACACCTGGGCAGACCGCATTCACCCTGACACCATGTGGAGCAACTTCGACACCAGCTGTTTTCGTCATTCCAAGAACCGCATGTTTACTTGCGCCATACGCCACCATGTTTGGCGTTGCCAGTAAACCCGCTCCAGAAGCTGTATTCACGACTGCCCCGCTTTTTTGTTCAATCATATGGGGCAATACATGTTTTAAGCCCAAGAAAACGCCGCGTACATTTATTGACATCAATTGATCGAAAACCTCAGTAGGATAATCGATAAGAGGCATTATTTTGCCTTCCCACCCGGCATTATTCAAGAAAATATCGATTTTGCCATAGGAATCTATCGTTTTTTGAACATAATTTTTAATGTCGTCTTCCTTTGTAACATCGGCCTTTACGAATTTCGCTTCGCCGCCGTTTTCTTTGATTTTATTTACCGTTAGCAAGCCAGCCTCTTCGGAAAGGTCTACAACAACCACTTTGGCTCCATTTTCTGAAAGTGTAATAGACGCTGCCCGGCCGATACCCCCGCCGCCGCCGGTAACAATTGCTACTTTTTCTGTAAAATCGAATGCTTGCATAATATTCTCCCTTTCTCCCTTTAATCTTGGTGATGATATTCTTGTTTGAATACGATTACATCATAACATTAATTTTGTCGATTGTCGACAATTTAGTTTTAGAGTCAAAGACTCTACATCACTCCACGACTCAAGGCTTCATGAATTTCATTTTTTGCTTTAACGAAATCATCTTCTAGAATGGCCTCAACGGACATTTTTAATCTGTAATGGAAGTTTTCCATCGTTTCCGTATTCCATTGACTTTGGGCAAAAACCATGAGAATATGACTGGCTTCTTCAAAAAACCTTGATAATGCTTTATTATTAGCGATTGAAAAAATATAGCGAAATATCTGTGTTGCCCTTTTCTGATACTCGATTACATTCCTATTTTCACACTCATCTGTTGCACTTTCCAAATGCCTTTGTAATGATTGTTTATATTCTGCGTGCCACTTCCCTTGGGAAAAATCAATGCCCATCTGGATCAGCCCGATCGTAACATCATTATATTCAATGATTTCCTTTTGTGAAAATGGCTTGACGATCGTTCCCCGCCGCGGCATCCTCTCAACAATACCGTCAACCTGCAATAGATAAAGGGCTTCCCGTACGGGGGCACGGCTAGTGTTCAATTCTTTGGAAATGTCTTCTTCGACGATTTTCTCTCCAGCTTCTATTTCACCTTCAATGATTTTTTTTAAAATGTGTTTAGCGATTTGTTGTGGTAACGATTCTCCAAAATAAATGCCATCTGTCAAATTGGAAGAATTTCCAAACATCTTTCAGCACTCCTATACTTCTATAATTAATTTTAGTTCTTCTAGTATAACATAAGGATAGGAATTAACTTCCTTTATAAATCACATCCATTAATGGTAATCAACAAAAAAAAGCACATATAAAGAGCCCATTTAAGAAAGGGCTCCATGAGGTGCTTTTTTATTCGACTAGCCTCGGTTTCGCTGGATCGCAGTTTGGCTTTTCCATGTCTGTCGATTCAGCGAGTTTCGTTAAATAATAACATTCTTCGCGCCACATATGATCGGCCATTAATGGCGAAAGAGTTCCAAGAGCCTGCGCACTGAGGTCAAGCTCCTCCAATTCAAACAGGAAGTGCTGGAAGAATTTAATTTCCAATGTGACGTCCGCATTCATTTTTTCCAATGCTGGGAATGTTGACAGATTGGTTCGTAAAAATCCAGCCATTTCAACAGCTTTTAAATAAAAATCATTAAAATGTTTTTTATATTGCTCACTTTTCTCTTTTAATCTTTTTTCAACATCATCCATATTGGATGATATTGCACCTGCATGTCCTGCTGCATCTAGCAGCCAAAGCAAATGATGATGAAGTTCATGAAAAACCGGCGGCATTTGATTTGCATTGAAATATTTCAATAATCTTAAATATTCTTCTAATTCGTTCACCATATGATTAATGAATGAAGGTGAAAGATGTATCTTAATTTTACCTACCAGATGCTCTTTTATAAGACATAGCTTAAACTCCCGAAATCTTAATGTCTCTTGTTCTGCTGTGGCAGTAAGTTGCGAAATCTCTTCCGAATTGGCTTTACCAAGGAGAGTATCAAAAATTTGAATGAATTCTGAGGCAATTTCAATGTATTCCACTTCGACCGGAGCTAAAGACTCATGAATGAACCTGCCATGGTCTCCTAAGATTTGCAGCCAAAACTGATGCTCGAATCTTGCTGTTTTCTCCAAAAACTCGTTCATTTGCTCTCCCCCATAATTTAAGTATAAGAAACTCACTTATAATTTGTATTCTTAAACCTACAAACATATTAATATAAATTATATGGGGCGTAATCAATCTAAAATTGATTCATTAACCGCATGATTGTACTTCGACCGAGACAAAATCCTGCCACATCCCCAGTGAGTCAAACGTGTTCATCCTTCTCCCAAAACGTTCATTTGTGTTCTAAATTAAATCTCTGGCAGTATAACTAAAAAACCAGTGTTCTTCGAGTGGTGAAATTTGCAAATCAGGTCGATAGGAGGAAGGTAGATTGTTAAAGGAATTAATGAGTTACATTGATTATCCAATGGTGAAAGTTCCAGGGGGAGAAATAGACTTAAGGGACGATAGAATTAAAAGCGAATGGAAAGCTGAAATCAGACCGTTTCTTCTTGCCCGTTATCCTGTTACTGCGGATTTCTACTATACTATTACAAATAAATCACTTAATTCTTTTAATCAGGATTTAAAACCTGTTGTGAATATTTCTTGGTATGATACCATTTCTTTTTGTAATCTACTTTCACAGAAAGCTGGACTGGGAGAGTCTTATTCTATCAATGGTGAAAACATTGTTTGTGATTGGGAATCAAACGGTTTTCGACTTCCTACAGAAGCAGAGTGGCAATATGCATGTAAAGCCGGGACTGCTGGTTATAGGTACGGAGAGCTGAATAACATAGCCTGGTATAAAGGAAATTCAGGGGGCAAAATCCATGAAATAGGAACAAAAGAACCGAACCCATGGGGGCTGCATGATATGCTAGGAAATGTTTGGGAATGGTGCTGGGATATATATGATGAACAAGTGTACGGCACCTATCGTATTTTCCGGGGAGGTAGCTGGGCTGAGGATGCCAGGGGTTGCGGCGCTACATGTCGTCGGCGCAGCCATCCTACATTTTGCATAGACGACCTAGGATTCCGTCTTGCACGGTCTTTTTAACTTCGGCAAACAAGCCAAATTCATTCAAAGCTCACTGCTTTATCTTAGTTGTACTTCCATACATATTTTTTCCGGTTATTTTAGGAATCCACCCAATGGGTACAAAATAAAAAAACCTGATGATTCTTCAGGTTTTTTAATATTTTCATCATTCGCATTACCAGAGAAATGCGAGAAAGACTAAAGATGCAATTGCGCCAAAGGCAAATCCATTTGCGGCACCCCATCCATATCCTGCATTAAAGCCTCCATAACCAAAACCCCCAAGGTTTCCGCCACCGTTAAATGGACGAATATATACACGGTTCGGCGTTACCCGGTGTATGATTCCCCGATGTACGGTTCCTCTGCTTGTACGAATTTCAACCGGTCTTCCAACACCTTGCCTGCATTTATGATAATAATTATGATATCCCATATTACACTCCCCTTGTTAGTCGATTCTACATCGTATGCATTCGGGGACTAGCCTGCATGGTTTAAAAACCCACCATTCCTTTAAAAGTCTTTCCCATATTCCATGTCAATGTTAAATCACTCTTTAAAACCAAAGCATAAAATACATTTATACATTTGCAAAGGAGATAATTCCATGAACCATTCATACCAAGACGCACTAGCCATAATTGGAATCGAAGGGGCACACCCTGGTGGATTTGAACTGACTAAGCAACTCTTAAAAAATGAAAAAATCGATCATACGTCAAAAATCCTTGATGCCGGATGCGGGGCAGGGCAAACCTCAGCTTTCTTGGCAAAAACGTTCCTTTGCCAAGTATCAGCGCTTGATCATCACCCTGAAATGGTGAAACATGCAAAAAAAAGATTTCAACAAGCTAACTTAAGCATCGACCTATATGAGCATTCAATAGAAGAACTGCCTTTTGACGATAATTCTTTTGATTTGATCATAGCCGAATCAACGACTGCATTCACTGATATACAAAAATCACTCAGTGAATTTTACAGGGTCCTCAAACTAAAAGGAATTTTGTTATCCATTGATATGACAGCGGAAACCAGCCTTGATTCTGCCTCAAAAAAGGAAATCATGAACTTTTATCATTTAAGAGAATTATTGATGCAATCCGAATGGTTAAATTTCTTCCGACAAAACGGATTTTCAAATGTAAAAATCTTGAGATCGAGTACCGTCTTAGAGGAATTAATGAATTCTTCAGCTCCAAATAGCCCCCTTCAGCCTTTGAATGAATCTTTGGAACGAGTCATGGACGAACATTACCGCCTCATTTTTTCTTACGGAAACAGCCTCGGTTATAGAGTATACAGAGCTAGTAAAAAGTAATCTCCAGCTTTTGTTTTTATACACGGATTACTGAATATAGCAATTATGAACACAATGAAAAAACCTAGAACAAGTTCAAGGTTTAAAGGAATGATAATATAGTCTTAGGCTATGATCCGTACACAATTTCGGCCATTCTTCTTTGCGGCATATAAGGCTTGGTCGGCCAGTGGCATCAATGTTTGGATGGAATGGCCTCGATCTCCAGCTTCAATTAATGCATGAGTCACACCGAAACTGCAGGTAACGGAAATCTTCTCTCCATTAACCTCTGCAATACTTTCAGAAACCTTTACCCTTATAACATCGGCCAACTCATATGCAGTGGATAAAGCGGTATTCGGCAAACACACGATAAATTCTTCACCACCATAGCGCCCCAATAGATCTCCTTCCCGAATATATTCTTTTGCAGTATTTGCAACAAGCATTATGACCGCATCCCCTGCTTCATGTCCAAAAGTATCATTAACATTTTTAAAATGATCGATATCAAACATGATGATTGAAACACTGCCGCCTTCCCTGCTTAGAGCATCGAATAAAATTTCCGATTTTTTGATGAAAAATGTTCTATTTAGTATTTGGGTTAATCCGTCCAAGCTGGCAAGTTGTTTCAATTTTTCCAGCATGAGCACTCTTTCAGTTACGTCGGCGAAGGTAATGATCTGTCCGATAGGCAGGTTGCTTTTGTTGAACACGGGTGAAAAACCAATATGGTAATGTACCATATCACCATTTATGCTGCATGTAAAATCACTGTCTTGCTTAAGGTCGATTATTTCTCCGTTTAACCAAAAAATACTTTTTTCGTATATTATATAGCACTTTATGACTAGGTGACTAGCGTTTATTCGGGGAATTCTGAATTTTAAATGACTGATTTATATGCCGTATTAGGAAGCTATTGACTAACTCCCAAAACTTAAAAACCCCTGCTTCATCACTTTGAACGTGAGCGGCAGGGGTTCTTCACTTGTAAAAATACGTATTATACCTTCTCTGTTACTGCTGTGAATCGCTTTAAGAAGGAGAGTATTTTTTGATAGACGGCAATTTCATTTTCTTTTTTGGAAAATCCATGTCCTTCATTTTCTAGAAGCATATAATCGACATCTCTTCCTTTATCCTTCAACGCTTGAACGATTTGATCCGATTCCTCTTTGACGACACGGGGATCATTTGCCCCTTGAATGACAAGCATTGGCCTTATCATGGATTCTAGATAGGTAATAGGCGAAAACTCGATTAGTTTTTCTTTATCTTTTTCCGGGTTTCCTACCCATTGGTCCATGACTGGCTTCCAGTCTTCAGGTACAGAATTGATAAATGAGAATAGGTTGGATGGGCCGAAGATATCGACAACCGCCTTAAAATAATCCGCATGTCGCCCGTGCAGCAGAAGGGCCATGTAGCCTCCGAAGCTTCCGCCCATCAAAAGAATGTTGCCTTTTTGTGCATGCCCTTGGTCTATCAGCCAATCAAGGCCGGCTACATTATCAAGTCGCGGTCCATTTCCCCAATCTCCCTCTACCATTTTCATGAATTCCAAACCATAACCAGTAGAACCGCGGAAGTTTGGCGCGAAAATACTGTAACCGTTATTCAGGAAAAATTGAAATGAAGCTCTAAAAAACTTCCGTTCTGCCGCTTGAGGTCCTCCATGAGGCCAAAAAATGACTTCACCATTGTCATTTTCCTTTTTTGCCCTAAAAAATAACGATTCGATCTCCCGGCCATCAAAGGAAGGGTATGTAATGATGTCCGGTTCAACCAATTCATTAGAATCGACGCCAGGAACAGTATATTTAGTTAATGATACCCACTCATCACCTGTATTTTTATAGATATTATGAGGCTTGGTTGCACTCATGCCAAATAAGTAAAGATTGCCTGATGCAGCAACTTCAAGTTTATTAATGACACTGCATGGCACGGGGATATTTCTCCAATTTTCATTTTGCAGATTGATTTCATATAATTGATCCTCTACACCCTTTTGACTGGTTATATATAATAATTGATTCTCTTTACTATAAGTAATGGCAGTAAAACTCTCATTCTTCAATTCTTTAACTTTACAGAATTTGTTTGTTTCAAGGTTGTATGAAGCCAAATAGGTAAAGTCCGAATCATAATCAGTCAATAAATATATCATCGAATCCGAAACAAAAACCCCATCATTCACTGTGTGTTGTTTCTCTGTCGGCGGAGTGAGCAGGATATCTTCGTTCCCTTTTTTTGCATAGAGAAGAGTATATGTATTAGCAAAGTGTTTATAGTAAAGTAAGGTTTCTTCATCAGGGCTGAAGCCAAATAAATAGGTCGCTGCATCTTTCCCCTCCAGTACCAGCCTTTCCTGTCCTGATTCTAAATCCAAACAATAGGAATTTAGAAAGGAAGGATTTCCTCTGGATGTCGTGTAATAGAGCTTTTTACTGTCATTCGATAATTTTGGCATGAAATTACGTGTATTTTCATGATTAACGATTTCCTTCATTGTCCCTCCATTCAAAGGAACTCCGTAAAACTGGGTATTTTCATTACCGTCTTGATCGAAACCAGCAATGATAAACCGGCTCTTCTTATCATATATAAGCCCTTGGCAGCTTTGATCGATGGATGTTAGAGGATAAGGAAAGGAGTTTGGCAAATCCATTCCCCATAAATTATACTTGCCGCTCAAATTGGTACTGAAAACCAGATGTTTTTCATCTGGACTTACAGCAAAATCAGCAATGGAAAACGTTCGTAAAAATTGCTCAACATCAGGTTTTGGAAAAGTGATCATCATTGGCAACCCCTTACTTTTATAATATTAAGAAATGTCTGTAAATAATTATACCATATTTTTCCTCATCATGGAATTCGCAACCTAAGGAAGTAGTGAAGTCAAGTTTCACTCACCAAAAAATGGATAATAATCATCCCTGAATATTTAGTGTCATTTAATCTTAACTAAACACTCTATAGGCCACCGGAACATCTTATTCAAAACGATTCCTCTTTAAAGACATTGGAGCATATTCTGAGAGAAGATCTGTCTACAGTTTTTTTTGCTTGTACAAATTTGGACGTTGATTGGAACGTAGGGCACTCGCTTTTCGCGGGCGGTCGGGGAGCCTCCTCGGCTTTCGCCTGCGGGGTCTCCCCTAGACGCGCTTTTCCCGCAGGAGTCTCGAACACCCGCTCCAATCAACTTTGCTTTAACTTTTAGATAGGACACTTTTGCCTAGGGGCATTTTTGTTTTAAAAGTATTAAAACTTGAGGTGATGAGGATGCTTTCTAAACATGATTCTATTCAGTGAGATCAACTGTTGCCGGCGAACCATTTGGTTCGTAAATGGAGGCTTCCATTGAGTTCACTTTATGACTTGGTGAAAGATATGTATTCAGAGGTAGGACGCTCAAGTATTGATTCAGTTATTTTAGTTAAACTGACATTCGTTCAATTTTCCTTCGGTATTCGTTCCAAGCGTAAAACGATTGAAGAAGCTGAAACCAATATGGCTTACCGTTGGTTCTTAGGCTATGGTTTCCATGATAAAGTACCTCCTACTCCACGTTCGGGGAAAATTATGAGCGACGCTTTAAAGATACAGACCTGTTTGAACATATTTTCTATCGCATCTAAATGACAGTTGCTGATAGAAAGTTAATAAGTGCTGAACACGTTTTCGTCGATTCCACACATGTGAAAGCCAATGCGAATAAGCGCAAATTTGAAAAGAAAATCGTACGTAAAGAAACACGAGCATATCAAGGACTTCTTCAAGATGAAATAAATCAAGATCGTGAAAACCATGGTAAGAAGCCTTTTCCACCAGATAAATTTAATAAGTAAAAAACCGCTACTATGTGAAAGATGAACGAACAAAACAGTTTGCCTATTCATTCCACGCGGCCGCAGACCGCAACGGTTTTGGGAACGATTGTAACACCTGGTAATACACATGACAGTCATATTTTGGAGCCACTTGTTGAGTTAAGTGATTGAGAAAGGTGGAAAAATCGGAAGCAGTTGCCGCAGATGCAGCTTATCAAACACCAGCGATTACAAGCTACCTATTTAACAAAGAAATCACACCTGCTTTACCCTATACACGTCCTCGTACAAAAGAAGGATTCTTTCGCAAACATGACTATGTTTACGATGAACACTTTGATTGTTACCTTTGCCCTTCGGGCAAAACTTTAAAGTACTCAACAACAAATAAAGAGGGCTATCGCGAGTACAAATCGCCAAAACAAATTTGTGCAACATGCTCATTTTTATCACTGTGTACAGAAAGTAAAGACCATCAAAAAGTAGTGACACGGCATATCTGGCAAGCACATGTGGAAGAAGCAGATCATCTGCGTCATCATCAAGAGGTAAAATCTCTTATCCTTTGGTCAAAATTTCAAAGGGAATTTTAAAAGGGGTTCGGAATTTTTTAATTCCAACCCCTTTTGTCTACAAACTGAAGCATAAGAGCACTGGGCTCTTATGCTTTTTAAGCATCAATCGATATATCTTCTTGCTCCGGCATATTCCTCTCCGTATCCCGATGTTTTTATTTCATCTATCCTTACATGTGTTGAGCTGTTAGGTGAATGGATCATTTTGCCGTCACCAATATACATTCCGACATGATGGACCTTTCCTTTCCCTTTATCATGGGCAAAAAATAGTAAGTCACCTGGTTGTAGATTTTCTTTTTCAACCTTTTTGCCATGCTGAGCCTGAATGGAAGAGTCCCTTGGGATCGTTATTCCATTAGCATGGTACATCGTATACGTAAATCCAGAACAGTCAAATCCAAAACCGGACATTCCAGCCCATAGGTAAGGTAGCTCCAAAAAAGCTTTTCCTGATTCAACGATGTCCTTACCGGTTGGGGCTGGTATTTGATTTTCATTTTGATAGACTGACACGTCTTGCTTTTCCATCCATTTTGCCCCATTACCCGGTGTCATCACCTTCACTTTATCTTTTTTCACCTGCAATAGCGGAAGGCGGGTATTGAAGCTGACTTCCATGAATTTGGACCGAGGTTTCGAATCCGAATAAAGCCAGGTCTTTGGGGCATTTACAAGGGCAAATCCTCGTTTAAATTGCTTCTCAAAAGAATGTCCGTCTTTTAATTGTGCCTTTGGCATCCATCCTGGGTAACCAATATCATTGCGGGGTGTAGGTTGATTTGCAACGGCTACTTTCACCCATTCACCCCGTTCTTCAAGAATCGTCACTTTAGAACCATATAAAGCTTGTGTTTCCAGGTTACCTACAAGCCACAGCTTGTCTTCATATTTCATCGAGCCGATCCATTCATTCAAATCAGCGGGATTCGATGCAGAAGGGGCATCGATTTCCCTTAATAATCCCGGCTCAGTCCAAAGAGTGGCCACGTTCACATCAACATAGGCAATTCTCTGCTTCTCCCTGGAACTAGCTTCACTGGGACTGAATACTAAAATACCAAAAGCAAATAAAGATAAAACAAAAACGGTTAACCTTTTCAAATTATTCACCCTTTCGAAATTGTTTTTATTGAGTAAAAGAGGATTTCCTCTTGACTCCCAGTCCAGGTTTATCGGAAATGAGAAGTTGATCTTTCATAAATTGAATGCCTTCAAATGGCTCATTCTTAATCCATAATGGGGCATCTAAATCAATCTTCGTAATATTTGGATGGGCGGTTGCCAGATGAGCTGCGGCCGCTACACTAACGGATGATTCCATCATACTCCCGATCATGCATTCCACCCCGGCTGCTTCTGCCATATCGGCGATTTGGAGTGCACGTCGAATTCCGCCAGTTTTCATTAATTTGATATTAAGGAAATCAACAGCATGTTCATTCAGGAGTCTCATGGCATCACGTGGGGAAAACAAACTTTCATCGGCCATGATCGGCATTTGGACAGAGCGTTTTATTTCTTTCAATCCTTCGATATCATGGGCTTGCACGGGCTGTTCTACCAAATCAACGTTCAGCTTTCTTTCTTCGATTTCATGAATGATGGAAATCGCTTGTTTTGTTGTCCACCCTTGATTTGCGTCAAGCCTGATCATAACCTGTTCGCCAACAGCAGCACGAATGCAGGCAACGCGCTCCACGTCATTCTTCCAATCCTTCCCCAGTTTTATCTTCATCGTAGAGAATCCGCTTTCGATAAGGGTCAGTGCCGCCTTTGCCATTTCTTCAGGTTCATCAACGCTTATTGTCATATCATTTTTCAGGACATTAGATTTACCGCCAAGATATTGATATAATGGGAGCTGCCATCGTTTGCTGACTGCGTCGTACAAAGCGATTTCAACAGCAGCTTTTGCACTTGTGTTACCTACACAGGATCGTTGGATCAGCTGAGACAATGCATTGATATTCTCGATGTTGCGGCCAATTAGATGTGGTGTGATTACTTCTTCAATGACCGTCATGATCCCTTTTGTAGAATCACCTGTGATGGCAACCGTAGGGGCTGCAGCCCCCAAACCTTCCGTTCCATCCTCCAATTTTACGGAAACCATGATGTTTTCAATTTCCATTGCAGTGCGTAATGCAGTCTTGAATGGCTTGATAAGTGGCAAGGTTTCCACTGATACTTGTAAACTTTCAATCTTCATATTAACAACCCTTCCTTAAAAGCTTGAGAGTATATATGATGTAAGAATTCCAAAATAGGTGCCCAGAAGACTGCCAAGTACTGCCATCAATATCCCGACCGGTATTAGCGCCCTGTTGAATGCACCTGCCAATATGGGGGCTGATGCCACGCCCCCTATGTTGGCCAAAGAGGCAACTCCCATTGTAAATAGATCCAACTTAAAGATTTTGGCCAAAATGACCATGATCAATCCATGAAAGAATAGAATCATAAAGCCGGAAATAATATACACAGGTGCTTGAAACAGCTGTGAAAAATCGGCATGGGAAGCAATTAAACCAATGACGATATAAAGCATGACTTTGGAAATTTCCATGGAACCGGCAATACGTCCAACCTTCGTGACAGCCAGAATTAATCCTACGGTCGAAGCGATGATGATCGTCCAAGTGGTTCCATTCACAGCGGCACCGAGTACCGGCAGTCTCTCCCCAATTTTGGTTGCACCTGCTGAAACAATTAAAGCCAGCGCCAAGAAACCGATCAATTCCACGAATCCAAATTCCGTCTTGGCGGTTTCACCCGCTTCAAGCTCGGAAGTCATTTGATCAATGAAAGATGTATCCGCTTTTGTCCAAATATTGAATTTACCAGCAAGAGGCACCAGCCAAAATAAGAACATGACCCAAATGGAATAATTGACTGTATCCATGATCAACGCATAGCCAAAAATATTTTCAGGCACATCGAGTATTCCTTGCAAGATCACCATATTGGCAGAGCCCCCTGTCCAGCTTGCGCTCAAAGCCGAGAATGCCTTCCAAGTTCCTTCCGCATAAAAGCCGTTCATTAAAACGTAATTAAGAGTGAACCCTCCAATAATGCTGAATGAAGCCGCAAAAAAAGTTAAAAGCATCTTTGGTCCAAGCCTGATGATTTTCCGCATATCGCATTGCAAAAGCATAAGCATCAACATGGCAGGCAGCAGGAGCCCCCGTAAGGTGCTATATGCACTTTCGACTGACTCACTATCTGAAAAGACCCCGAATGTTTTCATCAGAGCCGCTCCAATATAAATAAGGACAATACCAGGAACATACTTGAAGAACTTTCCTCCTATCTTTTTTTCCACAACCGCAATCACGGCAGTAAATGCCAATAAAAAGCTGACAAACATCACACCATCTTGAATCATATTCCATACCACCTTAAATTTTATAACATAAGGTAATTTCCATTTTTTTCACACTCATCTATTAATTATTGCATGGCACTAAATAGAAAAATCCAGCTGCCAAAGAGCGCGTACGCACTCTTTAACAGCTGGATTTCAATTGCGACTGACAAAAGAAGCAGCTATAACTTATAAAGTTGCTGATATTTGATGCTGGCATTTCTTAGGGCGACGGTCAGTGCTTTCTGAGATGAACCAAAATACCGTTGCTCAATTTCCGTCTCCAATTCATCGGGCCGAAGAATGGATTTACCAACTAACATGGATTGAATGAAGCGTGATGTAATCGATATCGTGGTCGAGCATTCCGCATCCACTATTTCATGCGTATCACGATCAATGACGAACCCGATGAAAAAGCAGTTGAATTGCTGTGTAATTGGATTATTGGACGGTGCCTTTGATTCGCCAACTATATATACTGTATTCTGTTGAAACATGATTGTTGTGCCTCCTGCCATTACAGACATCATAACAGGTATAAATAGGGTGACTATCTATATTTACAATATGAAATGGTTATATATATTTTAATATATATAGCAAGCATTTGACAATATATTTTGTATATTAAGTCAATTTCCGATTCCTTCGGCCAGAGAATAGATAAGTTCTATAACTAATACACCAATCAAACTGAAAAATCACGAAGAATAACCAGGTATTGTAAAAGAACTCGTTTCAGGGGTCATTTTTTTTTAACCTACCCCCGCACTTTATTGGACCTACATTCGGACGACAATGGTTCGGGATCCAACACATCATTTCATCCCTTCGTATGGCTCATATTTCGCATACATACCTTTTCGGCGATTACGATCCTTGAAGGTGGTTGCTGCACCACTTTTTCGATTCTCATAAAGTTCGTCCATATCCACTGTACCGGTAATGATGGTGTGTTCATTCATTACCGCCTCGGCCACTATTCCATTAGCAGGCCAAGCGCTGTCACAGGGGCTAAGGATACTGGCACGGCCATATCCGTTCGGCAAGGGTGATCCTGGTTCACCAACAGTGGGGCAATGAACAAAATATACCTGATTTTCGATTGCACGCGCATGTGCGCAATGGCGAACTCGCCAAAAACCAGCCTCTGTAAATGTGTATGATGGGCAAAAAATGATGTCGGCCCCGTTCACTGATAATATCCTTGAAATTTCAGGTATCTCCGCTTCATAACATACCGCTATTCCTATCTTAACCGGACCCACGGAATAAACCTCCAGTTCATCACCTTCAGAAGTATGCCAATTCGCTTCAGCAGGAAAGATATGAGTCTTTTTATGCTCAACGACTGATCCGTCTTCATCAAAAATATAAGCAATATTGTAGTATTCATTTTCGCGGCGTTCCAGATGAGTGCCTGCAATGATGACCTGTTTTCTTTTTCTTGAAAGTGACCTGAAAAGATCTTTGTATTGATTGGTATATTCATCGATCCTGATAACGGACGAAGCATCCTGTTCTCCAAAGGCCGCTGATAATCCGATAGTTAACAGTTCAGGAAAAATGATATATTCCGAGTTTTCGGGAACTTGGGTGATCAAGTCTTCTACTTGTTCCTGAAATTCAAGGAAAGTTGACACTTTTTCTACACGAAATTGACAAGCCGTTATTTTAATTTTCACAAAAGCCCTCCCATATCATGTTTTATCAGTTCTTCCAGACTTTTAAATGAAATCAGGATATCTTGTCCAAATCAGTCATTTCGGTCTGTTGCATGGAGATATGTTTAGTCAGGGCACTTACAAGGAATGTTACTAATATATTAATCAACAAAGCTATGACTCCTGTACTGATATCATTAATTACATGTGGGGTATTTGGCAGGAATGTAGCAACCTTCACCTCTGCAATTGTCGCATATAAAACAATCAGGACACCTGCCAATATTCCAGCCATCGCACCATACTTATTGATTATATTGGTTTTTGGCAAACTGAAAAACAAGGACGGGGCCAGTTGCGTAATTAAACTGTAAGACATGATATTCAGGATGGCCAAAGCCTCGCCGCCTGTAACCGTTACAATTAAAGCAATGATTGAGATACCAATAATGATTATCCTTGAGACAATCAATTGATGTGTTTCAGTCGCAGCAGGGACCAGAACTTTGAAAAAACTATTTGTCAGACCTACCGATGCTGCCATTAGCATGACTGAAGCCGGTACTAGTGCCGTCAATAAACCTGCAGCTCCGATAACCCCTATCACCCATGGATCGAATGTTTGAATCGCCAGCCTTAAAAGTGAGAGATCACCATCCGCTCCTTGCAAACCCGGGATTTCCATGATGGCTGTAAATCCAATGAAAAAAACGAACAGCAGCAACAATGTGTATAAGGGTAATGCAATCGCATTTTTGCGAAGGGTCCTTTCCCCATTGGACGATAATACGACCATGAATGTTTGTGGCAGCAAATAAAATCCTAGTGCATTCAGCAAAACGGTGGACACAAACCAGGACTGACTCAATCCCTGATCCGCCAAAACCAACATTTCCGGTTTAGCAGCTTGCACGGACTCGAACATTGGCTGTATGCCTCCGAAGTAATGAACTGGAATGTACATCCCTAAAAAGATGACGACCACCAAAATCATGAAATCTTTCAGTATCGCTGTCCATGCCGAACCATGAATGCCTGAAATCATTACATAGGTAGTTACAACCACAGCACCGATCACACTTGCAGCAACTGGTGAAATTGCTCCGTATGATGCTTCTGAAACAATGATGCCCAATCCTTTGAGCTGTATGACTATGTAAGGAACGAGGGCTAAGCTTCCCAATACAGCAACGATCATCCCCATAGACCTGCTTTTATATTTAGATGCAAAATACTCTGGCTGAGAGATAATGGAATGTCGTTTTGAATATCTCCATATTTTAGGGACGAGCCAATATGATAGGACATAAGCTAAGAAAATATAGGCGGGAACATAATAAGCAGCGGCACCTTTTGAGTATGCCCACCCACTTCCGCCCAGGAATGTAAAAGTTGTATAAATTTCACCTGCTATCAAGAGAAAAATGAAGAATGTACCGAAGCCCCTGCCCCCTACGGCAAATTGCTCCATATCCATATCCTTCCCTTTTCTTGCTTTAATCCCTAAATAAAGTGCTAGAACCAAGAATATGGCAATGATGAACAATGAGATATTCATTCAGATTCACTCCCTTTATTATCAGGATCGAACTTATAGACGATCATTAAGATAATCGATGCCATCACCATCCAAAATGCAACCCAAAATAACAAAAAAGGCATTCCCAATATGTACGGTTCTATTTTATTTGCATAGGGCAATAAACCTAAAAACCCTATAAATGGAACAAAAAGCAATAGCTTAATAGCATCCAAATTATACCCTCCCCCATTTAGGTTCCTTTCAGGATGCATCACCATCAGTCAAGCTGACTTTCATACTGAACTGATGGTTTGATGGCACCCTTCGGTCACTGTTATTTGCTGTATTCAACCAACCATATTTCCGCTTAAGATGACTGGATGGCAAGGACCGTTTCCAATATTACATTGACGCCTTTTTCACAATCTTCCCAAGTAGTAAGTTCCTCTTCGCAATGGCTTTTACCGTTGATGCTTGGGACGAAAACCATGGCAGTAGGTATATAACTAGCTATAAACTGTGCATCATGTCCTGCACCGCTTACCATTCTTTTATAGGGTAGGCCTAGATAATTGGTCGATTGCTCAAGCAAATTGCAAATGGATTTGTCGAACCAAACGGTATCCCTGTCCCACAATTTTTTCGCTTGGATGTCACAGCCGTCTTCTGAACCTGTAGTTATAAGGCTTTTAATGACTTCCTCCACCTTTTCGATGACGTTGGAATCTTTATGTCTTGCCTCTAGCGAAAAAACCACTTTATTAGGGATGACCGTATGGATATTCGGAAACACATTCACTCTGCCCATCGTAAAAACCAAATCGTCATCAAGCATGCCTAGCTTCTGACGAGCCTCCATAATCAAGCTATTCGCAGTGAAGAAAGCATCTTTTCTCATATTCATTGGGGTGGTTCCTGCATGATCGGATTCGCCTGTAACTTCTATCTCATAGCACACCATACCAAGGACACATTCAACGACACCGATCGTGAGAGATTCACGTTCAAGAATGGGCCCTTGTTCAATATGCAACTCTAGAAATGCAGTCGCTTCTTTTAAACGAGACTCTTGATCCCCTGCATATCCAATGGCATTCAAAGCACTTTCGAAAGTGGTTCCTTCACTATCCGTCTTTTGCAGCATGACGGATTTTTCGAATTTACCCGAAAGAACTCCCGAAGACATCATGGAAGGTTCGAATCTGGCCCCCTCTTCGTTCGTAAAATTGACGATCATTACCGGAATTTTAGGCTGGATATTATTATCGACCAGAGTACGCACGACTTCCAAGCCTGCAGCTACACCCAAGATACCATCAAACCGCCCGCCCTTTTTTACGGTATCCATATGGGATCCCATTACAATAGGTGGTTTGTTTTCAAGTCCCGCTAAAGTGGCGTAAATATTCCCCATATCATCAACCTTAATGGTCATACCCAATTCTTTACAGCAAGCGCAAAAATAATCACGGACTAATCGATCTTCGTCGGAAAGGGATAGCCGTGTGACCCCGTTGTTTTCTGTGCGTCCAAAATCAGCAAATTTCTCTAGCGTACGACTCAGCCTCTCACCATTAATTAATAATTTTTGCTTTTTCATAGCGAATATCCCCCTTTTAGATAACCTGCTAAATCCTTTTCGTTCGCTTAAGCCAAAAAAATGCAAGTGAAGGTCTTGTTGTTTTAGAATAGTCACGCTAGATTATATTTCCACCATTGTTTCCCTATGATAAAGAATCTCCCCATTCAAAATCGTAGATTCAACTTTCAAATCCTTGATATTTTGGGAATCCACTTTCAATATACTATCATTCAATACTACTAAATCGGCGAGCTTCCCTGCCTCCAGGCTGCCTTTGACTTCTTCATCGAAACTAGCAAACGCACCATTCCATGTGTATAGTTTAATGGCTTCCAATACGCTAATCGATTGAATCTCACCTATTTCCGTACCAGACCTGCTTGTTCTATTAACAGCAACGTGTATGCCTAATATAGGGTTGTGATCAGTAACGGGAGCATCTGAACCAGCTGCGGCCAAGATGCCATTATCAATAAAATCACGGGCAGCGTACATATGGTTGACCCTATTGCCGTAATGTTCAATATATATATCACCGAATTCATAAGGAAATGGGGGGTTGGGGATTGGGATGACGCCAAGTTCTTTCATCCTCTTTTGTAAATCTGGCGAAGATATTCCAGCATGCTCAATTCTATGTCTATGATCTTTTCTGGGCGATTCATTCAAAGCCTTTTCCACGCAATTTAAATACATCTCTATTGCCCTGTCTCCTTGGGCATGGACTGTGATCTGAAAGCCTCTTTTATGTGCCTGACCTAATACTTGATGGATCTCCTCTTCTTTATAATAAAGAATCCCGGAATAACCAGGATCACTCGTATAAGGCTCACGGGTGGCAATTGTCGGACCGGTACTGCTGCCATCCGTAAACAATTTGGCTGGTCCGATTTTGAATCTTTCGTCCCCCGTTCCGGTTATCACTCCCGAATCTACCATTTTATTCACAAATTCATGAGAATTATTCAATGAACCGACCATCGCATAGATACGGACACGAATGTCCTTATTTTTTATGGCCTGCTGCATTAAACGGAAACTGTCAGGACCATGAGCACCAGCTTCATGAATGCTTGTAATGCCTGCTTCAATGAAATGTCCCGATGCTATTTTGACCGCCTTCAACAGTTCACTTTCTGAATAGCTTGCTCTGTCGGCCATTATCATATTTGCTGTTTCAATGAGTTTTCCTGTAAGCCTCCCCGCTCCATCCTTTTCAATGATCCCACCAGTTGGATTCTCTGAGTTTTCATCAATTCTAGCAATCTCAAGCGCCCTGCTATTCACCACGCTTATATGGCTGCATGTGCGATTCACGATAATGGGATGGTCTGTTGAAATAGCATCCAATTCCGCTATTGTTGGATAACGTTTTTCTTTCACTGCGGTCTCATTGAAGCCCCAAGCCCGAATCCACTCACCTTTAGGGATCGTCGAAGCTTTCTTCTTCAGATCGATTAACAAATCTTCTATAGATTTGATATGTTCAGCTTTACAGCTCACTGCCAATTGATTGACACCATACAAGATAAGATGAATATGAGAATCTATAAACCCGGGAAGTAAGGACTTTCCCTGCAAATCAATCACATTTGTTTCTTCTCCGATAAATACCTTGATTTCCTGATTCGTTCCGACTGCCGAGATACGGTCACCGTTAATTGCCAGGGCTTCCGCGACTTCATTTTTTTGATTTACGGTTATGACTTCGCCGTTTATGAACACGATATCAGCTTTCAACCAACACACCCCTTCCTTTTTGTTTCACCCTCAGTTCTGCCACCTCTTCCTTTGCTGTCCCCGCCGCCACTTATCGGAATATTCTGTTTTCAACAGATTCATTATATCCACACCAGATTGTGAAATCATTAGACAAATAGTTAAAAATATCATCGTTTTTTTATACCTTTTATATAATTATGTCTTATTTCCCATGGTTTGCTGGCACCAGCCCCCTCTATTCCTAAGGGGACTATAACCAATCAAAAAAGGATAGATTCAGCTGCTTATTTGCTTATCTATCCCGCCATTATTCAATTACAACCGATTGTTTCTCCCGATAATGCCAATGGTCAAATACTGTTTGTTAGCTTTAAAATCCCATGTCCAGTATCGAAGGCTTAATTCACTTTTTTCCACTTTTTCAATAAACGTTTTTACCCCTATCAAGGCTGCCCCATATCCCACGTTCGAGGCCAATGCAAAGATGGCATTCAGCCCTTCGTTAATGGTATCCATATACTCAGGTTCGATTTTTAAGATATCAGTCCATGTAATACAGAATCCATTTTGCTTGGAACATTTATAAATAGAGTGATTCACTGTACGAACGATTTCATCCCTTACATCCAAAATTCCATTCTTCATCTCTTCTGCATCTTCTTTCCGATAGTGGTTTACATGATCGGAAAGAAGCTCCATGGCCCAATTATAAAATAGTTGAGTATAAATGGCGGAAGTTGCCACGATATCAAAATCATTATAATAATTAGCAAAAACACGTTCAGAAAGCTGACCTAACCGATTCTCGGTATCCTTTAAATACCGAATAATTCCCTTTGCCGTTTCACCACGATTCAGCATGGAAGATAGGTGGTGATCAAAATCCACTTTATCGAGGCCTGTTACATCAATTTCAATAAGTTGAATTTTCTCCCGGGTCCGTTCAGGCAAATTTGCCGTACCCTTTTCCATACTTTCCATATCTATATCAAATAAATATATGGAGTTGCATTTAGTTGCCAGATACTCTATATCCAAATCATCGCAATTGCCTGCTCCGACGATAGCCACTTTATCTACGAACGCTTTTTTCGAAAAAACGGCATCGAATAAACCTGTAACTTGTATACGATGCTGTTTCCACTGCAACTTTCTGTATTCATCCCGATTAAGGTTCATTTTTCTTTGATAGGTTTCCAAGTCAATCTCTCCCTTTAGGGTACTAAGGATTTTATTGTAACAAAGTATCCCGATCTTTTGGAGGGCAGGTAATTAAGATTTCGCACTGGGGAAAAGATAGGCTCAATTTCCATAGTAAAATGAGTGATAAAGATGTTAGAATAATATGGGAATTATTTTAAAGTAGCAGTGATTACAGGAGGGTGTTCCTTGAGCAAAACAAAGAAGATTTTACTTACTTTATTAGGTGTTTTTTCAATCATCTTGGTCGGTGTGGTAATCCTATTGTTTTCATTCACACAGAGCATGAAAGCAGATCCTGATGAAGAAAAGAAAATCCGGGATCAAGCTGAAAGATATTTAAAGGAAAATTTTGATGAAGGAACCGAAATATATGATGTCCTATATGACAATATGGGAAACCGGGGCTATTTTGAATACGCAGCTAAAGTGAAACATAAAAAATATGGTACGCATTTTCTCGTTTTCTTTAATGATGAAACAGGGGAAATGGAGGATACATTTATTTCTGATAAATGGCAAGATGATGCAGAGAAAGAAATTAGGCCATATGTTGAAAAAGAACTGGGTGACGTGTTGATTTCCAAGGAAATGGAAGATATTGCAGAAAGCGAAGATTGGGAGGAGATTCAAGAAGAAATAGGCGATTATAATCAATTACTCTTGGTCTTTAATGAGGAGATCGGTAAAGAAATGAAGATTGATCCGAATAAACCAGCCAGCTATAAAGATTACGAAGTTTCCCCAACCATTCGGATTACCCTTTCACGTAAGAAACAGGATGCAGATGAAGACCGCTTTACCGCAGTTATCAATGCCCTAAAAAAAGATAGAGTCCTTAAACACGGAAATATGATTGTAGAATATATTAGTACCAATGGTGTGCCACTTGAAGATGACGAATGGCATAAAAAGTTTTAAACCATCATATAGTTTAACAGGAAGGTAAAGAGCAGTCGCTCTTTACCTTTTTTGTATATGGGAAACAAATCCTTCAAAAGCACTTTCCTCTAGTAAACTATCCAATTTTTTTGTCCGAAATATTCTTGATTCTTCTGATCGTCTTTTTTTTCATGCTATTTGCCGCTAGTACACAAACCATACTGAAGATGAATAAACAAAGGAAAAAAATCCATGCTGCACGGTAGCTTTCTGTCAAATCATAGATTACACCCGAAACGATCACACCCAATGAGCCTGCCGCCACAAAAAAAACTTGCACAATGCCAAAAATGGAGCCAAAGTCTTTCTTTCCAAAGATATCATTTGTCATGAAGGGAGGCCCTAGTGTCGATATTACAATGCTAAAGCCAAAGGCGATGGCGAATAGGAATGCGAATGCCTGTGTCTTCGCTAACAATAGTGCTGCCATTGCCATCGTCATGCAAACACCTACATAAATGGCACCGCCTGCCGTACCGAACTTATCCAATATAGCTCCTAAAATCAATTTCCCTACCGTATTTGCCAAAGAGAGGATACCAAAAATGGTTCCAGCAAAGATGGCTGGATGCCCTATATCGATCAGGTATGCCGGGATATGCATTTGCACCCCGCCTGCAACTAATGCAAAACAAACGATTCCCAGAACGAAAATCCAAAACATTGCTGTCTTCTTGGCTTCCCCCATCATTAAGCCATTCTGTTCAGATTCCCCAGTAGTTTCGGCCATTTCCATTTTGTCAGAACCTAGTGGAACGAGCCCCTTTTCTGCGGGACTTTTCTTTGCAAAAAGAAGAACCAAGGGTAATGTTAAAGCAATTATCAGTATCCCTGCTATTACGTAGGCTGTTCTCCAACCATAATTTGAGATTAAGTTTGTAATGATCGGACTGAGTGCTGCTGCCCCTATTCCCGATCCGGCAAATGCCAAACCCATGGCTTTTCCTTTTTTCTCATAAAACCAATTGGTTAACATGATTGATATGGGAATATTGGAAAAGCCTGCAACACAAATGCCAATTAAAAAGCCTATGATACAAAAATATACAGCTGAGTTGGCAAGCGAGTATGACATGAATCCTGCTCCGGCCATTACTACGCAAATTGACATGATCAACTTCATATTCCCTTTAGCGAGTAATTTACCCATGATAGGAGAAGCAACAGCCACGCCAAGGCCCGCAACGGAAAGTGCAATGGAAAAAGTGGTTCTGCTTATTCCTAAATCCTCTGTAACCGGAACCATGAACAAACTGTGCAAGGAATTTATTATCGAAAATCCGGCGAACATTATGAAAAAGCCACACAACACAACATACCACCCATAGAAAATCCCTTTAGAATCTTGTGCCAATTACAGAACCCCCAGTCCATATTCACAGTGAATTCCCTGCCTATTTTATGAGAACTCATCCTATTTCCATATAACAGGTCTTCTCACGGGTATATTCAAGAATGGAATCCGTTCCGAATCCACTATTTTTTTGGCCTCCGAATGGGAGTTCAGGTCCCACCCTGCGAAACAAGTTCACCCATACATTCCCCGATTCCAGTTTGCGGACCATCCGGTGTGCCCGATTCAAATTCGAGGTCCATACTCCAGCTCCTAAACCAAAATCACTGTCATTAGCTATGGTGATGGCTTCCTCTTCCGTATCAAAGGGGATAACGGTCGCTACCGGACCGAAGATTTCTTCTTGACAGATACGGAGAGAATTACTATTGACCTTGATCAATGTTGGCTCAACCCAATAGCCATCGGCTAATTTAGGTTCATCAGGTAATAGGCTGACACCTCCATGACGGCCACCGATGATGATTTCCCCTCCTTCCTTTTGACCTAAATCTATATAGGAGAGGATTTTTTCATATTGAGCAACGTTAGCGATCGGTCCCATTGAAGTGGCTGGATTCATCGGATCACCCAGTTGAATTTGATGTTCTATCACTTCTTTCATCCTATTAATCATTTCATCGAATATGGACCTTTGAATTAGAATCCTCGATCCGCCTACACATAGTTGTCCTGCGTTACCGCTAAATATCCCAAAGCTTGTCACCCCTTGCGCTGCTTTTTCAAGGTTTGCATCCGCAAAGACTATGTTTGGCGATTTCCCGCCCAGTTCCAAAATCATTGGCTTAGGATTACGTGCAGTCGATTGAGCTATGGCCCTTGCCGTTCCTCCAGAACCGGTCAGACTGATTTTGTTCACATCTGGATGGCTTACTAGAGTATCCCCCACTTCCGCTCCAGTTCCTGATACAACATTCAGGATACCTGGCGGGAGGATTTCATTAATCAGGTCTCCGTATCGCAATGAAGCGACAGAAGCCAATTCAGATGGTTTGATAATGACAGCATTTCCTGCCGCAATCGCATAAGCCGCTTTAATGGTAAAAGTGAAAAGCGGTGAGTTCCATGGAAGGATTCCTACAACTACCCCTAGAGGTTCCCTCAAAGAATAACCCACGCTTGAAGGTCCCAATTGGACCGTATCTCCCTTACTTCCAATAGCTGTAGCCCCTGCTGCATCATACCAAAGGCTTGCTAAGCTGGGAATGAGGCCGTGACTCGTTTCCCTGATCACCCAACCATTGTCTCTTGATTCCAACTCAGCTAGCTCTTCACCATGCTTTACGACCTTGTCACCTATTTTCCTCAGGTAAACTGCCCTTTCCATAGCTGGCCTCGAAGACCAATCGGCAAAAGCGCTTCGGGCTGCTTCCACCGCCGCTTCAGCATCTTGGACCATACTGCAAGGAATGGTTGCCCAAACCCTGCCTGTCGACGGATCGTAACTCTCAATCCTCTTCCCGGAAGAAGCGGGAACCAGATCGCCATTTATCATATTCTGGTACTCTTTCACTTTATATGAAATTTCCAACCTTCATCTCCACCCTTCGGCTTTGTTAAACATGATTGTAACCCTTTCTGCTTTTTTACCAACCTAATGCCGTAGCGGCCTGTTTGTAATATTGTTCCGTGCTTCCTAAATAATTCTCATAGAACCTTGCACGCTTAACAAAAAGGTGACAATCCATTTCTTCTGTAAACCCTATTCCTCCATGAATCTGAATATTGTCTGACGAAATACGTACGAATGCTTTCGTGGCAAATATTCGTGCACAAGATATGGCTTGAACTCGATCTTCTGCACCGCTTTCCAATGCCCAGTTAGCATAATAAGCTAAAGATCTGGCGGTTTCGAGATCCATTTTCATATCGACGATCCTATGTTTAATCGCTTGGAATCTTCCTATGGGCTGACCAAACTGTTCACGGATCTTCGCATACTCTGCAGACATCTCCACCACTTTCTCCATACACCCGATTATTAATGCCGAGAGAGCGGCATTGAAAGAGAGTAACCCTTCTTGGATGGCATCCCACCCTTGATGCATCGATCCAAGTATTTGATCCATTGGAATTTCGACATCATTGAAAGCCAATGCTGCCAAATGTCGGGTTTCATCAATGTTTTTCTGGCTTTCAATCGTCACATTCGTTTCATTTCGATCGACGATAAGAAGTGTGATCCCTTCATTTCGTTTACCTTTGCCTGTGCGGACTAATACGATATAATGATCAGCCAACTCCGCATCGGGAACCATTGATTTCACTCCGCTCAATATCAACCGACCGTTTAGGGATTTTGCCTCCAAGTTAATACCAGAAGGACCGTAACTTCCACCTTGTTCTAACCAAGCTAGCGAGAATGTTTTTATACCGGCCGAAATTTCGGCTAAATACCTATCTTTTTGTCCTTCCGTACCGAATTTCTCTATTAATGGCACAGCTAATGCATTCGTTTCTAAGTATAAACCCGGCAATAAAGAACGGCCGGTTTCTTCCAGTACAGGTATCAAATCAAGGGGACCTAAACCCATTCCCCCGTGACCTTCAGATATATTAATACTTGTACACCCTAAATCGGCAAGCCCGGATAATATGGCCCTTAGAGATCCAGTTTCACCCTCTATGTATGCACGGGCCGTTTTTGTTTGCCCAGCACCATCTAAATATTTCCGGACATATCCACGAAACATTTCTTGTTCTTGATTTAAAGAAAAATCCACGTTCATTCCCCCCTTTTCATCTTAACGTCCCATATCTTTCGGTAAACCTAAAATCCTTTCCCCTATCGTATTCTTTTGTATTTCGCTCGTTCCGCCTCCAATTGTTTGTCCAAAAGAATAAAGGTAATTATCCTGCCAATATGAGTTGGACGTGATTGCATCTTCTTTCCACAGAATACCCTTATGTCCCTGTAAAGAAATAGATTGGGACAACAGCACTTTAGTAAGTTCACTTACCATCAATTTATCCATCGAACCTTCTGCTCCTGGATGACCATTTTTTAATGTCTTAGTTAAATTACGATAATAGTTCAAAAGTGAACCGCGCGAGCGAGTATATAAATCTACCATTGTATGACGAACAAGCGGATTGTCCATCAATGGCTCATCATCTTCCTTCAATTCTTTAGCTAAGGCTACAAGTTCATTAAATTGTTGCTCCAATGTAAAAACTTGCGCCCCGATTCCCGTTCTTTCATGCATGAGCAATGCAATCGTAACTTTCCAGCCCTCATCCACTTCCCCAACTATTTCAGCATCGTATGCAATCGCATCATTCAGATAGACTTCATTAAAATCATGCTGACCATCCATTTGAATGATGGGCCTTGTTTCCACCCCCGGCTGATTCATATCCAATAGGAAAACCGTTATCCCTTTATGCTTTTTATCAAAACGATTCGTCCGAGCCAGTAAAAAGCATCGATCAGCTAAGTGGCCAAAGCTTGTCCAAACCTTCTGACCATTAATGATCCACCGATCTCCTTCCTTTACGGCGCTTGTTTGAATGGCGGATAAATCGGATCCAGCATTCGGTTCGGAATATCCTTGACACCATACTTCCTCTCCTGTGAGAATTTTTTGGATATATTTTGCTTTTTGTTCGTCCGTTCCAATCTGCATTAGAGTGGGTCCCACCATATGGATGCCTACATAATTCACAAGCGCCGGAGCTTTTACTCTTACCATTTCCTGTTGATAAACTATTTCCTCCATCAACGTCGCTTCTCGTCCGCCGTATTTTTTTGGCCAGGCAATCGCGGCCCAGCCACCTTCATATAATTTCCTTTGCCAATTCCTGAGGAAAACGGCATACTCCCCTCCTTCATCTTTTGAAACATTACTGGTTCCTTCAAGCCAACCTTCAGGTAAATTTCCTTCAAGCCACGCTCTCAATTCAAGACGGAATTCTTCTTCCTTGGTTGTAAATGAAAAATCCATAGATTAGTTTCCTCCTTTAATGCTTGCAAATTACACTTCTATGACTGAATCCATTGCGGCAGTGACCGTTCATCCGTAATTTCCTTCCAAACCATCTTAACTGGCATACCCATTTCAATAGCTTCTGGTGAACAATGCAGAATATTTCCGATTAACTTGACCTGGGGCAGAGTATCTAATTCGACTATGGCAATTACAAGCGGTAAATCATCCTGGAATCCAGGTAAGAAGGGCCGATAGGAAACGATATATGAATAGACTTTACCGTTAATATCGCTGCCTTGGCTTTCCCAGCTAAGTTCCGAACTGCCACATTTTGCACAGCTCGGACCGGGAGGGTGTGAATATTGATGGCAGCAATTGCATTTTTGAAGAATCAGTTCATGACGATCTGCACCATCCCAATATGGACTATTATCCTGTGTTTTTAGCGGAATAGGTTTTTGGTATTCCATTTTGTTCCCTCCTAATTTCTTAAAATCATGGCACCGGCCATATCCGGTCCAGCCCAGCCAGTACAAATTCCGATTTCACAATTTTCCACTTGCCGATCGGTTCCTTTGTATTCGTGACGAACTTGACGAACGATTTCCAATACGTTATTCATTCCATGTGTATATCCTTCCGATAGCATTCCTCCTGCTGTATTCGAAGGTAATTTCCCGCCGATCCGCAAGTTTCCTTCGGCTACAAAGTCACCGACCTCTCCGCGCGGTGCAAATCCATAAGCCTCCAACTGCCGAAGTACAACCCAGCTATAACAGTCATATATGGATGCAACGTCAATATCTTCAGGTTTTACTCCAGCCATTTTATATACTTCAGGCGCGACATAGTCAGCAGCCACTTCGGTTAAATCATTCCAATAATGTGCATGGGACACACACTGCCTAGCAGATAAACCCATGATGTATACCGGTCTGGACTTGCATCCTTTCGCACGTTCTGCTGAAGTGACAATGATTGCATTGGCTTCATCTGATTCCAGGCAGAAATCATGTTTTTTAAATGGATAGCTTAAATAGGGCGTTTTAAGATATTCCTCCATCGTTAATGGTTTACCATAAAAGTATGCTTTAGGATTCCTTTGAGCATGTTCGTAAAAAGCTAAACAGACATGCCCAAGATGTTCCTCTGTCAGCCCGGTTTCATGCATATGTCGCGTCGCAAAAAGTCCGAACCACTGAGCCGGACTGCCAGCACCGTAAGGAATGATGAAGCTTCCGCCTTCTATGGCTGTTTGAAGCATATTCACATCCCAGCCGCCTCCGCCCATCCGTACGCCTGAGCGTCCATTCATGGAACGATAAATCAACACCGTATTCAATTGACCTGATTCGATTAATCCAACAGCGTCAGCTATCAGCATTTCGGTACTGCTTCCCCCGCCCAAAATATCCTTTACATATTTGGGACGGACCCCTAAATATGTTGCTAATTGATGAGATGTACAAGAATCGTTTTCCGAATAGCTCATGAACCCATCAATATCTTTCGCTTGAAGCCCAGCATCATTCAATGCTGCCCGAGCAGCGTCCAACGCCAAATGTAACGGGGTTGTACCGGAATTCTTAGAACGCTCACTTTCCCCTACACCGACAATGGCATAGCGATTTTTAATGCTTTCCATACAAAAGCCTCCTTTTTAATAAATTGAAACCCTTATTGAACCCGTAAAACCACTTCACCTGAACCCACAACTTGCTCTGGTTCCTTCTCAGCAATTAGATCCAGTCTTACAAAGCGTTGACCTCCTTCTTCATATAAATCTTTCACGAAAGCAGAACATGTGAGTCGATCTCCTGGTACGGTTACGGCACCGACCCTCATTTTAAAGTTTGCCGGCACAGCATGATCACCAGCCAGTTTCATTACATATTCACCAAGAAACCCCATTACCAGCATTCCATGAGCAATCACACCATTCATGCCAATCTCCTGTGCGAATGCATCATCTGTATGCAATGGATTGAAATCTCCTGAAGCACCGGCATATTTAACAAGTTGCACCTTGGTTACTGGTGGCTTGATGAAAGGTTCAAGTCTTTGCCCCTCATGTAAACTTTCATAGTTCAACATCCCTGATTCCTCCTGTTTTCAGTTTGCTAGAATTTGATAATGATACTTTAATACCATTAATCATCGGGATGTTTTTTCAGACAGGAGCCTAATGGGCCGATAAATGATATTTGTTCGGCTTATGACGACCATTTCACCTGACTCATCTTTCATTTCTGTATCAAGTATCAAGAACTGCATCTTTCCATTTCTTCCTTCCCGTTCGTATACATTTGATACTTTCATCTGACAATGCAACCTATCACCGGGCCTAATGGGGCGGGAATAAATAAACTCCTGTTCACCATGCAGCATTCTCTTTTGTTCGAGGCCCAAGTCAAGGCTTTCGCCGCTATCCTGACCAATGGCAATCGGGAAGGTTGGTGGTGCAATAATGCCACCATATGAAGTTTTCGCAGCAAATTCTTCATCCACATATAAGGGATTAATATCACCAATTGCCTCAGCAAATTGCCTGATATGCCTTTTTTCGACTTCAAATATAAATTCAGCTCCCGTTAATCCTTTCAAATGATCAAGTTCCATATGCACTCTACCCCCTAATAACGGTATTATCAGTTACATTATTTTTCACAACAATCATGGCATCAGCAGCTTTTATTCCGTTTTCATATACCAGCAAAGGATTAATGTCCAATTCGTCAATGGAATGTTTATAATCTGTAACTATAGCGGAAACCTTTAATAACACATCAATGATGGCTTCGATATCAACCGGTGCTTTCCCCCGTGCTCCCAATAAAATGTCCTTGCCCTTGATTTCTTCAATCATTTCAAGTGCATCTTGCCTTGACAATGGAGCAATTCTAAACGATATATCTTTGTAGATCTCAACGAATATTCCCCCTAGACCAAACATGATAACCGGTCCAAATACAGGATCATCACTTGCACCAACAATGATTTCCACTCCATCAGGCAACATTTCCTGAACGGAAATGCCGTATATAGTAGCATCAGGTTTATAATCTAGTGCATTCCGCTTAATATCTGTGAAAGCTTTCCTGACTTCAAGATCAGTCCTTACATTCAATCGAATGGCATCCGCTTCCGTCTTATGCGGGATATCCGGTGAATCGACCTTTAACACAACCGGATAACCGATACTGTTAGCGAATTGTACTGCATCGTTTTCATTTTCAGCTATTACACGCTTCGTGGTAGCAATCCGGTATCGTTCCAAAACCATACTAGCTTCGGATTCACTTAATGCAGTACCGGGCTTCAGCATGTCTTGTAAGCTTTGTTTCTCAATTTTCTTAGTAATAATGGAAGCTTGATTTTCTAGATTCTTCCGATAAAATTCACTGTATTCAACCAGTTTCGCCAGCCCTCTTATCGGATTAAGGTTCCCGGGGATCACCGGTATGCCATTTTTCACGAGCTCAGCGGTACCAAGCGGAAGTGTCATGCCGTCTAATGGAAAAGTAGTAATGAATACAAATTTATCTGAGCATGTACAAATTTCAATGAACTCTTGAAGCAAAGGGTGTTCGGCAGTCCAATTAAAGGGAAACTCAGTAAAAATGATGTTATCGACATCCGGATCTTCTACAAGTGCTCTCAATGGTGCAAGAAATAACTCAGGATTGGAAACTGATGCGGCCGCTGTTAAATCCACAGGGTTGGAAGCGCTTGCATATTCGGGTATATTACGTTTGATTTCTGTTATTGTCTTTGAGCTCAGTGGGTTGATGGTAAGTCCGTATGATTCACAGCGATCCGCTTCATTTATTCCCCTCCCGCCTGAACTGGTGATAATAACCGTATTGCGTCCATTTGGAAGCTTCTTTGATAGGAATAGCTTTGAAAAAGATATGATATCTTCATAATCGTCGGCCCTTACGATGCCAACTTGCTTAAAAAAGGCATCATATACTTGATCCGATCCCGCAAGTGAACCTGTATGTGAAGCTGCAGCTCTGCTTCCGGCCTTGCTCCTCCCGGTTTTCATGACAATTATGGGTTTATTTCTATCCAATGCCTCTTTTGCCAGGCTTCGTAATTTTTCCGGGTTTTTTGCACCTTCCAAGTAGCCGCTTATCACACTTGTTTTTGAATCATGAATCATATATTCAATGACATCCGAGAATTCAGTTTCCATTTCATTTCCAACACTCACGAAATAATTGAAACTCAATCCATTCTGAGCTGCTGCCATATAAGTCAAAACACCAAACGCACCGCTTTGGGAAACATATCCTACCCCTCTTTGGTCATTTATTGGCACTGATTGAATGGCAGGGGAAAAAGTGCCAATCAAGCCATTCGACAAATTCACTAATCCAACACAATTGGGACCCACTATCCGTATTCCATTCTTTCTTGCAATATCTGTTAACAATTTCTGTTGCTTGATGCCTTCTTTTCCTGTTTCAGAAAAACCCGCAGCAAAAATGATGGCTGCTTTCACTTTCTTTCGTGCACAATCCTCTAATCCTTGCTGGACCTGATTCGCCCCAAGGCAAAAAATGGCTAAATCAATTTCATTCGGAACATCTGACAAAGATTCATAGCACTTAATCCCTTCAATCTCTTTTGCATTACGGTTGATTGGGTAAATCTCCCCATTAAAATGACCATCCAAAAGGGCTTTGACCTGTAAATTCCCAATTTTGTATTCACTCTTGGAGGCACCTAGGATTGCAATGGACCTTGGATTGAATAACGGCTCAAGAGTTTCATGAGAATTGTTTGAATGTTTATTTTCTATCATGAATCTTCCCCCCTACTTAAAAAAAGATATCTTTGAATCAATCTTACATGGAGGGGTTTAATAATCTTGAAATTCATAGTTTGTTAAATTCATTTAAAACATTAGGCAGTTAATTATTTTTTATAGACTAAATTTCACTTAGGCAGCAGGGTCAAAAGAATAGAATGAAAAATATGTGTTCTGGATGACCCCGACTTCATACAGCAATAGCCCCGACATTGGAACAAGATAAACGCCAATGCTTTTTATGTATATGGCAACACAAATAAACCCTATTCCTTAATTAGGAATAGGGTTTATTTGTTCAAGATCCATTAATATGTTGCTGTTTTTCTAGCCATTTCTTCATTTTCGTTTGAATTTTAGTGGATGGAATTTTCATCCCCCGCTCTATGTTACTGACGTATGGGGCTGATATCTCCAGTTCTTCTGCTAATTGATATAAGGAAAGGTTGAGTTTTTTTCTTGTGATTCTTATTTGCTCACCAATATGTTCACTGCTCTTCAGGCCACCAGGGGCTTGCTTTGCAAGCCGATTGCCAGTGTGAGACTTTTGTTTTTTTTCTATAGATCGATATTGCTCCTTTATGATATCAGGCGGTTCTATTAATATCATCGAATTCAGCCAAATACTGGCCCAGCCTTTATAATCGGCTATGGATTCATCCCACTTTTCATAATGCCAAGATGCAATTACTCCATCATTCTGTAGAACATCCAAAGCTTTCTCGAAACGTTCCCTAGTACGAGATGGTGTACGGTCATTTAATTTTTCACCGATCGATTCCAATAAGGTACTCGTTTTATTCGGCTGTAAAAAGTCTCCTTTCCTTGCTTGGGTCCTCCATCGCCAGCTTAAATATCTTGTAAGCCTTTTTTCCCAAAGTTGCTTATATGGATTATATTGAAGTGCCTTTATTGAAAGAAGGGCAACTTGCCTTGCAGAACCATTAAGATATTTAGCAAAAACATTATCAATCGTGTACGTTATTTTTTTCCTGCCTGCTTCCTCAGATATATCATATTCCACACCAGCATAATCTTTAAAGATAAACGTCCTTCCTTGTAGCTTTGTCTGAACAGGCTTACCATTTTCATAGATGGTAGCTTTGTTAATGTTAATCCAGATGCTTTGTATATTTTTAAGCGATTTCAAAATTTGTTCACGCTGTTTAGCTTCGTAACCACCCCGACGTCCGAACCCACCAAGTTTTGGCTTCAATCCTCTTATTGAAAGGAGGTCATTTAAATAAATCTCCACTGTTTCCTCATTATGAGCAGCCTTTGACAGGAAAAGGCTGCAAAGAGCATCAAAAACATCCACATCCACATCAGATAAAGAGTGGACTCGGTTCCAAGCTTCTTTTACATTCGTCTGCTCAAAGGTTTTTTGATCTTCTCCAAAAGGGAGCATTTGTATGAAACCTTCCGTATTCCCCTTTAATATTGGTGTTGCCGGCCAAGGGATGTTTCCAATGATTTCGAATTTTTTTTTATAAATAGCTTCTCTAACCGACTGATATGGGGGACTATTCATTACAAGTAAATGATCTTTGATGGCAAAGCTGAAAGCAAAGTCCCTCATCGTGGATAATAATAAATCTGATGTTTGAAAATCCCTCTTAAAACATAGCAGGTTTTCTATCTTTTCGATCGTATTGTTTTCGATATTAAATTCATTCATGATCTTTTCGATCCACTCTTTAATATATTCATTAACGATATCTGTTACTTTCGATAAAAATGGAGTGTTTTCAGTAAAATGTTTAGTTAGATGATGGTAAAATAATTTATTTAATGCTTCTTCCTCAAGTCTTTCCATTTCTTTAAAGCCTTTTGATAAGGCTATTTCTTCAAGGACCCATTCTTTGACTAGCAGTCTAAACCAGCTATAAAATTCCTCCCAAACCGATTTCTCAGCCAAAAAGGTTTCATTCTTTAATTTTTTTTCCATTTGATAAATGGAGTCTTCCAATAACTGTTTATCTTTTAAAATAGCATGACTTTTTGTAGTAACCCTTTCATATTCACTTAATAGATGAAATACGACATGTTGGGCAATATGTGATAATGTTTCATTTCTCGCCGTTAACCTCAGCTTGGCAAATAGCTCTTCGTTCTCTTTATATGCATGTTCCCAAATAACAAAACTTTTATTATTCATTCCATCTTTAAAAGTTAGAAACCCTTTCGCCCCTTTTAACTTGTGTGTTTTGAATTTATTATTGAGATCATGGTATTGATTGTTTTGCTCATATATGCAAAGAACCAAAAAATTATTTATTTTGTTTGACCAGCGGTTTGATAAATACTTAAGGCTCTCATTCCTTTGGTTCGGTTCCATTCTTACGCTATATCCATCATTGCAATTCAACATGAATACCTCCCAGTTCAAACTGCTGCAAAATACAAAGTACTCAGTGTGTTAGATGAAAAAAAGTCGCGAAAAAATTTTATGTTACTAAATATTTTAAATCTTTTTTATATATTCCATATAAAAATGAAAAATCCTTCCATGCATTTAAGGTGAAACCGCTACTTTTTATGAATAAATGTAACTAGTAAAATATATTCAATATCTTCAGAATCTTCCTTCGGCCACCGATTCCGATTGGTAACGCTATCACTTCCATTCCTGGAATAAAAATCTTAACAATCTCAGATTTCAAAGGATTTCAGCCAATTCCCTTCATACCCCGCATGGTACTATATCCTATTCATAAATAATCAATAATAGGAATTTTACCCCAGGACTTTTACCCTTTTTTCAATCGTATAAATATTCAAAAAAATGTCGAGTTGAGTCATCTATCCTTTTACCCTTATACTAGGGTAGAAAAATCGAAGGAGGAATTACATATGAAAAAGGAAATTTCAATCATTGGTGTGCCAATGGATCTTGGTCAAACTAGAAGAGGAGTAGATATGGGGCCAAGTGCCATCAGATATGCAGGATTAAGTGAAAGACTTGAAAACATTGGCTATACTGTCCGTGATGAAGGTGATATTAAAGTAGAAATACAGGAAAGAGCACAAAGTGATAGTGACACAAATTTAAAGAATCTGCAGGATGTAGCAGAAGGTAATGAAAAATTGAGTCAAAAAGTGGATGAAGTCATCCAAGCAAATCGTTTTCCTTTAGTTTTAGGGGGAGATCACAGCATTGCTATCGGGACATTAGCAGGTTTAGCGAAGCATACTGAAAACTTAGGGGTAATATGGTATGATGCACATGGAGATTTAAATACTGCCGAAACTTCCCCATCAGGAAACATACACGGTATGTCCCTAGCCGTAAGTTTGGGTCTTGGCCACCCTGCACTGACAAACATCGGCGGATATTCTCCTAAAGTCAAACCAGAGAACATTGTCATCATTGGTGCCCGTTCTTTAGACCAAGGTGAGAAAGAGTTAATCAGGGAAAAAGGAATTAAAGTCTATACGATGCATGAGATTGATAGAATGGGTATGACAAAAGTGATGGAAGAATCGATCGCCTATCTGAAAGAACGTACGGACCTTGTACATTTATCACTTGATCTTGATGGTCTTGATCCAGATGATGCACCTGGGGTCGGTACGCCTGTAATGGGAGGCATTAGCTACCGTGAAAGCCATCTTGCCATGGAAATGCTGGCTGAAGCTAATATCATTACATCGGCAGAGTTTGTTGAGATAAACCCAATATTGGACGAGCATAATAAAACGGCTGAAGTTGCTGTCGCATTAATGGGCTCATTACTTGGGGAAAAATTACTTTATGGAGCGGAAGAACATATCACTCCTGATTTATTGGCTCAAATTAAATAATCGGACACTTTGTTTTTGATAGAAAGATAGAGAGTTCTTTAAAGTGATACTCCATAGGAAAAAGCCCATACTTCATTTATGAGCTTCTTCCTCCATTGGCGGATGATCGATTTGAATCAATTTACATCCCTAGTTTCCTGACGTTTGGCTTCCTTTTCTTTAATAAGCGGCGCTTTCGAAATTAATTCTGCATAGGTACCTATGTATATTGACTCATGCTTATTTAATGCAGAAGTAATCTCCTTTCGGAGGGAATTCGACATCATCTAAGAATCAGATTCTAAGCTATTAGACTTGTGAAAACAAAAATTCCCTAATAACGTCCATAAATGAAACCGTTTGCACCCATCAGGTAAAGGAGTTTTTCAATGAAAACAGCAGAAAATCAACCAAATGAATTAAAACGGAGCATGAAAGCAAGACATTTATTTATGATTTCAATAGGGGGATGTATTGGTACGGGCTTTTTCATCGGTTCGGGCTATACCATTCATGAAGCAGGAGCTTTCGGCGCTATCCTCTCTTACATAGTCGGCGGCTTCATCATGTATTTAACGATGCTTTGTCTAGGTGAACTATCCGTTGCGATGCMTGTTTCCGGTTCGTTTCAGACATATGCGACAAAGTTCATCGGTCCTGGCACCGGGTTTGCCATTGGATGGCTCTACTGGTTAGGCTGGGCAGTTACAGTTGCCTTGGAGTTTCTGGCGGCAGGTCAGCTTATGCAAAGATGGTTCCCTGAATCACCCGTTTGGATGTGGTGTGCAATCTTTGCTTTTCTCATCTTTTCACTAAACGCCTTATCAGCAAAGGCATTTGGCGAATCGGAATTTGTTTTTTCTAGCATAAAAGTATTGGCCATCATTCTGTTCATCATCGTTGGCGGTGCTGCTATGTTTGGTTTGATTGATATGAAAGGTGGACAAGAGACTCCATTTTTCTCAAACTTTTTCGCTGAGGGTCTTTTCCCTAATGGGATATCGGCCCTGCTAATCACCATGATTACAGTGAACTTTTCCTTCCAGGGCACAGAGTTAATCGGAATTGCCGCTGGAGAAAGTGAAAACCCGGAAAAGGTCATACCAAAATCCATCAAACAAACGGTGTGGAGAACCCTTTTCTTCTTTGTTCTTTCGGTCACTGTACTTTCGGCGATGATTCCAAGGGAAAAAGCAGGTATCTCAGAAAGTCCATTCGTTGTTGTACTAGATAGCATCGGAGTTCCGTATGCAGCTGACATCATGAACTTCATCATTCTTACAGCACTATTGTCAGTGGCGAACTCCGGCCTTTATGCTGCCACACGTATGCTCTACTCCCTTTCAAGGGAAGGTATGGCAAGTCCGAAGCTCGGTTTGGTGAATAAGAGAGGAATTCCACTTAATGCCCTGCTCATCACCCTGGCGATTGCCGGTTTGTCTTTACTTTCTAGTGTAGTAGCTGCAGACACAATATTTGTCTTTCTTCTCTCCCTTGCAGGATTAGGTGCACAAATTGGCTGGATTGCCATATCTGCTAGTCTTCTTGCTTTTAGAAGATCATATACCCGCCAAGGTGGAAAGATAGAAAATCTGAAATTCAAAGTTCCGCTATACCCATTCATCCCCATTCTTGCTTTAGTAACAAACTGCATCGTCATGATCAGTTTAGCATTTGTTCCTGAGCAGCGAATGGCCCTGTATTGCGGGGGAGCATTCTTCCTTGGATGTTATGCGGTTTATCACTTTAGAGTGAAGAAAAACAAGACCATAGAAACGCCTAAGCAGGAAGTTGAATTAAATGCCGGTAAAAAAATGGTCATTTAATCCAGAACGCTGCGAAGTATAGTAAGTGGTGAAAAGCGATCTTTACAATCCATCAAGATTGCTTTTCAAAGAAGAAATACCCTGGATGTTTACACACCCAGGGTATTTCTTTTATTTAGTCACCATTCCTGCCAGCTACCCAATGGTAAACCGCTTTCCAGCTTTTTTAGTTCCCCTAACTACCCCTGTATATAAATAGGAAGTTAAATTTCCAATTCCATCTGGGCAATAAAAACAAATATCAAAACAAAAAAATCATCTTAATCGATGATTTTATATTGTGCAAATTCCTTTAATTTAGGCAGGATTGGCTCTAAAATTTCCTTGGCTATGTAATCGGTGTCCAATCCAATGAAGCGTTCACTTTCCATGTCGACCGATCTCGCATTTTCCGGGTCATCACAAAAAATAAACGATATGATTCCGTTCTCTTCCGTCATATCTACATATTTAAATGTAATGTCATGTTTCGTAAGACAACTTTCAAACGCAATGCACAATTCATCTATATTTGATTGACTAATAGATGTGAATTTCATATTGATCATCCCCTCTGCTAAAGGATAGCAAAATATAGCATGAATTTCAAAGCGAAATTCGTGTCCCATTCTTATGTTCTTCTGACACTTTCGACCAAAGGAACCATGGCAACAAAAAAGCCTCGTTTGGAATATCACCATATGAAGCCTTTTGATGAATGTCATGACTAATGATTTGCCCATTAGAAATGAATGTAACCAAATCGATTTCATTCCATTTCCCGAGCTTACCCTGATTTAATTTTTTATCTTTCAACAGCGATTAATAAGGATTGCCATTGGCATAATCGCATTTTGTATCGCCGTGATCTGCAGTTCCTCATGAATATTCCATGGCATGTCTCATATCTTTATACAAACACCTTGTTAGGAGTGGACCAACATGAAATCTTTTTATAAAGGAACGCTCATCTTGATTGTCGCAGCGTTTTTTGGTGAATGTATCGAATTTTTAGTGAACATGCTCCTAGCCAGGGAATTACACGAAGAGGGCATGGGGCTTTATATGTCCATATTGCCAATTTTCTTTTTGATATATGTGATCGCCAGCCTTGAATTACATATTTCCATCTCGAAATTCGTTGCGGAAAATAAACAGGCCATGCATTATAATCTTATCATTCATGCACTTAAGATGGCTGCAGTCGTCGTATTGGTAATGTGTGTAGTCATGCCTTTCATACTTTCCTTCTCATCCATAATGGACAAATTCCATCCCTATATTAAATGGCTGCTCATCACATTGATCCCAATAGTTGCCTTTTCGTCGATTGCAAGAGGCTATTTCATGGGTGTCCAGCAAATGGGGAAGATCGCCTTTTCCAACTTTTTAAAAGATATCATTCAATTCGGTTTGCTTTTCCTCATCTTTAACTTATTTCATTTTAACCAGGAAAAGTCATTATTGATGGCCTTTTTTGTTTTGATTGGCAGTGAGTTCCTCGTTTTTCTTTACTTGATCAACCTTTTGATTCTTCAAATGCGGATCATGAGGCGCGGTACGAACTCACGGACAACCGGTAAACATGCACGGCAAAAGTTATTGGCGGTTTCTCTGCCCACCATGGGGTTAAGGATCTTTCATGCGATAACAAATGCCATCCAACCTTTTTTGATCCACACTGCCCTTCTCTCGGCAGGATTCGGTGCGGTAGTGGCTACAGAGCATTTTGGGATGCTTACTGGAGTTGCAATGACGATCGGCTTCTTTCCAGCCTTTATCGCGCATTCTTTAATGATCATGCTCATTCCGAATGTTTCGAATGCTTACAAAAGGCAGGATAAAGAAAAATTGAGGGTTTTATTGCAAAAATCGATGTCTTTCACCGTATTGTATGGAGTTCCGGCCGTGATTTTCATTTATTTCTTTGCGGAACCTTTGACCTCCCTCTTTTTTTCTTCGACATCTGCCGCATACTATTTAAAATTATTATGTCCTTACTTCCTTTTTCATTTTTTTGTCATTCCCATGCAAGCCTATCTCATCGGCCTGGGTTTAGTGAAAGATGCTTTCATCCATACGGTATGGTCCCATATTGTTGCCTTTTTAATGATGTATATCCTAGGGTCTCAGGCTTCTCTTAATATGGGAGGAATCATTTTAGGAATGAACACTGGTGCGGTATTATTAACCTTCCTGCACTACTTGACCATTTGCAAAAAAATCGGCATAAGCATCTTACTGACGAAATCAAGATCGATATCGATAAAGTGAAGCCAAAAGCAAGTTCTGCACGGCAAAAACCTTGCTGTTATTGGTTTATAAAGATTTAGATTAAAAATATTGAGCCTTTCCCTGTACATATCCCCTTCGTTACTGTATATTTCAACATACTTGGGTAATAATCAAGTAAAATGGTTTAAACTAACCATACAATAGTAATGGAGTGATTTCATGAGTAAAGCTAAGGCTAAGAGCGGGACGGGTAAAGGTACGGGCACTGGAACGGGCAAGAAGGGCTGGAATCGTTGGAAAACAAGTGCCAACAAGAAAAAAAGCGCCAAACCATATGTTAGTAAAGGCGTCAAGCATTCCAGTGATTCAAAAACATCCGGTCAATCTACAGGTGACAAGACAGAAAAATAATTGCTTGTCCTACAATCCATACAAAACATACAAAATTTATGTTTGTTCCATATTCTCATACAGGGTGTTAAGAGATCTGTATGAGAGAAATGGGTCTTATAGATATAAACCACTGGCGATATCCATATGAGGCATAAGAGTACGGCCATTATACATACCATCAAAAAAGACACTCCAAAACCGGGCAGTGTCTTTCATTTTTATTTTTTTCTTTTTTATCTAATTTGGCTTTTGGGTTTGATAGCATTGATTTTTTTCGGGGAAAACTCTGTACGGAAGCCGTTAGTGGCTTTTTTAACAGAGTTTGTAACTGAATGTATCGCTTCACCAACATCCTGTGCAGAATCCAATAATGGTTCAACCGTTTTCATTTTAGTTTTTACATCGTCGGTGATTTCATTTGCAGTTTGCAATAGTTGTTTCGATTCGCCGGACAAATCGTGGATGGCATTTCGCACCTCAGCCAATGTTTGATTGGCTTCCCCTATCGTGACCATTCCCTTTTGAAGTGTACTTATTAAAAATACGACCAACCAAATGAAGGCTAAAGCGATTGCAGCCACGCTATATTGAATAATCAAGATAAAGCTCCCCCTCTGAATTAAATAGTAGAAACGATTATTTTAATAGGTTAGTGAATCCCGGGGTGCCTGTTTTTAAAGATAAATGATGATTCTATTTGAGTTTTATTTGAACCCCCCCACCTTTAGTTCGAGTTGAAGGAGCTGACGGTGTGGATAAATCCTTAGGTCGGCTTTCCAAACTGGCTTCTTTCATGGAATTGGTTACATTATGAATCATTTCCCCAACATCTTGAGCGGATTCTAGCAATGGATCTACATTTTCCATCTTCCCTTTTACATCCGCTGTGATTTGATTGGCAGAGTGGATCAGTTGTTTGGACTCTTGCGTCAATCCATGTACAGCATTTCTTACCTCTTCCAGTGTCTTATTTGTTTCTTCCAGCGTTCCCATTCCTTTACGCAGTGTCTGGTTGACATTATATATCAAATACACGACGGCTCCGGAGACACTGGCAACACTTAATTTAATGAACATTTTCATATATCCACTCCTTTCATTTAAATTTATGCATTGTCCCTTTCATTCATTCCCTATAGTCCATTACTTGTCCGATCAGTTTTAAAGAACCATTTACCTTTTCCCAATAGAAGTTTAAAGGATAGTTTAATGGATAATAGTAAGGGAAAACCATATTAGGAGGAGATTGTTCATGTCACATGAAAATTATTCATCTGTTATCCAAACTTTAAATGATTGTATCACCGCGTGTAATCATTGTTACGACGCATGCTTAAAAGAAGAACATGTAAACATGATGGTGGAATGCATTCGCTTGGATCGGGAATGTGCGGATATTTGCTCTTTTTTAGCACAGGCGATAGGGAGAGGAACCCTGTTTATTTCAGAGTTGGCTGAAGTTTGTGTCAAGATTTGTGAAAGCTGCGGAAATGAATGCAAAAAACACGATCATGAACATTGTCAAAAATGTGCCGAGGCTTGTTTGAGATGCGCAGAAGAATGCAGAAAATTAGTCGCTTGATGTAAGGAATAGCATTAGCTATTCCTTTTATTATCCTTTCCCCTTACCAACCGACTACTTTTTGAACCTATTAAAGGATGATGATATTTTTTATATATTCTAGCGAGGTATTTGTTGAAATTTATATACCAAGAATTTTTCAAAAATACGAAAAACAGCTATTGAAAACCGCCCTTTTTAGGCACACTAGTACTAAAAACAGGAGGATATTATGACACCTCGGAATGTTCCTGCTAAAGATGATTTAGAAGTGAAAGATACCCCCGCTTCACCTGATAAGGAAAGTGAAGCAGCTAAACTCAATCGATTATTAGGTGCGGTCATGCGATATTTATCAGATGATGAGCAAGAAGAAATAGATATAGAGTATCTTCTCGAAAACACCGAAGGGCTGCGGGATTGGTGGAGTGAATATAGGGAGCTTGACCGAAAACGGGTCGAAGAGGAAATTAAAAATTCCCTAACGGATCTATCCCTTGAAGAACTTGAAAACATCCGTGAACAAATCCGTACAAAGGCATAAAAAAAATCCCTGCATAGGGATTTCAGTTTGTAGATGGTGTTCTACCTAAAATATATAATAAGACTAGATTATCCTTCATGTTTTTTTACTGTAATCCTTATTGGATTGAACAAATTTGCGACACTCCTGCCGATTTACTGGCTAGCCGGACACCGCAGCCGCTTTGATGTGGCTTGGCAGACAATAGGCGGAAAGGGAATGGATTTCCGAAATCAACTGAAACGTTTTGTAAATAAAAAACGGCAGTCAAACTCGCTTTTTTTTCGAGCTTGTCGTCTGAAATCCCTGCATTGCGATAAACCAGATCATGCATGATTTTTTTTCATACTCAAAGACATTTTTTGAATTTAACAATCATTCCGTTCATCCGGCACCATACATCCTAGGATTCAAACGCCACTCAAGGAACTTAGTTCTAGTTGATGTATCATGGAATCAACTAATGCATGCAATGGATTTAAAACTGTCTGTCCTGTCTGAAGTTCATATCTCCTTGCCGCTTCGACCATTGATAGTTGAGCTACAGACAGCCGTCTATTTTCGTTTTTAAACTGGGATAGGCAATTCATGATTTCCTGATTATATCTTTCTCCCAATCCCTGCATAATGAATTCAAAGGCATCGTCGATAATGATGACTTCAAAATCCACAGTCCCATATTTTTCAGCATGTGCAGTTAAACGTTTGACTGTTCCTTCAACAGTGGCAGGGTTCGTGAATAATATCATTTGCGGCTGCTGCAATTGGCAAATTTGCTCAAAATATGGTTCATCGATTTTAATGATGGGCATGGGTAAAGATAGTTGTTCTTCGTTTAATAAAGCAATATAGTTTGTACAGGTTATCAGGATGGCATCCACTTTACATTCGGCAATCCATTCGACCTGTTGTTTAACCTTTTTTTGAGCATCCGAATAATTAAAATTTTCATCCGTTGACACCCGCTGCATTAATCCCGGATCTACAAAATGAAGCCATTCAATATCGAATTTCGAGAATGCGGTTTCTATGTATTCTATATTTGTATAGTGTGCATGCAAACAGCCTATCTTTTTTTTCATAAATCTCCCGCTTTCGTCAGTTAGTATTCTGATTATTCTAACACAAAAAACCGCGACACATTGACCGATGTCAGCAAAAACGATGATTAACCATGTCCCTCCTGTTATATCGGGGTAAAAAGACTGCTTCTTTGAGCCAGATTGCTCAGTAGGTATGAATCGGGCTATTGAGCATATATTTATCAAGGCGATTACTAGAGGAATCATCAGGAAAATGGAACATCAGTAATCAAATTGCTGTTCAGTAAAGTAACCATTAAGAGAAACAAACCGAAGTCAGATAAAAATCATTATATTGGAGAGTGTTCACCATTCTTTACTTAATTGCGATTATTTTCCCTCCATTAGCCGTATTATTGGCCGGTAAACCCATTCAGGCTGTGCTTAATTTGGTCCTCACACTATTTTTTTATGTCCCTGGATTAATTCATGCAATCTTAGTGGTGCATGACAAGAAAGCGGATAAACGAATGAAGCAGCAAGCAGCACTTATTGTTAAATCGAAACGAACGACTAAGTGATTTATGCAAACACCAATAACCCGAATGCAATTTATTCGGGTTATTATCAAAAGAATTCGTTTAATTGAATCTGTGCGTTTTTCTAATCCCTCTATGATAACAAGCGTCACATATTTGAAAACGTGAGTCATCAGGAAGCCTTTTTCCACAGCGCTTGCATTTTTTTTGATAATTCAACATTTCATCTTTTAACTGATCATGAACGCCATCACTGATTTCTTCACGGATACGCTCCCAATAAACAGCTTCCGTACGCTTACCCATCCGATATAAAAATAATAGATGAAGACCTATCGCTTTATAAGATAGCTCCAATTCCTCAAGATTTCTTGTCTTGATGATCGGTTCAGGAAGGTCACTGTTCTCGGCAATCGCTTCGACCGTTTCCAGCCACTGTCTGATCAGACTTGGTTCTTTTGCCGAAAAAGGAATATGCAGGAAACCATATAAATCCATTAAAGAAAAACGAGCTTCGATTTCTGTATCCCGTATTAGTTCGTAAAGCTCCCTTTCTTCCGATAGCGAAGCCTTTTTCGTGCCTTTAGGAGGCTCAAACCTCTCCCACATTTCGAAAAATGTCCCTAGGTTTCGGTAATATTTTTGAAAACGTTCAAATACAGCAGAGGTTGGGGCGATAGTGAAGGTTTGAACTGGCTCATCTACCTGTTCCAGCAACTTATTCATGATTTTGATTTCTGCTGTAAATGCAACCTTCCCCGTGTCATAAATCCCTTTCCTACCCGCTCGGCCTGCGATTTGCTTGATTTCTTGAGAAGTCAATCTTCTTCTTCGTGTCCCGTCGAATTTTTCATTTTCAAGAAAGACGATGCGGCGTATTGGCAAATTCAATCCCATTCCAATCGCATCGGTGGCAACGACAACTGAGGTTTCACCGCGATTGAATAATTCTATTTGCCGTTTTCTATTTTCAGGAGGCATACTGCCGTATATCATGCTGACATTATGTCCACTCTCTTTAAGCCTGGATGCTGTTTCCAGTACCTGCCTTCTAGAAAAACAAATGAGGGCATCCCCTTTTTTGGTATACTTCAGTCCAAACTCCCTTTGTTCCACCTCAAGCGGTATTTCCCGTCTGTATTCGTGAAGTTCTAAGTCGGCTTCATTCAGAAGGTTCAGAAGCATCTTTTTGATATTATTGCTCCCGATTATGTGTACTTCTTTCGCATTAGCTTGTGTAATTGCCCTAAACCAAGAAAAGCCTCGATCTTTATCGGCAATCATTTGGGCTTCATCTATGACAATTACTTCATGGTAGTCTTTTTCATGAAACATTTCAACGGTACTGGAGACATGTTTAGCACCTTCAATAGCCTTTTCTTCTTCACCGGTTTTTAATGAGCAAGGTACACCATCCGCATTTAATTTATCAAACACTTCAAGTGCAAGCAGTCTAAGTGGAGCCAGGTACATACCGCTTTCCGCTTGTTTCATTTTTTCCAGGGCCTTATGCGTCTTCCCTGTATTGGTCTCACCGATATGCAAAACATATCTAACTTTTTTTCCTAATGATGGAGTATAGGCCTTACCGATGATGTCATCGATCATCCTTTGCTCTTCTGCCCGCTTCCTGGCTTCTTCTGCCAATACCTCAGCTTTTCTTCTTTCTCTGTTCTCCACGTCTTTTTCAAATATTTCTTCGTGCAATATTTCATTAAAAGGAATTCCTTCAAGCTTCAGTAAATCAGAAAGGTATTCTTCCTGAAGCTCATCAAAACAGGACTGAGACAAATCGGCCAATTCATCGCTTAGTATACCTTGAAGGGTATCAACCGTAAGCCTTTCCCCATATGACTCTAAAAAATCATGATGCAGTGCGGCAGATAGATGGTTCAAGTATTTGTCAGGGGCTAATTTCATTATGAAATCCGAAACTAACCTTTCATACCTGTAGTAGTAATTTTCATATTCATAACGGTTCCGGCCCCAACCGATTAACGAGTGGATATCGCCTGTCAGCTCTTCGAAAAAGTCAGTGACCATTAGGTATTCGGCAGCTTGAAAGCCGCCCTCTTCAACCAATTGTTCTTCAAGCAAGTACGGATCGACATATTGGAATTTCGGCTTATTCTTAAGATCTTTTGCCAAAATACCGGCAATATAATACCTGACATGTAAATATAAAAGAAGTGAGTTATTTTCGAAAAATGAATTGGCCTCTTCTTGCAGCCTTGCGCGTATTTTCCAACGCTGCTTGGCAAGCCGCTGTTCTTCTTGCCGCCTAAAGTATTTCTCCCTTGCATTTTTATATCTCTTCTCCCAATCCTCTTGATTGTCGGCAAAGGTTTTTTTAATCCACGTTAAGCCATCAAATGGGCGATACTTCTTTAATTCGTTCCGGAACATGCTATTGATCAGCTTATGATCTGAACCTTCCGTTACAAATCCCCTTTCGCTTAAAAAAGCCTTTTTTTCCTTTCTAGGCACATCATTTGATGCTTTATTTATCCAAACATTAATCCAAATTTTCTCAATAAAAGTCGTCCTGTCTGAAATATATGCTGAATAAGAAGGCATTGTCTCTTGATTCTCTAAATAAAAATCAATATCCTGGATGATTTTTTCTTTTGTATTCTCTATAGCAATAGGATATATACTTTCTAATTTTCCCATAGTGATCCCCTTTTGAATTATCCAATATGTACTTTATTACTTCCTTTTATCCTCCCCAAATTTTTGTTTAAAATGAGCTTGGTACATTCGTTTTATCATTTAAATTCATGAGCTCCGTTAACATGAGAGGATGCAAAAATGCCAGGTTGCTTTACTCTCTAGGTAAATATCATAAATATGCCAAATATGCACATAAAGTTACTCTAACCTTTTCATTTACAGTATAATGCTATAAATACTGATCAGAATTTATGGATTATGAAGAGATACCCAGCCTTGGCCAGAATCGTTTTATAATCAGGCAAATTTAATGATAATAAAAAAAAGCCGAAAATAAAGTAAAGGTCCATTTTTCAACTTTCTTGATACATGATTCATCCATAATACAATTCCAACCCCTTAATTGAGTTTAGAGTAAATCCGGGCAACTGTCACGATATTCAGATTACGCTTTTGTTTCTTTGCTTTGAATATAAGAAATATCACCAGAAAACCTAAAAAGAATATAGACAAAAAAGGAGCCTGAGAATGATTCAGCAAGATATCAACTATTATAAAAATTTTGATTCCATCGCCAAAGAAGTATTAGCACTATTAGCTCAAACCATTGAGGTCAATACATTTTTCCTTTCTATAGTGACTCCCATCCAGAGTTTCATGATCAAGTCCTTCAATAGAAATGCAAAGTTGATTTGTGAAGGTGACTTCCTTCCTTATAATATGGCTTATAGTAAATTAGTTGTTGAGAATGGCTTGGAACCACTCGTTATCCCGAATTTGGGGAAACATGAATTGACTAGTGGCCACCCTGCAACGAGGTTTATCGGGAATGGGTGTTTTATGGGAGCTCCCCTAATGAATGAGGATGAAATCATTGGGACATTATGTGCATTCGACATTAATCCTCATGTTTTTAAAGAATATGACCTAACCCTCATTAAGTCTATGGCAGCTTTGATTAGTCATGCCATCAATCTTGAAAAGGGGATTATCAGGGATCCTTTATCAGGCCTTTATAATCGGAACTTCATTTATAACTATTTTGATTATCATCAAGATAAAACGAACGATGAAATGGCCCTTCTTTACATCGATCTTGACCATTTAAAATTTTTCAATGATTCCTTTGGACATGATACTGGTGACGAAGTCATTAAAAAGGCTGCCGAATGTTTTTTGCAAACCGTCCCCGAAGGCAGTCAGGTGGCTCGAATCGGTGGTGATGAATTCATTGTATTATTAAATCCTTCGCATTGTGAGGATTTAATGAAAAGCACTCAGCAAAACGCTGAATTATTATTGAACAGTTTATCCACCATGCCCATTACCATTAATGGAAATGATCATTTTGTATCAGCTAGCATAGGGATTAGCTTTTATCCTCATCATGGTACGGAAATGGACTCACTTTTGAAAAAAGCGGACCGTTCCATGTATATGGCCAAAGAGTCTGGACGGAAAAATATTCAATACTTCCACCCTGAGTGATCATGTAAAAAATAAAAAAACCAGTCTCCTTAGGAGACTGGCTTTCTTTCACCTTAAAAAAATCCAACGTTTCGCTTTAAGCCTTTGCAAAAGCTTGAGCAGGTCGGCATTTGCCTTATGTATCCGTTTCTCGGATGGTGAAGCGGAGGGGACCGGGATGTTAACTCTCTCGGGCTTTTTGTTCATATTCTGAAAGACCCTTCCTATTCTTTGATTATGAATAGTATATGCGGGTTAACCATTAAATATCATAAGGAAAGGAAAAACCCCTTCCTTCTTATAAAACATTTTTTAACCGGCTGAAACGTGCAGCTTTTTCTTTTTGTTTCAGGATAATGCGTTCGTTCTGTTTCATCACTTTTTTAGTGTGGGGACTTAAACCTACATCGGGTATTTTAACCTGTGGTTTGATTACGGTAACTGACACGTCGTTGCCGGCTTTATCATAAATGCTCATTTATCCTTCACCACCTGGTTTTTGTTTTATGACCATATCGAACATCATGATTAATAATGCTATCAATAAACAATCGACTTCTGAAACGAAGCTTTCTGATTTAACGTCAAGGATATAGGGTTCCATCAAAATACTAACAGGCTGCAAAGCCATTTTTTCTTCATCATTATAATACGTATCTTCTCTTTCCAATGTAGCACGAATGGTACTGCCATTCAAGTTCGGAAGCCCATTTATCACCGACTGCTTGTCCTGTTCGGTTTTGAAAGGAAGGATTTTCACGTTCATCCCTTCCTTTGCTGCATATGCTTGAAGGAGAATGCTCAAATAAGCCAAGTATTCCTTATTCGTTTGATAATACTCAGGTATTCCTTCTTTCTTTAGGAGATGAAACATATTCTTGACCTTTTCCCTATTATCCGTTAATAGTTTATCACTTTCCGCAACGGCTTTTGTTGCATAGGATAGCTCGTTATCGCCAATCTTCGATATATACATGCTCAAGAACACAAACATATCAATCAGGATGAATACGATAGCCATGATCAAGAAATTTTTCCACTCATTAAAAATGCTCATCGGATAGAAATTCCAATAAATCAGTGCTCCCAGTATAAAAATGATATACCAGGTTTTTCGAATCGCTTCAATCCTTTTACTAACCTTGTCTTTATATTTCCAAGAAAGAATGACATAGGCTAATAGAGCAATAAATACTACCCATACAAAGACTCTGAAAAACATTAACAATCGATTTATCACCCTACCCTTCAGCTGCTACATTCCTTATCTCGTCCTCTATATTATTCATTATATATACCTCTATTCCCTGCCTGAGACGGGTGAAACTTAAACATTTGCCATAAGAAAAAACTCTCCACCCAATGTGATTTACAGTTTATGAATCCTATCTTTATCATTTATCTTGTGGCACATCATAGTAAATAACCGTATAAATTCTGTGATATGATATGTATTAATAAAAGCGATGATTACTATTGGAGGAAGCTATCATGATGAAAATTATTAAGATCCTCATTTCTACTTTTATACTCTTGTTACTTTTCCTTAACCTCTATCCTCCGCTTGGAAGACGGACTAACAAAGAAAAAGTAAGAAGTTTCACTACTAAAGAGAATTTTGCCAAAGGGAAATTCCAAAATCAGATTCCTGCCAGTCAAGCGATGAGTCTTAAACATACTGGTTCCATTTTACGTGATTTCCTAAAACCTAATCCAAAGAGAAGACCCGACAGTCATATTGTAATTGGAACAAAAGAACCCGCTTCTAAGAATTCCAATAAAATCACCTGGTTTGGTCATTCTGCATTCATGTTGGAGTTAGATGGGAAAACCATTTTAGTGGATCCCATGTTTGGCAAAGCACCCACTCCCTTTCCATGGTTCGGGAACAAGCGCTTTAGCGGGGAGCTGCCTTTTGATATCGATGTGCTTCCTCCTATCGATGCCGTCCTGCTCTCACATGATCACTACGATCATTTGGATTATTTCTCGATAAAGAAGTTAAAAGATAAGGTCAGTCAGTTCATTGTCCCACTCGGTGTCGGTGGACATCTAGAAAGATGGGGCGTTAAACAAGAACTGATTCAGGAACATAATTGGTGGGATGAAGCTTCATTCAAGGACTTGCAATTTATTTGTACGCCTGCAAGGCATTTTTCTGGTAGAAGTTTAGGCGATGGCAATACGACACTTTGGTGTTCTTGGATAATTAAAGGAAAACAAGAAAAGGTATATTTCAGCGGCGATAGTGGTTATGGCAGCCATTTTAAAGAAATCGGCGAAAAATACGGTCCTTTTGATTTAACCTTAATGGAATGCGGCCAATATGATGAACGTTGGTCAACCATCCATATGCTTCCGGAAGAAACTGTTCAAGCACACATCGATGTACAAGGAAAACGGATGATCCCCATTCATTGGGCAGGTTTCACATTGTCTTTTCATGACTGGACAGATCCGATAGAACGGGTAACAAAAGCGGCCAATGACCTTGGTGTCCAGGTCTGCACCCCTCAAATAGGCGAACCGGTAGTGCTTGGTTCGAAGGATTTCCCTCAAACAAGATGGTGGAAATGAAAAAAGGGGTTCGGAATTAAAAAATTCCTAACCCCTTTTAAAATTCCCTTGAAATTTTGACCAATGGATAAGAGATTTGGGCTCTTCGAGCCACTATGTTAAGCCATTCCATGTCCAAGTGGCCATCTTCTTTAAATTAATGGCAGCGAAAGTAAGCATCGCTTGCATCGACAATTTTTTAAGTCCCCTTAAAGTAGTCCAACGCATACCATGCTTTTCTTTTGCATCTGCGAATACACGCTCAATCGTTTTTTTGCGTTTCGCATATATAGGTTTTACATCTTGATGATGACGCAGATGATCTGCTTCTTCCACATATGCTTGCCAGATATGCCGTGTCACTACTTTTAGTCTTTGCTTTCTGTACACCGTGATAAAAATGAGTATGTTGTACAAATTTGTTTTGGCGATTTGTACTCGCGATAGCCCTCTTTATTGCTGTTGAGTACTTTAAAGTTTCTCCCGAAGGGCAAAGGTAACAATCAAAGTGTTCATCGTAAACATAGTCATGTTTGCGAAAGAATCCTTCTTTTGTACGAGGACGTGTATAGGGTAAAGCAGGTGTGATTTCTTTGTTAAATAGGTAGCTTGTAATCGCTGGTGTTTTATAAGCTGCATCTTCGGCAACTGCTTCTGGTTACCTTTCTCAATCACTTGCTCAACAAGTGGCTCCAAAATATGACTGTCATGTGTATTACCAGGTGTTACAATCGTTGCCCATAGATAACCGTTGCGGTCTGCGGCCGCGTGGAATGAATAGGCAAACTGTTTGTTTGTTCATCTTTCACATAGTATCCCCTCTCAGGATCCGTAGTACTCTCTTTAATTGCTCTGGTTTCTTCCCTATCAAATTTATCTGGTGGAAAAGGCTTCTTTCCATGGTTTTCACGACCTTGATTGATTTCATCTTAAAGACGTCCTTGATATGCTCGTGTGCGAATAAGCGCAAATTTGAAAAGAAAATCGTACGCAAAGAAAAATTTTAAACATAGTTGATTGGAACGGAAGGTACGAGACTCCTGCGGGAAAAGCGCGTCTAGGGGAGACCCCGCAGGCGAAAGCCGAGGAGGCTCCCTGACCGCCCGCGGAAAGCGAGTGCCCTACGTTCCAATCAACGTCCAAATTTATACAAGCCAAAAAAACTGTAGACAAACTTGATTTTCATAGAGTTGATCTGACCCAATAAAGTTAGACATATAATTTAAGCAGCTTCTAAGACCTGAGTTCGGTATTCTATCGGACTCAGGTCTTTTAATTTTACCTTCATTCGTTTGTGGTTATAGTAATGAATATAATCATCTAATTCCTTTTCAAAA
>NZ_JBFTMS010000017.1:0-114596 GCF_056397085.1 Peribacillus sp. 05N428 | reverse complement strand
CAGGTATGATGATGGGCGGCCAAAACGGAGGTCAGCCACCAGGCATGATGATGGGCGGCCAAAACGGAGGTCAGCCACCAGGCATGATGATGGGCGGCCAAAACGGAGGTCAGCCACCAGGCATGATGATGGGCGGCCAAAACGGAGGTCAGCCACCAGGCATGATGATGGGTGGTCAAAACGGAGGTCAGCCACCAGGCATGATGATGGGCGGCCAAAACGGAGGTCAGCCACCAGGCATGATGATGGGCGGCCAAAACGGAGGTCAGCCCGGCATGATGATGGGCGGTCAAAACGGAGGTCAGCCACCAGGTATGATGATGGGCGGCCAAAACGGAGGCCAGCCACCAGGTATGATGATGGGCGGCCAAAACGGAGGTCAGCCGGACATGATGATGGGCGGTCAAAACGGAGGTCAGCCAGGTATGATGATGGGCGGTCAAAACGGAGGCCAGCCCGGCATAAAGGAGATGCAAATAGGAGGTCCTCCAGGGATGATGGGCGGCCAAAACGGAGATCAGCCAGAGATGATGGGCGGTCAAAACGGAGGCCAGCCCGGCATGATGGGTAGCCAAAACGGAGGCCAGCCGTGGATGATGGGCGGTCAAAATGGAGGTCAGCCGTGGATGATGGGCGGTCAAAATGGAGGCCAGCCAGGGATGATGGGCGGTCAAAATGGAGGCCAGCCGTGGATGATGGGCGGTCAAAATGGAGGTCCTCCAGGGATGATGGGCGGTCAAAATGGAGGTCAGCCGTGGATGATGGGCGGTCAAAATGGAGGCCAGCCAGGGATGATGGGCGGCCAAAATGGAGGCCAGCCGTGGATGATGGGCGGTCAAAACGGAGGCCAGCCCGGCATGATGGGTGGTCAAAACGGAGGTCAACCAGGAATGATGCCTGGACAATTTGGTGGTCAGCCGGACATGATGCGCGGACAGCTTGGGGGGCAGCCTGAAGCTATGTTACCTGGACAAATGGGAGGCCAGCCAGGTCAATTCGGGGGCGTTCGTGCACCTGAAACATTTGGGATACCGACATATGTAGATGAAAGCGATGACTACTAATCATCAAGGAGACAGTGTTTTTAACACTCGTCTCCTCTCTTATTTAAATCGTAAGCCAAAGAATGTCCACCATATTCAAAGCAGTGTCTATTTAATAACTTTTGAAAAAGGTCATTCAATGATCCTTAAAGGATTTGACAGTTTTGAAAAATGGGATCGGCAAAGAGAACTGACTTCTTTATTAAAACAAAAGGGATTTCATCAAACGTATTATATTCATCAGAATTTAATGCCCTTTCAATTTAAAGGGAAATGGTATGGCAGTATGGACTATTTTCCGCCGAACAAGAAAAAATTCAGGTTTTCCAATGATAAGGACCGCTTAGAAGGCATTCAGTTACTGGAAAGCTTCCATGATGTGTCGGAAAATCTCTCCATTAACGCGCCTGTTTTCAATCAATCAAAAAAGTGGAAAGAACGCTTATCACTATTTAAAAAGAACTTTTCCTATGTTCGCCAATATGTTTCCGAAGATATTATCAAGGAATGGATTAGATGGGGGGAATGGTCGCTAGAGGGGTTTGATAAATATCAGTCTTTATGGGATAAGGAAAAGAAAGTCATCATTCATGGTGATTGCGCCCACCATAATTTCTTGCGGAGAGCGGACGGCACTTTGACTTTAATCGATTTTGACTTAATGGCCAATGCCCCAAGGTGCATTGATTACTTACAGTATGCAAATCGAATTTCGCCACATCTGGAAGATGCGGCCAACGAGCTGTGGGAAGTGCCGCAATTGCAAAGGTATCAGTCAGACCTGGCCTTTTTATATGCTTTAACTTACCCTACCGATATCTTCCGTGAATGGAATCGTCTTAATAAAAGTTCTTCCCAGCTTCATTCGGTCTGGAAAATGACCGTGGAAGGTTTTTCGGAGCGGATGGAGATGAATGAAAAATTGGCGAAAAGGATTTCTTCCCTTAATAGGAATTAAAACGGGTTTTTGGCCGTATCTTACAGAGTACATTTCCCTTTCGACACCCATGCTAATTATGAGCGGAATATAGCTCATTCTATTGCAATGGGAGGGTTATTGGTGCAGAAAATAAAATGGGCACAGCCGCTTTGTACGGTATTGGCCGCCGTCAGTTTGGTTGGATGTGCTAATAATGATACAGCGGAAAATGAAAATATCACGAATGATACAGGGTACCATGAAAAAGATGCATTGGTGCGAAACATCAATTATGAGAATATGGTGCAAGGTTTATACAATAAAGATGATGCGTACAGTAAGAGTGACCGTAACTACCATGGACATGAAAGTAAGCCGCTAAAGGCTAAATCATCTTATTATAATTCTTATGAAGGATCTTTAGCCGACAGAGTAAATGGTGTCGCCAATAAAGTGGAGCAGGTTAGCGATGCCAGGACAATCATCATGCAAGATGAAATGCTGGTAGCCTTGCTGCTTGATGACTACAGCCAAGCAAAAAATGTCAAACAAAGAATCAAAAAGGAGATCGGACCGCTTACCAATGGCCGTACCCTATATGTAACCACCGATGAAGGTGTCTATTTCAGGACGATGACACTTGATAACAATCTTCGGGATGGAGATACGAGGGAAATGATCATTTTGGATGCCAATGACATGTTCGATAACCTTAACATCCACGAAAATCACTTAAAATAATTTGTGGGCTGACCCGACTTGGAGTCAGCTCTTTTTGATTTTTTTCTGGTTAATAATCCTTATTTGGGTCAAACTACATAAAAAGTAAACGCCTTAAGAGGTGAGTATATTGTTTAATCAACTTAGAATCCAATTTATCATGGCACTTTTCATATTGCCATTTTGCTTAACCGTTTTTGCGGAAGAAACCGTTCAAAAGGAAAATGATCCAATTGAAAGGAAGGTCATTCTTCAGCGTATGTATTTGGATGGCGAGTTAAGTGAAGAGAAATTGACAGAAACAATTTGGTCGATGGAGGACTTTTGGGCAAAATATGAAGGATGGCAAGTAGTCGATCAAAATGAAGAGCAGATTGTCATGAAGAAAATTGAGAATGACATATCTCCTCTGTTAAAAGCGAATGGTTACCTTGGGATGAGGGAAGATGGTACATTATCTATTTTTATCGGCAGGCCTGAGCACGCCAAGATCATTCATACATTCTACCAAATAGACGTTGGTAAACTTGAAGCATACAAGCAGGAGGAACTGCAAAAAGGGATTCCGATCATGAATAAAGACCAATATAAACAGCTCATTAAAGAATATGAGCCATATTCGGTAAACTAGGGTGGGATGATATCCCACCCTTCAGACTGTAGACTAACTCGATAATGATGGAGAGTTGTCTACAGTTTTTTTGGTGTTTACCATTACCGTTGATTTCCACTGCAGGCATGCTTTCCGCGGACGGTCCACCCTTGGTGCTTTTGCGCCTGTCGGGTCTCCCTTGGACGCTAGTCTTGCACGCCTGTTTCAATCAACTTTGTTTTAAGCAGTGAGGTGACACCCGGAATTCCCCGTGAATAGACTTTGCCGATTATGAAATAACTTTTAATGAACAACACCCCCTTTTTATGATAAAATGAGAGGTACAGCAAAATCAGGGAGAGAATTAATTTGTATGATTATATAAAAGGCAAGGTCGATTATATTGGACCTGAATACATAGTTGTGGAAAATGGGGGGATCGGATATCAAGTGATGACGCCGAATCCTTTTATTTTTTCCGCTCAATACCAGAAAGAAATCCAAGTTTTCCTGTATCATTATGTTCGTGAGGATATGGTGGCATTATACGGATTTCAGACTCGTCAAGAAAAGGCGTTATTCACAAAATTATTGAATGTAACCGGAATCGGGCCGAAGGGTGCTCTAGCGATATTGGCATCAGGCCAGGTTGATCAGGTGGTACAGGCGATCGAAAATGAAGATGAATCATTTTTGGTGAAATTCCCGGGAGTCGGAAAGAAAACGGCACGGCAAATGATTCTCGACTTAAAAGGGAAACTGGAGAACATTATACCTGATGCGTTTCCAAGCTTGTTTAACGAAGGCGTCACGGCTGCAATCAGTCCAAATGGTTATACGGAGGAATTGGATGAAGCCATTCTTGCATTGAAGGCTCTTGGTTATTCTGAAAAGGAAGTCCAAAAGGTAGCCAAGAAATTGCAGGCTGAAGATATGACGACCGAGCAATATATTAAGAAAGCATTGCAAATGATGTTAAGATAAGGAGTGGCGCAATGGAGGAGAGAATATTCAATCAGGAAGCCGATCTGAACGAACTGTCCTTTGAACAAAGCCTGCGGCCGCAAAACTTAAAGCAATATATCGGACAGGATAAAGTGAAAGCGAATTTGAGTGTATACATCGAGGCGGCAAGAATGCGTGAAGAAACGCTCGATCATGTACTTTTATATGGACCGCCTGGTCTTGGCAAGACGACGCTTGCCGTCATCATCGCCAATGAAATGGGTGTAAATATCCGCACGACTTCCGGCCCCGCCATTGAGCGGCCGGGAGATCTGGCGGCCATTTTGAGTGCACTTGAACCAGGTGATGTATTGTTCATTGATGAGATTCACCGTCTTCCCCGTGTCGTTGAGGAAGTGCTTTATCCGGCTATGGAGGACTTTTGTCTGGATATAGTAGTCGGTAAGGGACCGGAAGCCCGTTCGATCAGGATCGACTTGCCGCCGTTCACCCTCGTAGGGGCCACGACACGGGCAGGCTCACTGTCTGCACCGCTCAGGGACCGTTTTGGTGTTTTGAGCCGTCTTGAATATTATACGGAAAACCATTTGACTGATATCATCATCCGTACAGCAAGAATCATGGATACGGAAATGGATGATCAAGCAGCGGCAGAGCTTGCAAGAAGGTCAAGGGGCACCCCGAGAATTGCCAATCGTCTTTTACGGAGGGTCAGGGATTTCGCCCAGGTACGCGGTGATGGGACGATAACGGCCGAGCTTGCCGATTATGCGCTTGAATTAATGCAGGTCGACCGTTTAGGACTCGATCATATTGACCATAAATTACTTAAAGGGATCATTGAAAAATTCCGTGGCGGGCCCGTGGGCCTGGAAACGATTGCGGCAACGATTGGCGAAGAGGCACATACGATCGAAGATGTGTATGAACCATATCTGTTGCAAGTCGGTTTTCTTCAGCGTACCCCTAGAGGCCGGATGGCAACACAGCTTGTTTATGAGCATTTCGGAATGGAGATGCCTGAATGATGAATATACCAAAGATGGTCATGATTCTGGGAGTGGTTATATTCGTGATTGGTTTTGCGATGAAATATATTCATCTCGGCAGGCTGCCGGGAGATATTTTTCTGAAAAAGGGGAATACGACTTTTTACTTTCCTATCGTTACATCAATCATCGTCAGTGTTGTGTTGTCCGCGATTTTTTATTTGATCGGCCGTTTTAAATAATGATTACAGCTTGATAGACACGTAAGGAAGTGGAACAGATGAAATTGGATATGTTTGATTTTCATTTACCGGAGGAACTGATTGCCCAAGTTCCTTTGGAGGATAGGGAAGCAAGTAGATTGATGGTGCTGGACAAAGAAACCGGTAAGCTCCAGCATGATGTATTCAGCCATATCACGGAATATATCAAACCGGGAGATTGTCTGGTGTTGAATGATACAAAGGTGCTTCCGGCCCGACTATACGGCAGTAAAGAAGGGACGGGTGCAAAAATCGAGGTATTGCTGCTTAAGCAAGAGCATGATGATGTATGGGAAACGCTTGTGAAGCCGGCCAAACGGATTAAGGAAGGCTCGACGATCGTTTTCGGCGATGGTAAGCTGAGTGCCGTCTGTACAGGTGTACTCGAGCATGGCGGCCGTATCCTTGAATTTAAATATGATGGCATATTTTATGAAATACTAGAGAAGCTGGGCGAAATGCCGTTACCTCCATACATCAAGGAACAACTCGATGATCAGGACCGCTATCAAACCGTTTATGCGCGGGAACGGGGATCTGCAGCGGCACCTACCGCTGGCCTGCATTTTACGGAGGATTTGCTGGAGAAACTTAAAGGGATGGGTGTCCACATCGCCTTCATCACGCTGCATGTCGGGCTTGGTACATTCCGTCCGGTAAGTGTCGACGATATTGACAGCCATGAAATGCATTCGGAATTTTATCAAATGACGGAAGGCACTGCCAGATTACTGAATGACGTGAAGGAAAAAGGCGGGAAAATCATTACGGTCGGCACTACGTCCACAAGGACATTGGAAACGATTGCGTCCCGTAATGACGGGGTTTTCAAGGAAGAGAATGGCTGGACGAGCATCTTCATTTATCCTGGTTATGAGTTCAAAGGGATCGATGCGATGATAACGAACTTCCATTTGCCTAAATCGACTTTAATCATGCTTATTTCTGCACTTGCAGGCAGGGAGCATGTCCTTCATGCCTATGAAACGGCTGTGGAAGAAAAATACAGGTTCTTTAGTTTTGGAGATGCAATGTTAATTAAGTAATATAAGAGTGAGAAGCTCTTGAAGGGAGTTATTGCGTTGACTGCAATACGATATGAGTTAATCAAAACATGTAAACAGACAGGGGCACGGCTAGGCCGGGTCCATACGCCGCATGGTTCTTTTGAAACGCCGGCATTTATGCCGGTTGGAACGATGGCTACTGTCAAAACGATGTCCCCGGAAGATTTGAAACAAATGGGGGCAGGCATCATCCTGAGCAATACGTACCACCTATGGCTGCGTCCGGGGCATGAAATCATCAAGGAAGCTGGCGGATTGCATAAGTTCATGAACTGGGATCGGGCGATTTTGACCGACTCAGGCGGCTTTCAAGTCTTCAGTTTAAGCGAGTTCCGCAAAATTGAAGAAGAGGGTGTGCATTTCAGGAACCATCTGAATGGCGATAAATTATTTTTATCCCCTGAAAAAGCGATGGAAATACAAAATGCGCTTGGCTCCGATATCATGATGGCATTTGATGAATGTCCGCCATTTCCGGCGACTGAAGAGTATATGAAGAAGTCGGTTGAACGGACATCGCGCTGGGCGGAACGCTGCTTGAATGCGCATGAGCGTCCAAATGACCAAGGGCTGTTCGGAATCGTTCAAGGCGGGGAGTTTGAAAATCTTCGCAAACAAAGTGCAAAAGACCTTGTCTCCCTTGACTTCCCGGGTTATGCTATTGGAGGACTATCCGTAGGGGAACCGAAGGACATCATGAACCGCGTCCTTGAGTTTACTACTCCGCTGCTGCCATCTGACAAACCGCGCTATCTTATGGGGGTCGGTTCACCGGACTCATTGATCGATGGTGCACTCCGCGGTGTTGATATGTTTGACTGTGTACTGCCGACGCGAATCGCACGTAATGGTACACTCATGACGAGCAATGGGCGGCTGGTTGTGAAAAATGCGAAGTATGCACGCGATTTCGGTCCAATCGATGAAAATTGCGATTGCCATGTTTGCAAGAATTATAGCCGGGCATATATCCGCCACTTGATTAAATGTGAAGAAACCTTTGGAATTCGCCTTACGACTTACCATAATCTTCATTTTCTGTTAAACTTGATGGAACAGGTCAGACAAGCTATTCGAGAAGATCGTCTTGGAGACTTTAGGGAAGAGTTTTTTGAGCAGTATGGTTTCAATGAACCAAATGCGAGAAACTTCTAATTCCATAAATATTTTAATGAACGAAAGGAGTGAATATACTTAAATGGGTTCTTTAACACAAATACTTCCGTTGATTTTAATGTTCGTATTGTTCTATTTCTTATTGATCCGTCCGCAGCAAAAACGCCAAAAGGCTACGCAAAACATGCAAAGCAGTTTGAAAAAAGGTGATAAAGTTGCTACTATCGGCGGCATGCACGGAACAATCGATGCAATCGATGAACTGCAAATCGTCATTAAATCACCAGACGGTACAAAACTGACTTTTGACCGTGCAGCAATCCGTGAAATTACGGAAAGCGCACCGAATAAAGAAACATCCCTATAAAACAAACGAAAACCGGGCCATGTGCCCGGTTTTTTGCTGTCTTTTTTAATCGGAGCGTGAGTCGGAACTCATGTTGACCCCAAGAACGCCACCCATCATGGCCGTAATCACAAAACAGCCATAGTATATCCATTGCTTGATGGTGAAAAGGGCATCGTGACCTAAATATTGAAAAAGGAACACAACCAACAGATAAAGCAGCCCAGTGCTTCCGCCCAAGAATAATCCTTGCTTTTTCCCTTTGCCTCCTGATATGAATCCACCAATGAACAGCGATAAAAAGGACACGATCATGACCACGTATGTCAGGGATGATTCCGTCAGTGAAGTAAAACGAAGAAGGATGGAAACGATTAAACTAGCAATCATCGCTATGGCAAAGATGGAGCCTACGCCATAAATTACGGCGACACTCATTTTTTTAGTTTCGATGGGTATTCCTCCTTTTTAAAAGGCTGATACGTATAGCCTGTTTATGTGTTTGTACAAGCATATTCCCGATATCGAACCTTTAGACCAGGTTTAAGAAGCTTCCCGTAAAATTAGAAAAGATTATGGAGTAATTTTTCAGTTCCCAAGCCATGCTATGGATGAAGGAAGTGTTGTTGAATTGGATATCTATCTAGGGATTATATTTCGAACGGCGGTAATCTATCTGGTCATCTGGTTCCTTTTTCGAATGATGGGTAAGCGGGAAGTTGGGGAATTGAGCGTTCTCGATTTAGTGGTATCCATCATGATAGGGGACATTGCTGTGCTATCCTTTGAAGATTTGGAAAAACCGTTTATCCGACAGACTATCCCAATGTTTGTCCTCGCATTCCTCCAAATCACATTGGCCTTTGCCTCATTGAAAAGTGTCAAATTACGCTATTTCATGGACGGTAAGCCCCAGATCATCATTAATCAGGGGAAAATAGATGAAAAAGCGATGCGCAGACAACGATATAATTTTGATGACTTATTGACGCAACTTCGTGAACAAGGAATTATTGATATAAACGAAGTGCAATTTGCCATCCTTGAAACTTCAGGAAGGCTCTCGGTGATTAAAAAAAGCGACAAAGAAGGGTCGGAAAGTCAGGTGCCATTCCCGCTGATTGTCGACGGAGAGATACAGGAAAAAAACCTTGATAAAATTGGGAAAAACCATTTTTGGCTTCTGAATCAGTTAAAAGAACATGGAGAAACGAAGGTTAAAGAGATTTCGATTTGCGGGTACATAGATGGCCAAATTTACATCGATAAAAATGAAACGAAGAAATGAACCGAAGCCTTTGAATGCTTCGGTTCATTTTATTTCCAAGCCAATTTTGACAAATAGCCGCCCACTACAGGAATCCTGATCAGATCGGCTTTTTTTATGCTGCCGGTCATGAGCAGGAAAAATGTGAACAGCAGGATAACGACGGTTACGGAAAGCAAAAGCCGTATGCCGATAGGGTGTGAGGAGAGCGGGAATTGATAAAGATAATAACCACCCCATCCTGAAATTAAAGCAAGTACCAGAGCTGACATATAACTTCGGAAATGAAGCGTGAAAGGGACGACCTTCAGCACGGTTGAAAAATGCAGGAAAGTAACCAGCATCGTACCGACAGCTATCCCGATTGCGGCTCCCATGATCCCGAAACTTTCCTTTGAAGCCAGCAGCCAGATCACACCGATTTTAAGAATGTTCCCAGCCAGGCTGTTAAACATTGCGGCCTTTGCAAGGTCCAGTGCTTGCAGCATGGATTGCAGCGGATATTGAAAATAATAAAGGATGAAAAAAGGTGCCAGGAATTTAATGAAAACAGCAGCATGCGAAGATCCATACATGACTTGTAATATCGGTTCGGCAAAGATGAACAGAATGACGATAGCTAAACAGCCTGTGATAAAGGTGATTTTCAGGGCTTGTTGAAGCCTGTGTTCAACGAGTAAAAAGTTTCCGGTCGTACGGGCTTCGCTCACTGCCGGGACAAGTGCCGTCGCCAATGATGATGTAACGAAGGAAGGAAGCATGAGTAAAGGCAGAGCGTATCCAGTCAACTCCCCGTATTGACTGGTGGCTGCGGCCGCGGTGACCCCGGCAAGTGCCAAACTCTGGGCGACCACTATCGGTTCGAAAAACCACGATACCGATCCAATCATCCTGCTTCCGGTGGTAGGAAGGGCAATCCCCATCAATTCGGTGAACGTTCCTTTTCCGGATTTGACATTCTTGAAGAAACCCTTTCTGAACTTAAAATGTTTCTTTATTTTAAAGCTGGTCAATAAGTAGATAAGAGATACAAGCTCACCGATAATCGATGCAAGCATTGCCCCAGCTGCCGCATATTCGATTCCATAGGGCAAAAAGGCCTTGGTCAGGACGGCTATGAAAGTGATTCGGGCCACCTGTTCGATAACTTGTGAGAAAGCGAAGGGCTTCATATTTTGCTTGCCTTGGAAATAACCGCGCAGTACGGATGAAATGGCGATGATCGGTACGATTGGGGCAATCGCCATGAGCGGCCATAACGTCCGTTTGTCCGTAAATAGGTATTCTGATAGAACCGGCGCGAAAAGCAGCATCGCAGGAGTGAAAATCATCGATAGAGTAAAGGTGCAGGCCAAAGAGACGACAAGGATTTTCTTGATTTTCCGTTCATCACCTCTGGCATTGGCTTCGGCCACGTATTTCGAAATCGCGATAGGCAGGCCTAACTGGGTTATGTTCACGACGAGAAAGAGTGTCGGTAAAGCCATCATATATAAACCAACGCCTTCTTCGCCGATGAAGCGGGCGATGACAATACGGTTAATGAAACCAAGAACCCTTGTAATCAGGCTTGCGATTAATAAAATCAGCGTCCCTTTTAAAAATTTGGACATTGAACTCCCTCCCTGCCTTCTCAAAAAAGCGGTTATGCTATACAATTATCTATATGCTTGTACTTGGACAAAGCATGACAAAAGTGTTTGTTTGCGTTCTAACAAATGATAAGAAACCCTTCTAAGAAAATGCGCATTCATTTGAGAATCATTTTACTGGAGGCAAAATGATGGCAAAAAAGAATCATCCCTATCAAAGGTATTATCTAAAGGTGCGTCCATTTTTGAAGAGTAAGCGTGAGGAATTCCAAATGGTCGGATTGAATGCCGTAACAGAGGAAGACATATGGGGAACCTTAACCAAAAATAAATGGAAGCGCCCGCAGGAAAACATTCACCTTCATGAACTTGTCGCAGATATCGTGACATTTTCGAGCAACCAGTTCATGACCTTCCAAATGGTCGAAGCTTATAAATCACCGAACCTATTCGAGCCGCTTTCTGAAGAGGAACTGAAGGAGCTTTTGAAAGAATAACGCAAAGATATACTTAAATTGACAGCTGTTTGTATATGACTCATAATAGATATGGTTATGCTTTTTTTGGAAAAAGTATGGAAAGCTGTGTCTTTTTTCTCAAAAAGCAAAGGGTATGCAGTGATCATATAAACAAAAAATGACGGTTTTATTAACTTCAGGAACAGGCGTATTATAGAAAGGGGCCTACTACATAATGGTAAAAAGAAGCAGGATCGTTGCGTTTTTTCTAATCGCACTTTTGATTTTCGCAGCGATGGGTACGACTTCAAAAGGAATCCTAAAGGATATCAAGCTGGGTCTTGATCTTCAAGGCGGGTTTGAAGTGTTATATGAAGTAAAACCGCTGTCAGGGGAAAAGATCACCCCGGAAGTTTTACGGGCTACAGTAAGCTCACTTGAACGGCGTGTTAATGTGTTGGGGGTTAGCGAGCCTAACATACAAATAGAGGGGAAAGACCGGATCCGCGTTCAATTGGCTGGGGTCAAAGACCAAAACAACGCTCGGGAAATCCTTTCTACACAAGCTAAATTATCCTTCCGTGATTACAACGATAAGGAAATGATGACCGGTGCCGACCTGAAAGAAGGCGGCGCGAAACAAACGTTCCAAGAGAATAAACCGGTTGTCGAAGTCACGCTGAAAGACGTGAATAAGTTTAAAGAAATCACTCAAAAAATTTCCTCGATGGAAAGGCCGACAAATGTACTTGCAATCTGGCTGGATTTCGAGGAAGGAAAAGATTCCATTAAGGATACCTCTTCACAAGACAATATGATTTCAGCTCCAACTGTCAGTGAAGTTTTCAATACGAATAAGGTGTATATTACTGGTCAATTCACATTGGAAGAAGCGAAAGAGCTTGCAGCCCTTCTGAATGCAGGTGCCCTGCCTGTAGATTTGAAAGAAAAGTACTCCACTTCAGTAGGTGCCCAATTCGGTGCAGGTGCACTGAATGATACCATTTTTGCGGGAATCATCGGAATTGCACTTGTTTTCATCTTCATGCTTGTGTATTACCGCTTCCCGGGATTCATTGCAGTCGTCACCTTAAGCATCTACATTTTCTTGACGCTATTAGTGTTTGATTGGATGAATGCGGTCCTTACGCTGCCTGGTATTGCGGCATTGGTACTCGGGGTCGGGATGGCTGTCGACGCCAATATCATAACCTATGAGCGAATCAGGGATGAATTGAAACTTGGCAGATCGGTTAAGGCAGCTTATAAAGAAGGTACCAAGAATTCACTTGCTACAATCACGGATGCCAACTTAACGACCCTGTTGGCTGCGGCCGTACTGTTCTATTATGGAACAAGCTCGGTTAAAGGGTTTGCCACCACTTTGATCATTTCGATCTTAATGAGTTTCATTACTGCCGTTTATGGTACACGCCTCTTCATGAGCCTGTGGGTGAATAGCGGGTTCCTGGACAAACGTACAGGATGGTTCGGCGTGAAGAAGAAACATATTCACGATTTATCCGAGAAAATGGATTTAATGTCATTGCCAACACGCTTTGATAAAATCGATTTCGTGAAACATCGGAAAGTTTTTTACGGCATTTCAATCGGTGTCACCATTATCGGAATCATCTTCCTGCTCGTCTTCAGATTGAATCTTGGGATTGATTTCACGAGCGGCACCCGAATCGAGATTGCGTCCAAAGATGTCTTGACGACTCAGCAAGTCAAAACCGAAATGGAAAAGGTCGGTATCGACGAAGATGATATCAAGGATGTCAGGCTCGCTGGACAAGACAATAAAAATGCTGTCGTTCGGACAGTCGGTGTCCTTGATAAGCAAGAGATTGCTGAATTGAAGGACCATTTCAAGAAGGATTACGGAGCAGAACCGAATGTCAGCACCGTATCACCGACCGTAGGAAAAGAGCTTGCGAAAAATGCCATGTTTGCGTTAGCGATTGCCTCAATCGGAATCATATTGTATGTATCGATACGATTTGAATGGCGAATGGCTGTACCTGCCGTGGTCGCGCTTATACATGATGCCTTCTTCATCATCACGATTTTCAGCTTGCTCCGGCTCGAAGTGGATATCACCTTCATTGCTGCGGTTCTGACGATCGTCGGTTATTCGATCAATGATACGATCGTAACCTTTGACCGCATTCGTGAAAACCTGCGCTTCAGCCGTAAAATCAAAACCGCAGAAGAGCTAGAGAACATTGTGAACATCAGTATCAGGCAAACGCTGACTAGATCCATTAACACGGTTCTGACCGTTCTCATTACGGTCATCGCGTTGATGATCTTCGGCAGTGAAGCTATTCGTAACTTCTCCATTGCCCTGTTTATCGGTTTAATATGCGGCGTGTATTCATCGCTATTGATCGCTTCCCAATTCTGGCTTGATTTAAAAATCAGGGAATTGAAGAAGAAAGGTCCGCTGAATACCGCAAAAGAAAAGAAACAAAGTCTTGAAGGACAAGTTTAATAGGTGAAAAGGGGGCTGGCGTGATGCCAGCCTTCTTTTTGTTGAACTAGCTTATTGAATAGGGAATTACAACCAATTATGAGTTTAAAATAAAATTGAAACTGGTATATTCGTTTTGTATAATGAGTAGGTTGAGGGGTGAATAAATGTTAAAGCCAAAAACCCGGTGGAACTTGCGAACTGCCGATGAAAACAAAGTTGCTGTACTAGCTGAAGAGCTTCATATCACACCTTTGGTTGCAGCCCTGCTTGTGAATCGAGGCCTGGATACGATTGAAAGTGCCCGATCGTTTTTATTTGTAAAAAATCAAACTTTTCATGATCCATTTTTATTGAAGGATATGGATAAAGCAGTATATAGAATAAAAGAAGCCATTCAAAATGGAGAAAAAATACGTATATTCGGTGATTATGATGCGGATGGCGTGACATCGACCACAGTGATGATGACGGCGCTGACGAGATTGGGGGCCGATGTTGATTTTTATATCCCGAATCGGTTTACAGAAGGATATGGTCCGAATCCGATGGCATTCCGCCTTGCAGCCGAGCAAGGTGTGAAGGTATTAATAACCGTCGATACCGGAATCTCCGCAGTCGCTGAAGCGAAACTTGCCGCCGAGCTAGGCATGGATTATATTTTGACTGACCACCATGAACCGGGACCGCAATTGCCTGAGGCATTGGCGATCATCCATCCTAAACTGGAGGACAGTTCCTATCCATTTAAAGAACTTGCCGGAGTAGGAGTCGCATTTAAGCTTGCACACGCCTTGCTTGGGGAATTGCCTGAGGATTTGCTAGAAATAGCGGCAATCGGGACGATAGCGGATTTAGTGCCTTTACAAGGGGAAAACCGCGTCATTGCTGCGAAAGGCATCGAGCAGTTACGATTGACTCGCCGCCCGGGACTTGTTGCGTTAATGAAAGTGGCGAATGTTCAGCAGGAAGCATTGAATGAAGAATCGATCGGCTTTGCAATGGCACCGAGGATCAATGCTGTCGGCCGCCTTGGAGATGCCGATCCCGCTGTTGATTTATTGATGTCCGCAAATCTGGAAGAAGCAATGGAACTTGCTAATGAAATCAACGATATCAATAAAGAGCGGCAGGAAATGGTTGCAGCAATGGCTGAGGAAGCGATTGCTGAAGTCGAGGAAAACTTCCCGCCGGAGTCCAATGGCGTGCTCATCATCGGCAGGGAAGGCTGGAATGCCGGAGTTGTGGGGATTGTGGCCTCTAAACTTGTTGAACGCTTTTACCGGCCGACGATTGTATTGAGCTATGATCGGGATAAGGGATTAGCTAAAGGTTCTGCTCGGAGCATCGTTGGTTTCGATCTTTTTCAAAGTCTTTCCCAATGTCGTGAAATGCTGCCTCATTTCGGTGGACATCCCATGGCAGCTGGAATGACGTTGAAAATAGAAGATGTTCAGGAGCTTAGGGACCGCATGAACTTGATTGCTAAGGAAGAACTGAACGAAGAGGACTTCACACCGATTACAAACTTGGACGGTGCTACGACTTTAGCTGAAGTTTCCGTTCAAACGATTCAGGAAATGAGCTTGCTTGCACCATTTGGGGTTACGAATCCCAAGCCGAAGATTTTGATAGATTCCGTACAACTTTCAAGTGTACGCAAAATTGGTGCCAACCAAAATCACTTGAAGGTTCAGCTGGAAGATGGTGAAAAACACAAACTTGATGGTGTGGGCTTCGGTCTCGGTCATTTTGTCGATGAAATAGCTCCGCACGCTGAAGTTTCGGTGATTGGAGAGCTCTCCATCAATGAGTGGAATAATATGAAAAAGCCCCAGATCTTTGTCCAGGATGTCTCGGTGGACCATTGGCAGTTATTCGATTACCGCGGCAAGGGACAGGCAGAGAAGTGGCTTGCCGACATTCCTGCACAAAACCGGAAGATCGTCATTTTCTCGGAAGATATTTATAGCAGATATCCATTTTTGCAAAACCATCCAGATCTCGTTCATATCGAGAATGAACTGGATGCTGAGCAGCTCGACTGCTTCGAAGGGCATTTGGTACTCATGGACATGCCGCCGTCCAGGGAATTTTTGAAACGGGTGATTGCCAAAAAGAACCCTTCCCGTATCTACGCTCACCTTTCCCATGAACAGGACCATTTCTTAAGTACGATGCCGACAAGGGATCATTTTAAATGGTTTTATGCCTTCCTTGCCAAGAAGGGTCCGCTTGATGTGAAAAGATATGGTGATGACCTGGCCAAATATCGCGGCTGGTCAAGAGATACAGTGGATTTCATTTCTAAGGTGTTTTTTGAGCTTGATTTTGTTACAATAGAAAATGGGTTAATTATGCTCACAACCAATGCGAAAAAACGCGATCTCAGTGAATCTGAATCGTATACAAGAAAGAAAGAGCAATTTGAGCTTGAACAAGAGCTTGTTTATTCTTCCTATCAGCAATTATTCGATTGGTTCAATCATTATTTAGTTCATGAGGCAACAGACCTTGAGGAGGAAACAAAGCAATGGATTTAAAGCAATATGTAACAATTGTGCAAGACTGGCCAAAACCGGGTATCGTCTTCAAAGATATTACAACATTAATGGATAACGGCGCAGCTTATAAATACGCAACAGACCAAATCGTCGAGTATGCTCGCGATAAAAATATCGACTTGGTGGTCGGGCCGGAAGCACGCGGATTCATTATTGGATGTCCAGTCGCATACTCATTGGAAGTGGGCTTTGCACCAGTGAGAAAAGAAGGAAAACTTCCACGTGAAACGATAAAAGTCGAATATGGTTTAGAATACGGCAAGGATGTATTGACAATCCATAAAGATGCCATTAAACCGGGACAGCGTGTCCTGATTACGGACGACTTGCTTGCTACCGGGGGAACAATCGAAGCGACGATCAAATTGGTTGAACAGCTTGGCGGAATTGTAGCCGGGATAGCCTTCCTTATTGAATTGACCGACTTGGATGGAAAAGATAAATTAGACGGCTATGATGTCTTGACATTAATGAGCTTTTAATAAAGGAGAGCACTCTGACCAGGGTGCTCTCTTTCTGTTTTCCCCATTTTAGCTGGATTTTGTCGAATTTCCAGTGAAAAAATGCACTATTCTTAATAAAATACACGTTTAACTCTTTACATCCTTGCCTTTTTTTTCGATAATAGTAATAATAAAGAGTTTTTCTGCTAATAAGTTTATTTGCACTTTTATCCGTTTAAGCGGATTTATTTTTTTTCGCAAAAATTGTCACGTTTTGCAGAATAAAGGGAAGTGCTACCAATCATACTCAATCCGGATCATATCCGGTGGCAGTTAAAGTGGGGTTAAGGTGATTAAATGGCTAATGATCAAATATTGACTGCCGAGCAGGTTGTAGAACGGGCCAGCTTATATCTTCAGCCGGAAGAAGCTGAATTTATTCATAGAGCGTTTAAGTATGCAGAGTATGCTCACCGAGAACAATTCCGTAAATCGGGAGAGCCGTATATTATTCATCCGATTCAAGTGGCGGGCATTCTGGCTGATCTTGAAATGGACCCTGCAACCATTGCGGCAGGTTTTTTACATGATGTTGTTGAAGACACGGAGATCACTTTGAAGGATATTGAAGAAAATTTCAGTCCTGAAGTCGCCATGCTTGTGGATGGCGTGACCAAGTTAGGGAAAATCAAATACAAATCACAGCAGGAGCAACAGGCGGAAAACCATCGGAAAATGTTCGTGGCGATGGCCCAGGATATACGGGTCATCTTGATCAAGCTTGCGGACAGACTGCATAATATGCGGACATTGAAGCATCTGCCGCAGGAAAAGCAGAGAAGGATATCGAATGAGACGTTGGAAATCTTCGCACCGCTTGCCCATCGTCTCGGTATCAGCACGATTAAATGGGAACTGGAAGATACTGCACTAAGGTATTTGAATCCTCAGCAGTATTACCGAATCGTCAACCTGATGAAGAAAAAGCGTGCAGAACGTGAAAACTATCTGGAAGAAGTCATTGATGAAGTGCGTAAAAACGTTGAGGAAGTCAACATTAAGGCTGACCTATCCGGAAGGCCGAAACATATATACAGCATTTATCGCAAAATGGCTTTGCAGAATAAACAGTTCAGCGAAATTTATGATTTGCTTGCCGTTCGGATCGTCGTCAATAGCATAAAAGATTGCTATGCCGTTTTAGGGATCATCCATACATGCTGGAAGCCGATGCCTGGCCGATTTAAAGACTATATCGCGATGCCGAAGCCGAATATGTATCAATCGCTCCATACGACGGTGATCGGACCGAAAGGCGATCCGCTGGAAGTGCAGATCCGTACTTCCGATATGCATCGCATTGCCGAGTTCGGGGTTGCTGCGCACTGGGCTTATAAAGAGGGAAAAGATGTCGGTGAACAGCCTTCACTGGAAGAAAAATTGACATGGTTCCGGGAAATTCTTGAATTCCAGGATGATGCGACTAATGCCGAGGAATTCATGGAATCCCTTAAAATAGATCTTTTTTCTGATATGGTATTCATTTTCACTCCAAAAGGCGATGTCATCGAACTGCCATCAGGATCCAACCCGATTGATTTCGCTTACCGGATTCACTCGGAAATCGGAAACAAAACGATTGGTGCCAAAGTGAACGGGAAAATGGTACCGCTGGATTATAAACTGAAAACTGGCGATATCATAGAAATCTTAACATCGAAGCATTCATATGGTCCAAGTCAGGATTGGCTTAAACTGACGCAAACATCTCAAGCGAAAAATAAAATCCGCCAATTTTTCAAGAAGCAGCGCCGGGAAGAAAATATCGAAAAAGGCAAAGAGCTTGTTGAAAAGGAAATCAAGGATATGGAGTTCGACCTGAAGGAAATCCTGGCTGCCGAGAATATCAGGCGTGTTGCGGATAAATTCAACTTCCTGAATGAAGAGGATATGTATGCAGCAGTCGGATATAACGGAATAACAGCCCTTCAGGTAGCTAACCGCCTTACTGAAAAATGGCGTAAGCAGAAAATGGTCGAGCAGGAAGCGGATATTTCTGAAGCGGTAGCCGATCTGAAAACCTTCTCCAATACATCTAAAAAACGTGACTCGGGCGTACAGGTACCAGGGATTGATAACCTGCTTATCCGCTTATCACGCTGTTGCAACCCAGTACCAGGGGATGAAATCGTTGGTTATATAACCAAAGGCCGTGGAGTTTCAGTTCATAGGCAAGATTGCCCGAACCTGGATAGCGGGGATGCCGATCATCGCCTTGTACCGGTTGAATGGGAAAGTACGATTAACGAACGCAAGGAATACATCGTGGAAATTGAAATCAGCGGCTATGACCGTCGCGGCTTATTGAATGAAGTCCTTCAAGCCGTCAATGAAACCAAGACCAACATTTCTGCGGTCTCGGGTAAATCCGACAGGAATAAGGTGGCGACCATTCACATGTCGATTTATATTCATAACATTGCCCATTTGCAAAAGGTTGTCGACCGTATTAAACAAATTTCAGATGTTTATTCCGTTAGAAGGATCATGAACTAAGGAGTTTTTATTGCCATGCGTGTTGTTTTACAACGTTCCAAAGCGGCAAAAGTAGTTGTCGCAGACCAAATAATCGGACAAATCGACAGCGGTCTCGTCCTGTTGGTTGGTGTCACCCATGGAGATACGATCGATGACGCCGCCTATTTGGCCGAAAAGATTGTCAATCTTAGAATATTTGAAGATGAAAATGAAAAGATGAACCACTCACTATTGGATGTGGGAGGTTCGATTTTATCGGTTTCACAATTCACTTTATACGGCGATTGCCGTAAAGGCCGTCGACCGAACTTCATGGACGCCGCCCGTCCTGAAGAGGCGAATGAATTATATGAAGCATTTAACGAAGAACTCCGCAGAAAGGGCGTCCATACGGAAACAGGTCAATTTGGTGCCATGATGGATGTTCAGCTCACTAATGACGGTCCCGTCACATTAATACTTGAAAGCAAAAAATGACCTGCTGCGGCAGGTTTTTTTTGTAGAAAAGCCAGCTTCGATGCGAAGCTGGCTTTTCTAGTCCTTATTTAAAATACCGTGCCAGGCCATTATAGATGGCCGATGTGATTTTTTCTTGATACTCATTCGACGTTAATGTCAACTCTTCCACTGGATTACTTAAATAACCTAGTTCAATGAGTGTAGCTACCCGTTTATTTTCACGGGTAACATGATAATTCCCGTATCGAGATCCGCGATTGGGCACCTGCATGGTGGAACCGAGTGAATTGGCCAGTGTAGCCGCCAACGCACGCTGGTAGTCATGATAGTAGTATGTGGTTATCCCGCTGGTGATCTGGTCCTTGGTGCTATCATAATGGAGGCTGATGAAAGCATCCGCATTATGTATATGAGAAGTGCTGACCCGGGAAGGGAGTGGAACATAAGTATTTCCGCTCCTGGTCAGGATCACTTTAGCTCCTGCCGCCTGAAGTTTGTCCCGCAGCAATTCTGCCGTTCGAATCGTCAGGTTTTTCTCAAGTGTTCCACCGACCCCGATTGTACCGCTATCCCTGCCGCCATGTCCGGGATCGATGACAATCGTTTTATCCTTTAGGTATTTCTCGACGCCAGGTCGTTGGATCTGCTCGGCATTCCCTTCGATCGTCACGATCCATCCGGCCACATAAGCTGTTTTTCCGCCCTTTAGTTTAATGGAATACCAGTCGCCTTCCATACCTGATGCCGTGAATGTTTCACCTGCATTGGCCTGCTCTACAATCCCCGAGTTGCCATCCGGCTCATTTCTAAGGATCGTACCATCATGAATGATGGTAATCCTGTTTCCTTTTACATCAACCTTTTTTTCCTTCGCCGTTTGCTCGACATTCTCTTTTTCCAGGTACCAACTCACTACCCAGCCCTTTTTGGAACCAGTGAGCTGGATCTGTGTCATATTTCCCTTTGTTTGGAGCACGGCGTAAGTCTCATCCTTGTTCACCGAACCGATGACCTTGCTTGAGAGCGAGGCTTCATTCCTGACAGTTAAACCTGTAGCGGTCACCCTTGCAGTTGCGCCTGCCGTGTCCTTTTTCATATCAACATGATCTTCGCTTACTTGTATGTAAGGTTCAGCTACCCAACCGCGTGTTCCTTGGAAATCAATTTCAACCCATTCATTTTCAATCCTGTAGACGGTCACTGACGTATTTTTATTCAGCTTTCCGAGAGCGGCACTGCTTGTCGACGGTTCCGAACGGACATTAAGCCGGTCCACCAAAGTTACTCCGGTTTTCACGGATTGATTCGTTCCTTTTTCTTTAGTTGGATCTTTCTTCGCTGTTTTTTCTGATGCGGAGGGAAGTGTAATGTAGTCAGAAGAGACCCAGCCTTCGATATCCGCCGTTTTGACCTTTATCCAATTCTCATTCTTTTCAATGATGTCAACAAAGGTTCCTTTACTCAAGGAACCAACCGTTTGAAATGTAGTGCCGGGACCTGTTCGGACACGGACGGAGCTGCCTGATATCGTCCCTTGTCCGGATTCCTTTTTGACCTGATTGGTATCAGACCCTGTTTGTCTCTCCACTAACCAATTGGCAACCCAGCCCGTTTTGCCGGTGCCAATCCGGATTTCAATCCAGTCGCCATCTTCATTCAGAATGGGATACGATTCCCCTTTTGACAGTTTTTTTACGATAGGGAAACTGAGACCTGCACCTTCACGGACATTGACCACTTGGGTCGTCACGATATTTTCCCCATCATCTTTTCCAAAAGCGTGATGGACGGGGAAAATCGCTGAGAATATCAGCATCAGTGTCAGGCCGAATAAACCCGATTTCTTCTTCATAAGTTGTCTCTCCCTTTTAATGTCTATATGTATGTATTCTCGTTCAATGAAAATTTCCCTCTCTCCGTGTGCAAAAAACATTTTTTTTAGGAAAGAATAGAGCTTATATAACTGTAGGAGGGAAACCACATGAAATTCAGCGAAAAAGATCAAACGAGCTTAAGCGGAGGCAACCAAGTACTGGGTGTCGATTTTCACGATTTCATCCAAAAGGAACAAAGCGCAAACCTTGTTGAATTGGCATCCGAATTCGGGGTCAATGTCCGGACGGTCAAAAATTTGAAAAAACGTTTGAACCAGTAAAAAGCGACAAAAATCCTCAGTCTGCCTTGACATTTGATGTTAACGTCCGTATGATTATAAAATATCAGACTTATTACTGCAATAACCAATGATGGAGAAGAGTAATTAAGAAACACATGAAAAAGAGAGGAAATGCCGAGGCTGAAAGCATTCCACATGATGACTTAATGAAAGAACCCTCCGTAGGCTTCACTCCGAACGGATTTACTTAATAGGAGATGGACGTAAAACAGGCGTTAACTGTTTTTGAGCGGGGGCACTTTAATTTTGTGCTTCAACTAGGGTGGCACCACGGGATATCCAAACTCTCGTCCCTTGTAACATATACGTTACAAGGGGCGGGAGTTTTTTGTTTGGAAAAAATCAGTATAGCGTGCCGTATAAGAAAGGGCGCTTTGCTTTAAAGGAGGAAACACATATGTCTATTCAGATTCCTAGAGGTACCCAGGATTTATTGCCTGGCCAAACGGAAATTTGGCAATATATCGAGAACACAGCGCGTGATATTTGTCACCGTTACCAATATAAAGAAATCCGCACACCGATTTTTGAGCACACGGAATTATTTTTACGCGGTGTTGGGGATACAACCGATATCGTTCAAAAAGAGATGTATTCATTTCAAGATCGCGGTGAAAGGAACTTAACCCTTCGTCCGGAAGGCACTGCATCGGTTGTACGGTCATATATCGAGAATAAAATGTTCGGGTGGGCCAATCAACCGGTCAAGCTTTATTATATCGGGCCGATGTTCCGTTACGAACGTCCGCAAGCAGGTCGATTCCGCCAGTTCGTTCAATTCGGCATCGAAGCTTTAGGAAGTAAGGATCCCGGAATCGATGCAGAGGTTCTGTCACTTGCGATGAACCTGTACAAGGAACTTGGTTTGAAAAAGCTGAAGCTAGTCATCAACAGCCTTGGTGATAAGGAAAGCCGGACAGCGCATCGCAATGCGTTAATCAAACATTTCGAACCCCGCATCGGCGAGTTTTGCGGCGATTGTCAAAACCGCCTCGAAAAAAATCCTTTGCGTATCCTGGATTGCAAAAAGGATCACGATCACGAATTGATGAACACGGCTCCTTCCATCATTGAATATTTAAATGATGAATCGCGTACTTATTTCGAAAAGGTGAAACAGCACTTAACCGATTTGGAAATCGATTTCGTCGAAGATCCGACTCTAGTGAGGGGCTTGGATTACTATAATCATACCGCATTTGAAATCATGAGTGATGCAGAAGGCTTTGGCGCCATCACTACACTATGCGGCGGCGGCCGTTATAACGGGCTGGCTGAAGAACTTGGCGGACCGGAAACACCAGGAATCGGCTTTGCACTTAGCATTGAACGCCTGATTGCTGCCCTCCAAGCAGAAAACATCGAGCTTCCGATCAAAAAGGGAATTGACTGCTATCTTGTCTCACTAGGCGAAACAGCCAAGGATTATACCGTCAAACTTGCCCATCAATTGCGGAATGCCGGTTTTACCGTCGAAAAAGACTATCAAGATCGTAAAGTGAAAGCACAATTCAAATCAGCCGACCGCCTCGAAGCAAGATATGTGGCGACACTTGGGGATGATGAATTGGCAAATAATAAAATCAATGTAAAGTTCATGGAAACCGGTGAACAAGTCCAAATGGATCTTGCAACATTCGTTGAACAATTCAAAAAGCTACAGGCTTAAGGGGGAAATACCATGTTTGGCAGAACATACTTCAATGGTGAAGTGACAGAAGCAGCTATTGGTGAAAAAGTAACATTAAAAGGATGGGTACAAAAACGCCGGGATTTGGGCGGGGTAATCTTTATCGACCTACGTGACAGAAGCGGAGTCGTCCAAGTCGTTTTCAATCCGGACATTTCGGCAGACGCGCTTGCCACAGCCGAAAAAATCCGTAATGAATACGTCCTTGATATCCAAGGGACCGTCATCAAACGTGACGAAGCCAACTTCAATCCGAACGTAACAACAGGAACCATCGAAGTTCAAGCCGAAAACGTTACAATTTTAAACGAAGCAAAGACCCCTCCATTCATCATTGATGAAAGAACGGATGTATCAGAAGACATCCGCTTGAAATATCGTTATCTGGACCTGCGTCGTCCGGCGATGTTCGAAACATTGAAAATGCGCAACAAAACAACAAAAGCGATCCGTGATTACTTGGACGGTGAAGGCTTCCTTGATATCGAAACACCTATCTTAACAAAAAGTACACCGGAAGGAGCACGTGATTATTTAGTGCCTAGCCGTGTACACGAAGGGGAGTTCTATGCACTTCCGCAATCACCGCAAATCTTCAAGCAGCTATTGATGGTATCCGGTTTCGAACGTTATTATCAAATTGCCCGCTGTTTCCGTGATGAAGACTTACGTGCTGACAGACAGCCTGAATTCACGCAAATCGATATTGAAACAAGCTTCATGAGCCAAGAAGATATCATTAACACGGCAGAAAACATGATGGCTAAAGTGATGAAAGACGTAAAAGGATTGGACGTAACACTGCCATTCCCTCGAATGACTTACAACGAAGCGATGAGCCGTTACGGTTCCGACAAACCGGATACGCGTTTCGGAATGGAACTTAAAGATGTTTCCGATATCGTCAAAGACAGTGATTTCAAAGTGTTCACCGGTGCTGTTGCAAGCGGCGGTCAAGTTAAGGCAATCGTCGTTAAGGACGGAAATGCGGATTATTCCCGTAAAGACATTGATGGCTTGGCTGAATTTGCAGCGATTTACGGTGCTAAAGGCCTTGCATGGCTAAAAGTTGAAGAAGACGGTGTAAAAGGGCCAATCGCCAAATTCTTCGCAGAAGATCAACAGCAATTAGTATCTGAACTGGAAGCTGAAGTGGGCGATTTAATCCTTTTCGTGGCGGATAAGAAAGGCATAGTCGCAGATGCACTTGGAGCACTTCGCATCAAGCTTGGTAAAGAAAGAGGCTTGATCGATCAAAGCAAATTCAACTTCCTATGGGTGACGGACTGGCCATTACTTGAATATGACGAAGAAGAAGGACGCTACTATGCAGCACACCATCCATTCACAATGCCATTCCGTGAAGACATGGACAAACTGGAATCAGACCCAGCAAGCGTCCGTGCACAAGCATATGACCTTGTCTTGAACGGCTACGAACTTGGCGGTGGATCACTGCGGATATTCGAACGCGACGTTCAGGAAAAAATGTTCAAAGTTCTTGGATTCTCCGAAGAAGAAGCAAACGCACAATTCGGCTTCCTAATGGATGCATTTGAATATGGAACACCACCACACGGCGGAATCGCCCTTGGACTGGACCGCATGGTCATGCTGCTTGCAGGCCGCACGAACCTTCGCGACACCATCGCGTTCCCGAAAACAGCAAGCGCAAGCGACCTGCTCGTTGACGCACCGAGTACCGTAAGTGACAAGCAATTGGCCGAACTTAACCTAAGGCTTGCTGCACTTAAAAAATAATTCATTTGGGAAAAATATGAAAAAATACCTAGGTGTTTTTCCTTGAAACAGAGTTAAGCATTATGCTATGATGTTTTCAATAAGTAAGAGTCCTGATGTGTTCGTTCTTTAACCTATAAGTTTTGACCGAACACTTATAGTTACCGGGAGCACTAGTTTCCTGGCCGCGTAAAAGCCTCCCTCGAAGAGGACTTACAAACGCGAGGAACCGAGCACCCACCTGCGGAGAGCGGGTTCAAAACAAAGGCGTAAACGGCACAATTGGGACTCTTACACCTTACAAAGCAACTCATGTTAAATAACATGGGTTTTTTTGTGCGTTAAAATAGTTAACTTACGAGTAAACCGTGCAAATAGCGAATTCACGAGTAAATGGCGCAAACTCACGAGTAAATGGTGCAAACTCACGAGTAAATAGCGCAAACTCACGAGTAAACGGCGCAAACACGAGTAAAAGAGCCAAATTCACGAGTAAATGGGGTGAACTCACGAGTAAATGGTGCAAACTCACGAGTAAATAGCGGAAATTCACGAGTAAACGGTGCAAACTCACGAGTAAATGGCAGAAACTCACGAGTAAATGGCGAACTCACGAGTAAATGGTGCAAACTCACGAGTAAAAGAGCCAAATTCACGAGTAAATGGTGCAAACTCACGAGTAAATGGCAGAAACTCACGAGTAAATGGCGAACTCACGAGTAAATGGTGCAAACTCACGAGTAAATGAGCCAAATTCACGAGTAAATAGCGGAAATTCACGAGTAAATAGCGCAAACTCACGAGTAAACGGCGCAAACACGAGTAAAAGAGCCAAATTCACGAGTAAATGGGGTGAACTCACGAGTAAATGGCGAACTCACGAGTAAATAGCAAACTCACGAGTAAAAGAGCCAAATTCACGAGTAAATGGGGTGAACTCACGAGTAAATGGCGCAAACTCACGAGTAAATGGTGCAAACTCACGAGTAAATGGTGCAAACTCACGAGTAAATGAGCCAAATTCACGAGTAAATGGCCCAAACTCACGAGTAAATGGCAGAAATTCACGAGTAAACGGCGAACTCACGAGTAAATGGGGTGAACTCACGAGTAAATGGCGCAAACTCACGAGTAAATAGCGGAAATTCACGAGTAAACGGTGCAAACTCACGAGTAAATGGCGAACTCACGAGTAAATGGCGAACTCACGAGTAAATGGCGTGAACTCACGAGTAAATGGCGAACTCACGAGTAATAGCGGAAATTCACGAGTAAATGGTGCAAATTCACGAGTAAATGAGCCAAATTCACGAGTAAGCTACAAATCTCATGGATTAAAAAGAGTGAAATTACGGTAAAACGTCTGATTTCAGATCCTAGCAGGAAAAAAGGGCATTAATAAAGAAGCTAAAGGAGAAGGAGTTGATGTATGGATGTTAAAACCGTGTGAAAGGCCTATGAAAATGCTCAAACTGGAGGCATTAAGCAGAAGGCTATCAGCCAATCATCCAAAACAGGAAAGAATAAAGAACGAGTTCCGGAAAATCCGTACAGGATTTAACGGGGAGCGGAGTATCGGAAAGGAGTTGAAGGATCTTCCGAAAGAATATCGAGTATTTCATGATTTGAGGTTAGACCACGCTGGGAGCCGTTATTTTCAAATGGATTTCCTAATTATCACCCGGAATTACTGTATCATCATTGAAGTGAAAAACTTTGCGGGAACGCTCTATTTTGACCGCACCTACCCCCAATTGATTCGTTCAAAAGACGGACAGGAACAGGCATATCTGGATCCGCTAATCCAGGTCGACGTGCAAAAATCCCGATTAAATGATTGGCTTACTTTTCACAAATTCCCCTCGCTGCCGATTGAAACGTTAATTGCCAATGCAAACTCGAATACGATCATCAGGACTACCCCAGGTTTTACCCCCATTTTCAAAAAAATCACGGGAAAAGAAACCCTGATCAACAAAATTCACACCCTTGAAGAAAAGTATCCTTCTGAGCAATTAACCCAAAGGCAGAGCACTAGACTTTCGAACACGATTCTGCAAAAGAACACTCCACATAATCCTGATATACTCAATTTATATCAAATCGATGAGCAAGATCTGCTAAAAAGCGTTCAATGTCCTGAATGCGCTGCTCTCCATATGCACTATCACTGGGGAAAATGGTCATGCAGTCAATGTTCTTATGCCTCCAAAGATGCCCACATTCAAACTCTTCGCGATTTTGCTCTCCTCATAAAACCCAATATAACAAATAAACAAGCACGGCTTTTTTTACAAATAGATTCAATTGATATCATGCAGCGGATGCTGTCTGCACTGGAATTGCCTTATTCGGGGCAATTTAAAAATAGAGCTTACAGACTTGATGGATTAATTCACGAGTAAATAAGAATTCACGAGTAAACGGCGTAAACTCACGAGTAAAAGAGCCAAATTCACGAGTAAACGGCGTAAACTCACGAGTAAATGGCCCAAACTCACGAGTAAATGGCAAACTCACGAGTAAACGATCCAGACTCACGAGTAAAGACCCCAAACTCAAAGAAGACACCAAAAAAACCATCGGATATACTTCAAAAATTCCCATTTAAGTAACATTCCGCAATATAGATTCGTAAATTATAGTAAGGTTGAGCAATAGTCAGCCAAGGATAGAAAGTAGTGAGGGCTTTGAAAGATTTATTGTATGCAAAGAGGATGGAAATGCTTCAATTAGTGGAGCGGCTAGTGAATATAGATAGTGGTTCTCATACGAAAAAGGGTATTGATGAAATTGGTTCGATTTTGAAAACGAAATTTGAAAGCCTGGATTTTATTGTGGATACCGTTGAACAACAGAATTATGGCAATCAGCTGGTCATCCAGCATCGTGATGCGCATCAACCGCATATTCTGGTCGTTGCCCATATGGATACGGTTTTTCCGGAGGGCACAGCGCAAAAACGTCCTTTTAAAGTGAAAGGAAATCGGGCATACGGTCCTGGCGTGGCGGATATGAAGTCTAGTTTGGTTGAGCTTTTTTATGCGATCCTTTGCCTGAAACAGACGGGGCAGACAGGCTATAAGCATATCCAGATCATTCTTAATAGTGATGAGGAGATCGGGTCTCCGTCATCTGCTTCACTCATATCGGAAAAAGCCGCCAATAAGAAGTTTGCGCTAATTCTTGAACCGGCAAGGACGGACGGTTCGCTTGTAACGGCAAGAAGGGGCTGCGGTCAGTTTAAAGTGGATATTGCGGGGGTGGCCGCCCATTCAGGGATCGAGCCGGAAAAGGGACGAAGTGCAATTGAAGAATTGGCCCATAAGATCATCGCCTTACATCGATTGAATGATCAGCAGAAAGGAATCAGCGTGAATGTGGGCATGATTGATGGAGGTTCCGCTGTCAATACGATCGCTTCCCATGCTGCCGCTTTTGTGGATGTGCGGATTTCGGAAAAAAGGCAGGAAGCCATCATCCTCAAGCAACTGAAAAAAATCTGTGCCGAAACCTATATTCCAGGAACGAAAACGACATTAAGCGGGAAAATGGACCGCTCTCCCATGGAAAAGAATGAGAAAACGAACTTGCTTTTAGAGACGATCCGTCAGGCTGGGAAGGAAATCGGCATCGAAATCACGGATACGGCCACGGGTGGAGGTTCGGATGCTTCCATCACTTCTGATTTGGGAATCGCGACAGTGGATGGACTCGGGCCCATTGGAGGGAATGCACATAGTGAAGAGGAGTATTTGGAAATTCCCAGCCTTACGGAAAGGACACTCCTATTGGCAACCGTCATTCAAAAATTAGCAAAAATGACCTAGCACACTAATTCCGATTAGACTGCTCATATTTCGCTTGTCATAAATGATGTTTATGATATATTGTTAATTGGGAAGCTAAATAAGAACAGAATTTATTGGAGTTGAATATATATGCTGCATCAGTTTTCACGTAATGAATTGGCAATTGGCAAGGAAGGAATCGATATTCTGAAAAACACGACCGTTGCTGTCCTGGGTGTTGGAGGCGTTGGTTCATTTTCAGCCGAAGCATTGGCACGCACCGGTGTAGGCCGCATTATTCTTGTTGATAAAGACGATGTCGACATCACAAATGTAAACAGGCAGATCCATGCTCTATTATCAACAGTCGGTCAACCGAAAGCGGAATTGATGAAAAATCGAATTCAAGACATCAATCCTGACTGCGAAGTGATCGCTCTTAAAATGTTCTATACAGAAGAGACGTTTGAGGAATTCTTCAGCTATGGTCTGGACTATGTCATTGATGCATCGGATACGGTCATTTATAAAATGCATGTGATGAAGGAATGCCTGAAACGGAATATCAAGGTGATTTCAAGCATGGGGGCCGCTAATAAGATGGACCCGACGCGTTTTCAAATTGCCGATATCTCCAAAACGCATACCGATCCGCTAGCCAAGGTCATTCGTACTAGATTGCGTAAAGAGGGCATAACAAAGGGAATTCCCGTTGTCTTTTCCGACGAGAGCCCTATTGTCATTCGTGAGGATGTGCGGAAAGAAGTCGGCAATGATGAGGCAAAAATCCGTAAAGCCCAAATGCCTCCGTCTTCGAATGCATTCGTACCATCCGTTGCGGGTTTAATTGCAGCAAGCTGGGTGATCAATGATCTATTAAAAGACATTGAAGTTCGCCGTGTAAACGATTGATAAAATCAACTGACTCTACAATGGGTCAGTTTTTTTGTGTCGAATAGTAGATATTCCCTTTTAATAACTTTTTTATCCATATCATATAGACGGGGTCGAAAGAATGAGATAAACTATTTTCAGAATATTATTTTTATTCAGATATTCTATTTGTTTAAAAGAACATACAAAACAAGGGGGTTTCAAATGAAGAAGAAAAAGCTAGCAGGAGTGTTTCTATCACTTTCATTGGTTGCAGGGGCGCTGGCAGGTTGCAGCGGCGACTCGAAAACTAGCAGTTCAGGCGGAGGTTCATCAAAATCGGGTGACACCATTAAAATTGGGGCCAACCTTGAATTATCCGGAGGTACGGCATCATTCGGCCAATCGGCTGCAGATGGTTTGAAACTGGCCATCGATGAGATTAATAAAGAGGGCATCGACGGTAAAAAACTGGAGATCGTTAAGGTTGATAATAAATCTGACGCAGCAGAAGCTACAAGCGGTTCGATCAAGTTAGTCAGCCAGGACAAGGTGGTGGCTGTAGTCGGATCTGCAACGAGCACGAATACATTGGCACAGGTTCAAGTCGCACAAGATAATAAAGTTCCTCTCCTTACACCAACTGCAACAAATCCCGACATTACCAACAAAGCTGGAAAATTAAATGATTATGTGTTCAGAACTTGCTTTATCGATCCATTCCAAGGTACGGTGGCAGCCAATTTCGCATCTGACGAAATTGGAGCAAAGACGGCTGCGATCTATGTGGATAGCGCAAGTGATTATTCTAAAGGATTGGCCGCAGCTTTTAAAGAAGCATTCACTGCCAAGGGCGGTAAAATCGTGGCGGAAGAAGCTTATGTAACGAAAGATACTGATTTCCGTTCTACATTGACACGTATCAAATCGGCAAAACCTGAGTTCGTTTTCCTTCCTGGTTATTATGAGGAAGTCGGATTGATCTTAAAACAGGCCCGTGAAGACGGCATAGACCTTCCATTCATGGGTGGGGACGGCTGGGATTCCCCGAAGGTCGTTGAAATTGCCGGAGCGGATGCTTTAAAAAATACGTATATCACGAATCACTATTCCCCGGAAGATGAAGATGCAAAAATCCAGGATTTCGTTGCAGCCTTCAAAAAGGAATACAATAAAACACCGGATGCCTTTGCCGCACTTGGCTATGACACTGGGTACTACCTGGCAGACGCCATCAAGAGATCTGGAGATGCTTCACCTGAAAAAATCAGACAAGCGTTGGAAGATGTCAAAGATCTTCAATTAGTTTCCGGAACGCTGAACCTTGATGAAAATCATGATCCGATCAAATCGGCGACCATCTTGGAATATGTGGATGGCAAACAAACATTCAAGACAAAAATCAATCCATAATACCTTACGTGGATAGGGGGCAAGTCCCCCCTATTCTATATTCACTTAAAAAACACCTTAACGGGGAGAGTGCAATATGGAACTGATTCAGCAATTGGTAAATGGCATTTCACTCGGAAGCATTTATGCTTTGATCGCGCTTGGCTATACGATGGTATACGGAATCGTCAAGCTCATTAACTTCGCCCATGGCGACGTATTCATGGTTGGTTCATTTGTGGGCTTTTACGCCATTACCGTAATGGACTTATCCTTCATACCGGCTTTATTGATTTCAATGGCCACATGTGCCATCTTTGGCGTTTTAATTGAACGCATTGCTTATAAACCCCTTCGTAATGCAACACGGATTGCGGCCTTGATAACGGCCATCGGTGTTTCCCTTCTGATAGAAAATGGGCTGATTTACATCCGGGGCGCCCAGCCGGAAGCCTATCCAAATAATGTCCTTCCGATGGATAAACTCGATATATTCGGAGTTTCCATCAGCAGTCAATCGATATTGATCTTATCCGTATCCATCATATTAATGATCATCCTACAATTCGTTGTCCATAAAACCAAAATCGGCAAAGCGATGCGTGCCGTTTCTTTCGATTCCGAGGCGGCCAAGCTGATGGGAATCAATGTGAATAATACGATTTCCGCTACGTTCGCCATAGGTTCGGCCCTGGCAGGGGCGGCTGGTGTCATTTTTGGCATCTACTATATTAAAATCGAACCGTTGATGGGTGTCCTTCCTGGCCTTAAAGCATTTGTTGCAGCCGTCTTGGGCGGCATCGGCATCATTCCGGGAGCGATGGTCGGCGGTCTGCTGCTTGGTGTGATCGAGGCTTTGGTCAGTGCAGCCGGTTACTCATTATGGCGCGATGGTGTGGCTTTCGTCGTACTTATCTTGATTTTGATTTTCTTGCCGCAGGGACTGTTCGGTAAAAATAAAAGAGAAAAAGTATAGGGGAGACATGGCGATGACTACTTTAAAGAATTCAAAGGGTTTTTGGCTCTCGATCGTGCTCGCACTTATTTTTTTCGGAATCATGCAGTACACCATTTCAAACGGTATCCTCAATCCATTTTATATCAACACGCTCATGTTCATCGGCATCAATATCATGCTGGCGACGAGCCTTCATTTAATCATTGGAATAACCGGGCAATTCTCGATCGGGCATGCCGGTTTTTTAGCGGTTGGGGCCTATGCTTCGGCAGTCATGACAATGAAGCTGGAACTTCCTTTCATCATAGCTGTATTGACTGGGGGCGTCATCGCCGCTGTTGCGGGTATGGTGATCGGAATACCCAGCTTGCGCCTGAAGGGGGATTACCTGGCGATAGCTACCCTTGGTTTTGGGGAAATTGTCCGGATCGTCCTTTTGAATATTGAATATGTAGGCGGTGCAAGCGGGATGCAGGTATCCCATCTGACTTCTTGGCCATGGGTTTTTGCCTGTGTGATGATCACCGTCTTAGTCAACAGGAATTTCACCAATTCGACTCACGGGCGTGCATGCATATCCGTAAGGGAAGATGAAACGGCGGCAGATGCGATGGGAATCAATACGACCTATTATAAAGTGGCGGCCTTCGTCATCGGAGCTTTTTTTGCCGGAATTGCCGGATCGCTCTATGCCCATAATTTTTATATTATCCAGCCATCGAATTTCGGTTTCCTGAAATCCTTCGATATACTGATTTTCGTCGTACTTGGCGGTCTTGGAAGTCTTTCAGGTTCGGTTTTGGCCGCCATTTTACTGACGATCGTGACGACATTCCTTCAGGATTATCCGGAAACGAGAATGATCATCTACAGTCTTGTCCTGATCCTGATGATGATTTTCCGTCCGCAGGGGTTAATGGGAACAAAAGAAATCACATCATTGTTCACACATAAAAAAACGAAAGGGGGCCCAAAGGATGGAAGCCACAATACCGTTGCTTAAGGTAGATTCGGTGGGTATCCGCTTTGGCGGATTGAAAGCGGTATCCGATGTGAACGTGGAATTATTTCCAGGGGAACTTGTAGGCCTGATCGGGCCGAATGGAGCTGGGAAAACGACCTTCTTCAATTTATTGACGGGTGTGTATGTCCCTACAGAAGGAACGATCGCCTTGAACGGGGAAAATCTAAATAAGCAGCCGCCTTATAAAATTACCCGAAAAGGGATCTCGAGGACCTTTCAAAACATTCGCCTCTTCAGTGAGCTATCCGTGATCGATAATGTGAAGGTTGCTTACCACTCGCTTGCCAAGCATGGAATTCCAAGCTCCATATTCCGGTTGCCCGGACATTTTTCAGGGGAAAAGGAAATGGATGAAAAGGCACTCGAATTTTTGCGGATTTTCAATCTAGACCATTTTAAGGATGAAAAAGCGAAGAACCTTCCATACGGACAGCAAAGGCGGCTGGAAATCGCCCGTGCCCTTGCCGCCAATCCGAAACTTCTTTTACTGGACGAACCGGCAGCCGGAATGAACCCCCATGAAACGAAAGAATTAATGAACCTCATTGCTTTTATCCGGAAGGAATTCAACCTTACCGTTTTGCTCATCGAACATGATATGTCACTGGTCATGGGTGTATGCGAACGGATTTATGTCCTTGATCATGGACAGCTCATCGCTCACGGAAAGCCGGAAGAAATCCGCAACGATCCAAAGGTTATCGAGGCATATCTAGGGGAGGAGGTTTCCTGATGCTGAAAATAGAGGACATCAATGTTTATTACGGCAATATCCAAGCGCTAAAAGGGGTTTCCATGGAGATAAATGAGGGGGAAATCGTGACTTTGATCGGGGCGAACGGAGCGGGAAAAAGCACGCTGCTCAAAACGATTTCCGGTCTGTTAAAACCAAAGCAAGGAAAAGTTCTGTTCGAAGGCGATTCGATTGGGGGGAAAGCGGCACAGGCCATCGTGAAAATGGGTATATCCCATGTACCTGAAGGACGACGTGTCTTCGCCAACATGACGGTGGCCGAAAACCTGGAGCTTGGAGCTTATTTGCGGAAAGACAAAGATGGCATCCATAAGGATATGGAAAAGGTATACGAGCTATTTCCGAGGCTGCTGGAGAGAATCAAACAGCAGGCTGGCACGCTTTCAGGCGGCGAACAGCAGATGCTTGCAATGGGTCGGGCTTTAATGGCGAAACCGCGATTATTACTGCTCGATGAACCTTCGATGGGCCTTGCACCGCTTCTGGTGAAGCAAATATTCAACATCATCCAGGAAATCAGTGAGTCCGGCACAACGATCCTTTTGGTCGAGCAAAACGCCAACCTCGCCTTATCCATTGCGGATCGGGCGTATGTCGTTGAAACGGGCCGAATCGTCCTGTCGGGCAATGCCGAGGAACTAACATCAAGTGAAGAAATAAAAATGGCCTATTTAGGAGGCCACTGAACCGCCATTTGGCGGTTTTTTTGTTTGTTGATCGGGTTATGCAAAATATGCAGGAAGATAAAAAAGCACAGGGTTTCATGCATGATTTTATACATCCAATATAGTATTATTCAATTTTGATATAGGAATTAAGACTAAAAAAACACGGAAAAACTGGGTTTAATTCCCTATCAATATACTTGTATTTTGGTAAAAATGTAATTAATAGGATGAGAAAAATAAGAGAATGAATAAAATTTTTTGATCTGTAAATAAGGATTTTGTAATATCAATATAATTTAATTATCAGTTTTTTCTGATTATATAGCTTGTTTTCGCAATATTTAAAATATATAAAGATAAAAATGATATAGCACTACCTGTGAAAAATATCCTATCTAGCGAAATCTTCTCGCAATTATTGTATAGACGGAATGAAAATTATGCGGTAAACTATTTTTCGAAATATTAATTTAATTTGAAACATTTCATCTAATCAATTTTTTTCTGAAGCATCATGAATAAATATTCATGCATCAGAGCTTGATTACAAAATGGGGGGATTATTTATGAAAAAGAAAAAATTAGCAAGTGCATTCCTTTCTCTATCACTTGCTGCAGGAGTGCTAGCGGGTTGTTCCGGCTCTGGTTCATCTGAAAAATCAAGCGGGGATGGAGATACGATCAAAATCGGTGTCAACCTTGAATTATCAGGCGGTGTCGCTTCATATGGACAATCGATTGCAGAAGGTCTGGAGCTTGCAACTGCAGAAATCAATAAAGAAGGCATTGACGGTAAAAAAATCAAACTAATTAAAGTCGATAATAAATCTGAAGCGTCCGAAGCGACAAGCGGAGCGATCAAGCTGACATCACAAGATCAGGTTGCGGCGATCGTAGGTGCAGCAACAAGCACGAACTCGATTGCACAAGTACAGATTGCCCAAGATAATAAAGTGCCGGTCATCTCACCTTCAGGTACAAGCCCTGAAATCACTTTCAGCAAGGATAAATTGAACGATTACGTTTTCAGGACAAGCTTCATCGATCCGTTCCAAGGGACGGTAGCTGCAAACTTTGCCGCTAAAGAAATCAAAGCGAAAAGTGCAGCCATCTATATTGACAGCTCAAGTGATTATTCAAAAGGGTTAGCCGCAGCCTTTAAAGAACAATTCGAAAAGAATGGCGGAAAGGTTGTTGCTGAGGAAGCTTACATTGCGAAGGATACTGATTTCCGTTCCACATTGACTCGTTTGAAATCGGCAAAACCTGATTTCATTTTCCTTCCTGGTTACTATGAGGAAGCTGGTCTGATCGTGAAGCAGGCACGGGAAACTGGACTTGACGTTCCATTCATGGGCGGCGACGGCTGGGATTCTCCTAAGCTAGTTGAAATTGCCGGTGCAAAAGCTCTAAATAATACGTTCATCACGAACCACTATTCTTCAGGTGATCCTGATGAGAAAATTCAGAATTTTGTGTCAGCATTTAAAGCGAAGTACAAAGATAAGTCCCCGGATGCATTTAATGCCCTAGGATATGACACAGGATACTTCCTTGCAGACGCGATTAAACGTGCTGGTTCAGCGGATTCGGAAAAAATCAAAGAAGCGCTGGAAAAAACGGCTGACCTTGAGCTTGTTACGGGTACATTCACATTAGATGAAAAACACAATCCAATCAAATCTGCTACCATCCTTGAATTTAAAGAAGGAAAACAAGTATTCAACACAAAAATCAATCCTTAATTTCGGAGAACAACTCCAACCCTTTCGCCGGCCCTTCATTAATAAGAAGGTGCTGGCGAATTCTCATTTTTCAAGCATACTAGGGTGCTGAACATCCTCTTAGCGGAATGAAAAGAGTCTGGACTAATTACTCATAAAATTAGATTTTCAAGGAGAGTCGAACATGGAATTGATACAACAGTTAATTAACGGGGTTTCATTAGGAAGTATTTATGCCCTTATCGCTCTCGGATATACGATGGTTTACGGGATTGTTAAATTGATAAACTTCGCACATGGCGATGTATTCATGGTCGGCTCATTCGTTGGGTTTTACTCAATAACGGTCCTGGATCTGTCATTCGTGCCCGCCCTATTAATCTCGATGACGGTCTGTGCGCTGTTTGGAGTATTGATCGAGCGAATCGCGTACAAGCCATTGCGTAACGCAACACGTATCGCGGCACTTATCACGGCCATCGGTGTTTCCCTTTTGATCGAATACGGATTCATTTACGTCCGCGGTGCACAGCCGGAAGCTTATCCGAATGATGTATTGCCGACAGACAAGTTCAATATTTTTGGAGTTTCCATCAATAGTCAATCGGTTTTGATTTTTGGAGTGGCTGTAGTCTTGATGATCATCCTGCAAATCATCGTTCATAAATCAAAAATCGGAAAAGCGATGCGTGCCGTTTCCTACGATGCGGATGCAGCTAAGCTGATGGGTATAAATGTCGATAACACGATTTCTGCCACCTTTGCAATCGGTTCCGCATTGGCTGGGGCAGCGGGCGTCATTTTCGGTATTTACTATATTAAGATCGAGCCGCTCATGGGTGTGCTTCCGGGATTGAAGGCATTCGTTGCCGCCGTACTTGGAGGGATCGGGATTATACCGGGCGCGATGGTCGGTGGCCTATTGCTAGGTGTCATCGAAGCTTTGGTCAGTGCCGCCGGTTACTCATTATGGCGTGATGCTGTAGCCTTCGTCGTACTGATTCTTATCTTGATTTTCATGCCACAAGGCTTATTCGGTAAAAACAAAAAAGAAAAAGTATAGGGGAGACAAAGCAATGACTACAATTAAGCGAGCAAAAGGTTTTTGGCTCTCGATTTCACTATCATTGATCTTTTTCGCCGTAGTTCAAGTGTTAATCGGCGGCGGATCGCTAAATCCTTTTTATCAAAATACGCTCATGTTCATCGGGATCAATATCATTCTGGCAGCGAGCCTGCACTTGATCATCGGGATAACCGGGCAGTTCTCCATCGGGCATGCCGGTTTCCTGGCAGTCGGTGCCTATGCCTCAGCCGTCATGACAATGAAGCTGGAAATGCCATTTTATGCGGCATTGATAGTCGGCGGTTTGGCGTCAGCGCTGGCAGGATTGATCATCGGAATTCCAAGCTTACGCTTAAAAGGTGACTATTTGGCGATTGCGACCCTTGGTTTTGGGGAAATCGTCCGGATCATGCTTTTGAATATCGATTATGTCGGCGGGGCGAGCGGCATGCAGGTTTCCCATTTGACCACTTGGCCTTGGGTATTCGCATCCGTCATCGTAACGATCATCGTCATCCGAAACTTTACTAGCTCGACCCACGGAAGAGCCTGCATATCGATCCGCGAGGACGAAACGGCTGCCGATTCGATGGGAATCAACACGACCTATTACAAAGTTGTCGCCTTTGCGATCGGTGCTTTTTTTGCCGGTATCGCTGGAGGACTTTACGCTCATAACTTCTATATCATCCAGCCATCGAACTTCGGATTCCTGAAATCATTTGATATTTTGATCCTTGTCGTACTTGGCGGTCTTGGAAGTCTTTCCGGTGCCGTATTGGCCGCGATATTACTGACGGTAGTCACGACTTTCCTGCAGGATTATCCGGAAACACGAATGATCATCTACAGTCTTGTGCTTATCGTGATGATGCTCTATCGCCCGCAAGGTTTAATGGGTACCAAAGAAATAACATCCATGTTCAAACGTAAAGGAGGAAGCAGCCATGAAAAAAATAAAAACACCGCTGCTTAAAGTCGATTCGGTCGGCATCCAGTTCGGAGGGCTTAAAGCCGTTTCTGATGTTAACGTCGAATTATATCCAGGAGAACTAATTGGCTTGATCGGGCCGAACGGCGCTGGAAAAACCACTTTCTTTAACTTGCTGACAGGAGTTTACGTCCCGACGGAGGGAACCATTTCTTTGGAAGGTGAGAACTTAGGAAAACTGCCCCCATATAAAATCACGCAAAAAGGGATCAGCCGGACATTCCAGAACATTCGCTTATTCAGTGAACTATCCGTGATCGACAATGTAAAAGTGGCCTATCATTCACTTTCGAAGCATGGCATCTTAAGTTCGATCTTCCGCATGCCGATTCATTTTAAAGGCGAAAAGGAAATGGATGAAAAAGCGATTGAGTTCCTGAAGATCTTCAACCTTGATCAATATAAGGATGAAAAGGCAAAGAACCTGCCATATGGTAAACAAAGACGTTTAGAGATCGCCCGGGCACTTGCCGCCAACCCGAAACTGCTTTTGCTCGATGAACCGGCAGCGGGGATGAACCCCCAGGAAACGCACGAACTCATGAACCTGATTGCCCTCATCCGTGAGAAATTCGATTTGACCGTATTATTGATAGAACATGATATGCCGCTCGTCATGGGTGTTTGCGAACGCATATATGTACTCGATCACGGACAACTGATCGCTCAAGGAAAGCCAGAGGAAATCCGTAACAATCCAAAAGTCATCGAGGCCTATCTGGGCGAGGAGGTTTCATAATGTTAAAAATCGAGGACATCAACGTCTATTACGGAAACATTCAAGCCTTGAAAGGAATCTCGCTTTCTATTAACGAAGGCGAAATCGTAACCCTGATCGGGGCGAACGGAGCCGGGAAAAGCACGTTGCTGAAAAGCATTTCCGGCCTATTAAAACCAAAACAAGGGAAGATCATATACGAAGGGGATTCCATCGGAGGAAAGGCAGCACAATCCATCGTGAAAATGGGCATTTCCCATGTCCCTGAAGGCCGGCGGGTCTTTGCTAACATGACCGTCGAAGAAAACCTTCAGCTAGGTGCTTATCTACGCAAGGATAAGGCAGGCATCAAGCAGGACATGGAGAAAGTCTATGAATTATTCCCGCGTTTGCTGGAGCGCCTGAAACAGCAATCCGGAACCCTTTCCGGCGGGGAACAGCAAATGCTCGCAATGGGAAGGGCACTCATGGCCAAGCCCCGGCTTCTGTTACTGGACGAGCCATCTATGGGACTCGCGCCATTATTGGTGAAGCAAATCTTTCATATCATCGAAGAAATCAACAAAACAGGTACAACGATTCTGCTGGTCGAACAAAATGCCAACTTAGCATTATCCATCGCGGACAGAGCCTATGTTGTCGAAACCGGCCGAATCGTCCTATCAGGCAAATCAGAGGAACTGACCGCAAGCGAAGAAATCAAGAATGCCTATTTAGGCGGACATTAAACCTGTTACAGACTGCAGACGAACTCGAGGAAAAAGCGAGTTTGGCTGCAGTTTTTTTGTTTTTAAAAAGGTTCCAGTTGATTTCAGAAATCCGCTCCCTTTCCGCCGACTGCCTGCCAAGCCTCCTCGCCTAGCGGCTGCGGTGTCTCGGCTAGCCAGTAATTCGGCAGGAGTGTTGCAAATTTCTTTCATCCAATAAGGATTACAGTAAAAAAACATGAAGAATAATTTAGTCTTGTTTTAAAATCATGGTTTAGGGTTAGACCATTCTAAACTCCCAGACTGACTACAGCCAAACTCGAGGAAAAGCGAGTTAGGCTGCAGTTTTTTATTTTAAAAAGGTTCCAGTTGATTTCAGAAATCCGCTCCCTTTCCGCCGACTGTCTGCCAAGCCTCCTCGCCTAGCGGCTGCGGGGTCTCGGCTAGCCAGTAATTCGGCAGGAGTGTCGCAAATTTCTTCCATCTATTAAGGATTACAGTAAAAAAACATGAAGAATAATTTAGTCTTGTTTTAAAATCATAGTTTAGGATTAGACCAATCGGAACTCCCAGACTGACTGGAGATATATTCGAGGAAAAGCGAGTTCGCCTGCAGTTTTTTATTTTAAAAAGGTTCCATTGATTTCAGAAATCCGCTCCCTTTCCGCCGACTGCCTGCCAAGCCTCCTCGCCTAGCGGCTGCGGTGTCTCGGCTAGCCAGTAATTCGGCAGGAGTGTCGCAAATTTCTTCCATCCAATAAGGATTACAGTAAAAAAATATGACGGATAATCATGTATTCCTTTTAAAAACATGTTTAGGGATGAGACCATTTCGAACTCCATTTTGACGACAAAAGGTATCTGGATTTTTTAAACACGAAGTTGATTGGAACGGAAGGTACGAGACTCCTGCGGGAAAAGCGAGTCCAGGGGAGACCCCACAGGCGCAAAGCGCCGAGGAGGCTCCCGGACCGCCCGCGGAAAGCGAGTGCCTGGAGTGGAAATCAAAGTGCAAATTTTGCAGTGAAATTAATATCTACAGTCAACCACTTTGTTTTAAAATTCAGGTAGACCCCATTTTGTCGACAATCTGAGACTGCTTTATAGCGGTTTTTTTGTTGTGTAAATAAGTTAATTTAACTAGATAAAAAGGTTAGTAAAACCTTATCGGACGGTATACAATCTAGTTAGGAATAATAGTAGAATTGGTTCATGATATAACCTCATCGATAGCTATTCTTAATCATATTTTTTGGAGTGATTGTATGCACAAGCTTATTCAGGCCATATTGCTGGTATTATTACTGTTTATGATTCTGCCAATCTACCAGCCAGATGCTGCGTCTGCAGAAGAGACGCCGCAATCTGATGGCGTCATCGTCAAGTACAAAGAGACGAGCGATGAGCCGATCAACGAGTTGATAGAAAAGGTGGAGGTTCCTAAAGGGGAATCAACCGATAACCTGATCGAGGAACTTGAAGAACAGAAGGATGTGGAATATGCAGAACCAAACTATCTGTTCAAGAAGATGGAAAGCCCGAACGATCCAGCCTACATAGACCAGTGGCACCATAAAAAGCTTGGTACGGGTGCAGCGTGGACAAAATCAATGGGATCGAAGGAATTGATCGTGGCCATCATTGACGACGGCATCGATCGCAACCACGAAGATTTAAAAGGGAGGATCGTCAATGCCTATGATACGATACGCAATCGGAAGCATATCGTCCCAAAAGGGGAGCATGGAACGCATATCGCTGGCATCATTGCCGGTTCTGCGAACAACGGTATTGGCGGAACGGGGGTTGCCCCGAATGTAAAACTAATGCCAATCAACGTCTTTGATGGGGAGTATGCCGATACGGCCGATATCATTGACGCGATACATTATGCCGTTCAGCAAAAGGCAAACATCATCAATATGAGTTTAGGCGACACCAGTTATTCGGAGTCCTTGAACAAGGCCGTCCAGGAAGCCTATAAAAAAGGCGTACTGATCGTCGCGGCTGCCGGGAATGAAGGGGATATGGGGAAAAATGTACAGCGTGTGTACCCAGCTGCATTCAGCCACGTCATTTCCGTTGCTGCCACTAACTCAAGTGACAAGCGTCCCAGTTATTCCAACTACCATTCAACAGTCGATATTGCTGCCCCTGGGGATGATATTCTTTCAACCTTGCCAAATGGTAAATACGGCTGGATGAGCGGAACATCGATGGCGACGCCGATGGTGGCGGGTGTAGCGGCATTGATTTGGTCCCATGAGCCCAAGCTCAACAAAACGGAGGTTGAATACCGCCTCTATGATTCAGCCGTGGACCTAGGTACAAAAGGGAAAGACATATACTATGGAAACGGGCGGGTCAATGCCAAAAAAGCACTGGAAATGAAGACGCTGACCAAACCGTCCGTGACTGCGATATCCGATAAGGACACCAAGATCAATGGGAAAATCCCGGTTGATTTCAAAACGGGAACCGTTTCCATTTATACCGATAAAAAACAACTCGCCACAGTGAAGATCAACGGCGAAAAAACGTTTACAGCGACCATCGCAAAACAAACAGCCGGCACGACCATCTCTACTAGGCTCATCGATAAATCGGGAAATAAAAGTATACCCGTTTCATTTAAAGTCGCAGATAAAACGGCTCCTGCAAGACCGTCCGTAAATACGGTAGGTGACAATACCGTAAAAGTAACCGGCAAAGCGGAAGCAAGCTCTTCTGTCACCGTCAAAACTGGCAGAACGGTTCTAGGCAAAGCAAATTCCAACAGCGCAGGGAATTTCACCGTAACGATGTCAAAAAAACAAAAAGCCGGAAAAGTCCTATCCGTTACAGCAACCGATAAAGCAGGCAATATAAGCTCGATCAAAACCGTGACCGTCGCAGACAAAACAGCACCAAGTAAACCGACGGTCAACACAGTCACGACAAAAACGACAATAGTAACGGGTAAAGCAGAAGCTAACTCCACTGTGTCCATCAAAGCATCAAAAAAAGTGATCGGCTCTGCAACAGCAACGACCAAAGGCACATTCTCGGTTAGAATCCCCAAGCAAAAAGCCGGAAAGAACCTATATATTTATGCCAAAGACAAAGCGAAAAACGTAAGCGAATCAAGAAAAGTAACAGTTAAAAAGTGATGGAAAAACAAGAACAGCCCCCAATCATCTAATTGGGGGCTGTTTATGATTATGGATACAATAAGGGAAAGTTACACGACGGCTATTTGGATGAACAAACAAAAGTTAAAAGTTTTCTAAAATATAATTACAATGAAGTGTATAACTAGTATAATATCATAGGTATATTGTCTTTTTTTCAAAATATACGCTGTGACAAAGGTACCGGCAAAATATGCCGTAGGATTATAAGTACCGGAAAACATGGGGGGAAAGCTTTGAAACAAGAAACTGTTTATGGTCATCTTGAAAATGGAAATCCTGTTTTAGCAGATGGCTATTGCCTTTTCAATGGCACTAAGAGTATTAATAGAAAAAGAAAATATAATATGAAGTATTTCGTCTATAGTCAAGAAACGAACAATACGGTCACTCTTTCAGGATTTGAACCAATGACAACCCTGCAAACGATCACTACAAAGAAAGGAAATGTTAAGGAAAGAATTATTTTCTTCGTTGATACAAACTGCAAACTTTCCTTCGTGAAAACAAACCAAAAAAATCTGCAGATAGACAAAACACTGGATAAGATAGAGAAAAGCCCGTTTTTCAAAAGTTTAGTATTCCTTTTATTTTTTCACTTCCTATTTGTTGGGGTCATGCGCAGCAGAAATTATTCGTTTAAAGACGTATACTTATCTTTCGGTTACGATAAAAGCATAAATTTCAAAGTGCATTTTCTCTTTCCAGTCAAAATAAGAGAGAAATTCGCAATGAAGACAGGGAAGATATCGATATTCATTCATACCTACTGGTCTTTCATACCAATGAAGGAAATTTATCAACATTATGTAACCACTAGCGAGATTAATACGCCTATTTTTATCAAACTCAGTCACGCTGACCATGATTATTGGTATAATTTTAAATCAGACTCTAAGCACAAATACAATAAAAATCATTATCTGTACAACACCCGGTCCTATCGTTTGGGGCAGATGAATAGTGAACTTTTTATTCGAAAGTCTATAACAGGACAATACGTTATCGTATTGACAAGTATAATGAGCAAAAGCATTATAATTAAAGAAAGATTTGCTTATTTGATCAGCCTTTTTTCATTAAACAAAAAAAAATACGATATCTATTTTGAAAAATTCAGTGCAGGGGCTTCGGAATCGGCCTTTGAACTGTTTAAATATGCATTCAAGATGGGGGATTCCTGCGTTTATATCTTAGAAAAAGGTCACCCCGAATTCAAGAATCTTAAGCAACAATACGGAAAAGCCCTAGTTGGGAAAAATAGTTTTCTTGCTTTCTATCACATCTTTTTAGCCAGGAGTTTTCAATCTTCCGATCTTGTGGGTCATATACAACGCCGATTGTACGATAACGATTACCTAATTAAGAAAAAGGTTCTTTCATCTGATAAAAAAATAATGTTGCAGCATGGACCATGTATGGCGACCAATATTTTCGAACGTGGTTACTTTAATCGTAAAGTGCCGATTGCACCAGATTACATGCTCGTAAATTCCAATTTTGAGAAAAACTTATTCCTTAAAAATACAGGTTATACAGATAAAGAACTGATGGTAACTGGGCTGCCTAATATTGATTTATATGTCAAGGAACAACATAATGAAAAAAATCAAATCACATTCATGCTTACATGGCGACCATGGGACCTCACAGGAAGCATTGAAGTCGGAAGCTATTTAGACCGGTATTTCTCATTCTTAGAATTGATTCGCAAAGAGAAGTTCTACAAAGATAAAAAAATTAATGTCATTCTCCATCCTAAATCAAGAATCATACTTCAAGAACAGTTCCCGGATATATATGATAAATACGAAGAATCGTTCTTTATAGGGGATATAAAGGATGCTCTATTAAACAGTAAAGTTGTCATATCCGATTATTCTTCTATTACTTTCTATGCGTTTGCAGGCGGAAGTAATGTAATCTTCTATTGGGAAGACAAGGCTCTTGCAGAAGTGGAATATGGCGCGCCAAACATTCTTCAGAAAGAAATTGCATTTGGCGGCATAGTAGAGAGATTCAAAGATTTACACGCTGAAATTGTTTACAATTACAATAACCCGCAATCACGTTTCCATATTGCACAATTCTCAAAATTAATGGAGTGCACTAGCGGTCACAATACAGAAAATACCTATGACTACATCCAAAACATCATTTTCCAAAATGAACATAACCCTCTTGAGGAAGAGAGTGCATTTTCTATGTCTGAAAAGCAATCTTCTGCTTCTTGATTGTTCTGGGACAAAAAGGGTATATTTGCAGAAGGCCACCAAATGGTGGTCTTTTTTTTGATTATGCGATTTACATCATACATTCAAATTAGAGAAAAATACCTTTTAAGGGACAAAAAAAGAAGCAATAGCCAATATTGCTTCTAGTTTACATATATCGACTTCATGAAATTCCTTAAATTTCACCCTCTTCAAGCCTCCTATTATACTCAACTTTACTGATCAATCCCTTTGCATTACAGGTAAGGCAATCTGTATAAATATCGTAGGCACCTGTACCTGCACAAACATGGCATTTTACATGAGTTTCCGGTATATCCTTATGCATGAATGAAAAAACTTTTCCAATATACTGCAGAATAATCATTCCCAAAACTCCTTTTTTTTCTATCATACAACGAAAAAGAGAGATGGAAACAGGAAATACAATAACATTACTTAAAACAAATAAAACCATAACATACTTTACATGGGGTTAAAAAATAAGCTTATACAGATTTAGTGCATTTAGAAGTAAAAAGGGAGTAGGTGGGTGAACAGTTAGTAATCAGAATTTTATGTCCTGCACAAAATCATTGAAAAAATTCAGTTTAACCTCTATTATTAAGGAAAGATAATTAATTAATTTAATTAAGTTGAGTTTTATATCCTTTCTGGAGGTGAATCAGGTGAAAATCTATCAAGCTATACATAGTTTATTACAATACGGAGTTCAGCAGCGTTTATTGGAGAAGGAAGATGTTACATATTCACGCAATCGAATTTTATATGTACTCGGCTTGGATGACTGGGAGGAATGTGAGGGAGAAGGGGAAGAGTTTTCTCTCGGGGTTATTCTTAATGAAATTTTAGATTGGGCATTCGAAAATGGTATTTTATCATCCAATTCTATTACCGAACGAGATATTCTTGATACTGAATTGATGAATTGCCTGATGCCCCGTCCGTCTGCAGTAATATCTGAATTTAAAGAAAATTATCTGAAAAGTCCTAAAGCGGCAACCGACCAATATTACCATTTATCGCTGGCATCGAATTATATCCGCAAAGAACGAATTGCAAAAAATATACAATGGAAAAGCAGGACACCATACGGCGAAATGGACATCACCATCAATTTATCAAAACCTGAAAAACACCCGGAGGAAATATCGCGATTGAAAAGTACGCCTCAAGGTTCTTACCCTTCCTGTGCTTTGTGCAGGGAAAATGAAGGATATAGTGGGAACCTACGGAATGCAGCTAGAGCGACACATAGGATAATACCGCTGACATTAAATAATGAGAAGTGGTTCCTGCAGTATTCTCCTTACGTGTATTATAATGAACATTCGATTGTCTTTAGGGGAGAACATGTGCCTATGAAGATTTCAGCTGATACATTCACACGGTTACTTGAATTTACAGACCAGTTTCCGCATTACTTCATTGGTTCGAATGCGGATCTGCCGATTGTCGGGGGATCCATCTTAACTCATGACCATTTCCAGGGAGGAAGATTTGAGTTTGCGTTAGAAAGAGCAGAAGTTGAGGAAAGAATCAGCCTGACCGACTACCCATCGGTCACACTGGGAATAGTCAATTGGCCGATGTCAGTCATCAGGGTTCGAGGGAAAAAGGATGAAGTTCAAGCCGTTACAGAGCTTATTTGGAAGAGCTGGCAAAACTATAGTGACCCGGAAGCTGATGTGCTTGCTTTTAGCGGCAATACTCCTCACAACACGGTAACGCCGATTGCAAGAAGATGCGGCGAGCTGTTTGAAATGGATGTCGTATTGAGGAATAACCGAACATCTGAAGAATTTCCCCATGGGATTTTTCATCCCCATGAAGAGCTGCATCATATTAAAAAAGAAAATATCGGCTTGATAGAAGTTATGGGCCTTGCTGTCCTTCCGGGAAGATTGGCCGAAGAGTTAAGTCAAGCAGCAGAATATCTGCTCTGTCCTGTTCTTAAAGAGAACTGGGATGAATCTGCAGTAAAGCATTATGACTGGATACAGAAAATATTAACCAAGTATCAAACCATAGCCAAAGATGAAGTGATGGAAATTATTGAAGTTGAGGTTGGGGAAGTATTCCAGACTGTTTTGGAACATGCAGGGATTTTTAAAAGAACAAGGGAGGGGAAAAATGCCTTCCTGAATTTTTTGAACTCGTTAAAAGAAGCATCCAAACTTAATAGGTAATGGAGTAAATATAAATAAGATGATGTGCCCGCATTAGTTTATTAATTAAATTAATTTAGATATAAGTGCTAGATATAAAAAATAGATTCAGAGAAAGGTGGCTGTACAAATGAATGCCATTCAGCTTCGCCAATTATTCCGTGATCAATTTGGCTACGAAGAAGGGGTCAGAATCTTTTTTGCTCCCGGGCGTGTTAATTTAATCGGAGAACACACGGATTATAATGGTGGCTATGTTTTTCCCGCTGCTTTAACATATGGAACTTGGGCAGCAGCGGCACCAAGCACTAGCAGGATGTACCGATTTGCTTCAGCAAATTTTCCATCAACAGCAACCTGTACGGTAACCGAGGAATTATTATACAGAGAAGAGGATGATTGGGCTAATTACCCAAAAGGTGTTTTAAAGGAATTGCTGCAGATAGCAGGACTAGAAGGTGCCGAAAAATTTATTGGGGCAGATGTGCTGTATTACGGAAATATCCCGAATGGCGCAGGGTTATCTTCTTCCGCATCAATCGAACTTGTTACTGGACTTGCACTAAGCAAGCTTGCTGACTTTGATATCCCCATGATGGGGTTGGTTGAAATAGGGCAGAAAGCAGAAAATCGTTTTGTTGGTGTCAATTGTGGGATCATGGATCAATTTGCGGTTGGAATGGGAAGGGAAAACCATGCTATGGTGCTGAAGTGTGATACGTTGAAATTCCGATATGTACCATTGGAGATTGATGGCTATAAGCTGGTTATTACCAATACAAATAAACGCCGCGGCCTTGCCGATTCCAAATATAACGAGCGAAGGGCCCAATGTGAAGAAGGGCTTTCAATCATTCAGCAACAGCTTCCATTGGTACGCAATTTAGGAGATGTCAGTCTAGCTGAATGGGAAAAAGTTCACCACTTTATTGAAGCTGATGTTATACACCGACGTGTAGAGCATGTCATTAAAGAAAATGAGCGTGTCCTTGCAGCCACGAATAGCTTGCAGGATAACGATTTGTATGCATTTGGTGCAAGGATGAAGCAATCACATGTATCATTAAGGGATTTATATGAAGTGACCGGCTTTGAGCTGGATACACTTTTTGAAGAAGCATCGAAGGTCGAAGGCTGTATAGGGACCCGTATGACCGGTGCGGGTTTTGGCGGGTGCAGCGTAAGTCTTGTTAAAGAAGAAGCTGTAGATGAGTTTAAGGAAAAAGTAGCAAAAAATTATTCGGAAAAAACGGGCCTGGAACCTATTTTTTATGTGTGTGAAATAGGAGATGGCGCTAAAGAAATAATGGATATGGGGGAATAGAACATGGCGATTTTGGTAACCGGCGGTGCAGGATATATTGGCAGTCATACTGTGGTCGAACTGTTGAACCAAGGTGAAGAAGTGGTTGTTGTCGATAACCTTAGGACAGGACATGAAAAGGCTGTGTCTGGCGGCGCCATTCACATCGGTGATATCCAGGATGAAGGTTTCCTGAATTCCGTTTTTAAAAAATATGATATTGAAGCTGTCATTCATTTTGCAGCAAGTTCACTGGTAGGGGAAAGCGTGCAAGAGCCCCTCCAATATTATGAAAATAACTTAATCGCTTCACACACTCTTGTTAAAGTGATGCTAACGCATGGCGTGAAGAAGATTGTTTTTTCTTCCACAGCAGCAACTTACGGTGAGCCGGAGCAAGTGCCCATATTAGAAGGGGATGCCACCAAGCCAACAAGCCCTTACGGGGAGACTAAATTGGCGATGGAGAATATGTTCAGGTGGTGTGATGGGTCAAATGGGTTAAAGTCGGTTTCGCTGCGTTATTTTAATGCGGCAGGTGCACACCCAGAAGGAATGATTGGCGAAGATCATACTCCAGAAAGCCACCTTATTCCAATAATACTTCAAGTTGCACTCGGACAAAGAGCGCATATCGGCATTTTTGGCGATGATTACCCTACCGAAGATGGTACCTGCATCCGTGATTACATCCATGTTATGGACCTTGCAAATGCTCATTGGCTAGCTCTTGAGCATTTGCGCAACAAAAATGAAAGTGATGTTTTCAACCTGGGGAACGGCAAAGGATTTTCTGTTAAAGAAGTCATTGAAACAAGCAGAAAAGTTACCGGTCATCCGATCCCTGAAGTAGTTAGTGAAAGACGTGCCGGGGACCCGGCAATCCTGATCGCTTCCTCTGAAAAGGCTCAAACTCTATTAGGCTGGAAGCCAAAGTATAATAATTTGAAAAAAATTATCGAAACAGCATGGAAATGGCATGAGGCCAATCCAAATGGTTATCAGGACAAATAGGCAAAGGGGAATGCATAAATGTCAACAGCTATAGAAAGAGTCCTTTCATTCATTGAAGAAAAAGAAATTGATGGGGTTTTCTTCCGTAAAAGAAGTAATTTTTCCTGGATAACGGAGGGGAAAGTGAATCACATTGTTAACACAACCGAAAACGGAGTGGCTGACCTGTTAATTACGGCTGATAAGAAATATTGCATTACCTCCAAAATGGAGTCGGCACGGATTCATGACGAGGAGCTTGCGGGATTAGGCTATGAATTCATAACTCCGGAGTGGTATGAAGATCAGGATGCTGTAGTGCGGGAATTATGTGCAGGTAAAAAGGTCGCAAGCGATGTGCCATTTGGTGATTTTCTTGATTTTGGAGCCCAATTGACCAGTTTGCGTTATTCCTTAAACGAGGCTGAAATTTCATGCTATCGCTGGCTTTCACTTAAGGCGGCAAAAGCAGTTGAAGCTACTTGCCGGGAAATTGAGCCGGGCTGGACCGAATATGAAATCGCGGCACATTTGGGTTCAAAGGTAGTCAAAGACGGTATCACACCACAGGTTATTCTTGTTTCGACAGATGAGAGGGTATTTAAATACCGCCATCCCATTCCGACGGATAAAAAACTGAAAAATTATGCCATGATTGTAATCTGTGCGGAAAAAAGCGGATTGGTAGCTAACGTGACGCGCTTTGTCCACTTTGGCGAGCTACCTCGGGAACTCAGGGAAAATAAGCAAAAGCTTGTTCAGATAGATCTTGCAATGAATACGGCAACAAGGCCTGGAGCAGTTATCAAGGATATTCTTCAGTATGGATTTGATACATACAGGAAGGTCGGACACGGAGACGACTGGCGCTTGCTTCATCAGGGTGGGCCAACCGGATACGCTTCCCGTGAATTCCTGGCAACCCCTGAAGCGGAAGGGACCGTTCAAGTAAATCAGGCCTTTGCATGGAATCCAGCCATCAAAGGAATTAAATCCGAAGATACTATTCTTGTTCGCGAACATGAAAATGAATTCCTGACTTTTACTGGTGAGTGGGTCTATATTGAAGTGGAACATGCAGGGAAGAAGTATCTTCGACCTGACATTTTGGTTAGATAATCAATTGCCAGGTAGTGCTTCCTTACAGGATGGAGGAAATCCTCTAACAGTCAGGAAATTTTCTCCATTAATTAAATTAAATTATTTACTTACCGTGTTTTATTTTAATATTTACTGCTTAAATTATTTATCTTTAAAATTGATTTGGGATTTTAAAGAGGGAAGGGATTCAATCCAATAGATGGCACCTACTTTTTCCCTTATTTTAAATGGTTTTCCTATTGAAAGCGTTGACAAAAAGAATCTATCAGATTATTATAAAAATAGAAAGTAAATTAATTTAATTAACTTAAGTCACTTGAACTTTTACACTAGTAATAAAGCTTCTACAGAAGCAATAAACGATTTCTACATAAGGGGGAAAATGGGAATGAAGAAGAAAAAGTGGCTTGGCGTTGCAATGACAGCGGCACTTGCGATCGGTTCATTAGCTGGCTGTGCTGAAAAGGAATCAGGTTCATCGACTGACGACGGGGGCAAAAGCAATAAAATAACTTATTGGGCCCCGTTCTCAGGTGCGGATGGTCCGCGTATGAAGGAAATTGTAGCAAACTACAATAAGTCTCAAGACAAATACGAGGTGGATTTACAGATCATACCTCAAACAGACTACTATAAAACGGTTGACCTTGGGTTCTCCGGCCAAAAGAATGCTCCAGATTTAATGATCATGCATACGGATCAGCTTACAAACTATGCTGAAAAAAATCTATTAAAAGACATGACAGACACGATTGAAAAAAATGGAGTAAATGCTGAAGATTATTCAGATACGGCTTGGCAGGGCGGAACGATTGACGGGAAGCAATATACCATTCCTTTAGATATTCACCCCTTAGTCATGTACTACAATAAAGATATGTTTAAAGCGGCCGGCCTTGATCCGGAGAAGCCGCCAACTAACCGTGAAGAGTTCGTGGCTGCTGCTAAGAAGCTTACAGACGAGTCCAAAAAGCAATATGGGTTCGTAGTGCCGACTCTATGGCCAAATCAATTCATCTATCCAACTGTCTTCTTCCAGAATGGCGGTGAATTGCTTAAGGATGGCAAACCTAATTACAACAGCCCTGAAGGTGTCGAGGCATTAACCTTCTTACGTGATCTGGTACAAAAAGACAAAGTATCACCTGCCAACGTTCAACAAGATGGAGAAGTGACCCTTTTCCTTCAAGGCAAAAATGCCATGCAGTTAAACGGTCCTTGGATGATGGAACAATGGGATAAAGCGGGCATTAACTACGGTGTGGCACCAGTCCCTACATTAGGTACAAAACAGCAGGCAGTCTATGCAAACGGTCATAATTTTGCGATTCCCGCTACTGTAAAGGATTCTAAAAAACTCGAAGGAATCTCAGATTTCTTGAAATATGTTGGGGACAACACAATGGAGTGGGCTCAATCAGGCCAGGCTCCAGCTTCAAAAGCAATCTATGAGAAAAATGAAGAATTTAAAAAGATGGTTCAGCAGCCACAAGTTGCTAAAGAGTTCGAATATGCTAAATTCGCTCCGCGCGTAGCTAACTGGGGTCAAATATCAGAGCCACTATGGGCTGAAGTCAACCTTGCATTATTAGGCAAGAAAGACCCTCAAAAAGCTTTGGACGATGCTAACAAAAAAGCAGAACAAATAATGAAAAAGTAACTGTAAAAGGAGGACGGCCAGGTGACTAGTGAAAACTAACCTGCTCGCCTCTTCTTAATTATTACGACTTAAATGATTTCTAGGCGGCTAGATTATTTCATTGAAAGGGGGAGAGGCAATATGGACCAAACGAACTGGAAATCCAAACTAACTTCTAGTCTTTTCGTGCTTCCCTATTTGTTTCTGTTTACTGTTTTCCTTTTAATCCCCATTATCTATGGAGCATGGATGAGCTTGCACAATTGGGATTTACTCAATCTTGTCCATGAATTTGTAGGATTGGATAATTATCTAAAGATATTTGATTCGGAATCTTATTTGAACGATTTGTTCTTCGAAGGTCTTAAAAACACTCTACTATTCGTTATATTCAGTGTCCCTTTATTAGTGGGTATAGGACTTGGGCTGGCACTATTAATTGATAATCTGCCTGGCAGGCTTAAAGGTTTATTCCGCACCATGTACTTTATCCCTTATTCAGTATCCGTTTCAGTAGTAGCGATCATCTGGCTATGGCTTCTTGATACAAATAGCGGGCTGGTAAATGGGTATCTCCAGGCTCTCCACTTGCCAAGCATTCCATGGCTGACGGATTTGCCATGGGCATGGGTTTCCATTATTATTGCCACTCTCTGGTGGACGATAGGGTTTAACATGGTCATTTTCATTAACGCACTAAATGATGTTTCTGAAGAACTATATGAAGCAGGTTCCCTTGACGGCGCTTCAAGATGGCAGCGTTTCATCTATATAACCTTGCCGAGCATCAAGCCAACCATGCTGTTTGTATTGATTACATCAACAATAGCTTCGTTTAATATTTATGGCCAGCCGTACTTGATGACAAGGGGCGGTCCGGGAACCGAAACAAAGGTTTTATTGATGAACATTGTGGATGAAGCATTTGAACAAAGGCAATTGGGAAATGCAGCTGCCATGTCACTTATGATGGCGTTGATCATGATCATCATCTCTGTCGTTCAGCTGCGCATCACGAATCGAAAGGAGTAGGGTATGCAAAGAAAAGCGAGTAAAGCGGTTATTGTCATCCTGGCCATTCTTATTGGCTTAATGTTTCTAGTTCCAATCTTCTGGATGCTTGCTACTTCTTTCAAAAGTGACCAGGAAGCATTTACGGCTGGCCTGAAGTGGCTGCCGGAAGTTTTTACTCTTGAAAATTATACATATGCGCTTTCAGGTGATGGAGAAACTCCAGTATTATCATGGATGGCCAATTCACTTTTTGTTGGTATTATCGGAACTCTTATTGTTCTGGTCGTTGATACATTGGCCGCATATGGTCTTGCACGATTGGACGTTCCTTTTAAAAAGCTGTTGATCGGGTTGTTTATCGGATCCTTAACCATTCCGTGGGTCATAACATTCCTTCCATTATATATGGAATTTAATACATTGGGTCTTCTGGATACGTATGCCGTGTTAATCCTGCCTTATTCAGCTAATGCTTTCGGGGTTTTCCTTCTCTATCAATATTTCAGAACATTCCCAAGGGAGCTTGAAGAAGCGGCCTTCCTTGACGGAGCAAATAAATGGCAAGTTTTCACGAAGGTCGTATTGCCTTCAGCACGTCCTGTCATCTGGACACTTGGAATCTTCACATTTATGGGAATATACAACGACTTCCTATGGCCATTAGTGACAACGAGTTCACCTGAAATGAGAACGATCACAACTGGTATCGCGATCATGCAGCAGGGAAGTTTCGTTTCATCACCGGCAAAATTAATGGCGTTAACGTCCATTGCAACGATACCGGCCGTCATTTTATTTATCATTGGTCAGCGCTCTTTTATTAAAGGCGTGAACCAAACAGGAATTAAATAATATTCACTTTAGAAGGGATTGAAAATACATGTCTATTCCACGCAATGAATATCCACGTCCCCAGTTTGTTCGTAAAGAATGGGAAAACTTGAACGGACAATGGGACTTTGCATTTGATGATGAAAATAAAGGCCTTTCGGAAAAGTGGTTTGAGCAATTTCCATCAGGACAAACCATTACTGTCCCTTTTGCCTTCCAAACGGAAATGAGCGGAATTAACGACCCGGCTTTCCATGATGTAGTTTGGTATCACCGCAGAATCATGATTCCTGAAAAGTGGTCCGGCAAGCAGATTCAGCTGCATTTCGGGGCCGTTGACTACCGTTCATGGGTTTATGTGAATGGGAACCTTGCCTATCACCATGAAGGGGGACATACTCCTTTTTCAGTCAACATCACTCACCTTTTGAAAAATGATGGCAGGGAGGATGAAGTGACGGTCCGTGTGGAAGATCCATCTGAGGATGTAACGATTCCAAGGGGGAAGCAATACTGGCATGAAAAATCGGAATCTATCTTTTACACGAGAACAACTGGAATCTGGCAGACTGTCTGGATGGAGCCATGTGAACAGACTAGCTTAAGTGCCATTCGCTGGACACCCGAAATTGATCGTGGTGATATTGACCTGGAATTTGAAATTGAAGGCGGCTTACCTGAAGGGGTATCACTTTCTGTTGACATCTCATTTAAGGGGAAAAAACTCATCTCTGATTCTTCAAATCTATTTGAAACGTATAATAAACGAAGCTACAACCTGCGTAACCGTTTCACCGACAGAAGCAATATCCATGGGCCGGGTTACTACTGGTCCCCTGAGCACCCACATTTATTTGAGGCAACGCTGACGTTGAAAAATGGGGAGCAGATCCTGGATCAGATCGAAACCTATTTTGGAATGAGGAAAGTGTCCATCGATAACGGCATTTTCATGCTGAACAATATGCCTTATTACCAAAAGCTTATCCTTGATCAGGGGTACTTCCCTAAGGCATTGATTACAGCCCCGTCTGATGAAGCATTAAAAAGGGACATCGAGCTTGCTAAGGAAATGGGCTTCAACGGGGCAAGAAAACATCAGAAGGTTGAGGATCCTCGTTTCCTTTACTGGGCAGACAAACTCGGCTTTCTCGTTTGGGGCGAAATGGCTAATGCTTCCGAGTACAGTGAAGAAGCTGCCAGACGTTTAGCCACTGAATGGTTTGATGTCGTCAAGAGAGACTATAGCCATCCTTCCATTATCGTATGGCTTCCGCTTAATGAAAGCTGGGGTATCTCAAGGGTAGCCTATGACAAACAGCAACAGGCACACGCAACATCCATGTACTGGCAGACCAAATCAATTGACCAATCGCGTCCAGTTCTTTCCAACGACGGGTGGGAGCATACGATTTCTGATATTTGCGGCATACATAACTACCGCAGTGCAGAAGAAATGAGTAATGCCTATAAAGACGTGGATAGTGCGATTTCCACCACACCTGCAAACCGGGTGATTTATGCTCAGGGCTACTCTTACGGTGGAGAACCGATTTTAATAACGGAATACGGCGGAATTGCTTTTAAAATGGACGAAACAGAAGGATGGGGCTACTCAGCCGTACAATCCTCTGAAGACCTAGTGGAAGAATATCGCAAAGTAACGGATGCTCTATTCAATAGTCCAGTGATACAGGGGTTTTGTTACACTCAGTTAACCGATGTGGAGCAGGAAATCAACGGATTGCTGACTTATGATCGAGAACCAAAGTGTGATCTCAGCAAAATAAGAGAAATAAATAATAAGAAATAATGATGAAGAATACCTGTGCTCATAAGAGTGCAGGTTTTTTTATGGATATAAATGAATGGTTGAATGATGTGTTGAAAGTGGGGGGAATAGGAGAAATCATGAAGACAGTATGGGTTAAGGTGATATAAAGACGTCAGAACCGCAGCTGCCGCTCAATGAGCAGCAGCTGATTCTGTGTTTCTTGAAGTAAATAGTTCAGCCAGGATGAGAGCAACGGCACCCATCGCAGTAGCATCATCGCCGAATTTAGAAAGGATGATTTCCGTTTGTTTGGCTGGATTTGTCAATGCCCGCTGGTTAACGGTTTGAATGATGTTATCCATAATTAAATCGCCGGCATTGGAGACACCGCCCCCGATGATGATTCGTCTGGGATTTACAGTGTGGATTACATTGGTTATCCCCACTCCCAAATATCTGCCTGCCTGCTGCAGGGCCGTTTTGCATAAAGTATCGCCCTCTAGAGCCGATGAATAAATTAATTCTCCCGTAACCTTTTCAAGGTCGCCGTTGGTCAGATTAGTAAGCAAACTGGAGTGGCCTAGCCGCATTTCTTTTTTTACCCATTCGACAATGGACGGACCTGAAGCAAACGTTTGTAAACAGCCGTAATTGCCGCACGTACATTGTGGCCCATCGATATCGATAATCATATGTCCGATTTCACCGCTAATAAAATGGCTGCCATGATAAAGCTTACCATTAATGATGATCCCCGCACCGATCCCGCGCCCCACATTTATACAAACAAAGCTGTCAATGCCTGCGCCGTTCCCGAACCAGAGTTCACCAAGGCTCATTGCCCGGCCGTCATTCTCCACCTTTACCATCATATTAAACCGCTCTTCAAGCACTCTTTTAATAGGAATGTCCTGCAGGTTCAAGTTGGGAGCAAAAACGGAGCTACCCTGCTCCACATCTACAATTCCGTGCATACCTACGCCTATACCGACTATTTTCTCCTCATCTATTTTAGTATGATTTAGAATGCCGCTGACAGAATCAATCATTAAAGATAGAAGAGCTTCGTTCGTAGTTTGTGCTGGAAGAGGAACAACCGATTTTTTAATAACTTTGCCTGTAATGCCAGTCAGGATAGTTTTGATATTCTGTGATCCCACATCCATACCGATGACATGAAACATATCTTCACTTAACGTTAATAGAGTCGGCTTGCGGCCGCCGCTCGATTCACCCAGGTTTCGTTCGATGACAATCTCAGCCTCCAGTAACTCTTTTACAAAACTGCTTACAGTCGGAGGCGTAAGCTTTGTAAGCTTGGCAATATCTGCCCTGGAAATCGGGCCCTTTTCCCGAATAATATTTAAAATTAAAGAACGATTAATTGATTTCATCAGCTTGAAACTGCCCCTGAGAAGGTTCTTTCCCATTTATCTTCCCCCATTTAAGTTTCTTAATTAAATTTAATTATAAACTAAGTCGCAAAGGTATAAAACCATAAATGGGTGATAATCTCTTTGTACTTATAAAAAAGAAGGCTGTATCCTTATTGCTGCCGGTGAATCCGCTAAAACCAGAGGAAATTGCTTGGGGCGTTCATTTGTTTTTTTGAGCATAAATAATCTTAATGAAAATTATGGGTATCAAAGTTGAGAGATCTAGAAGATAAAACTGCACCTGCGAAACAGGCGGGAAGTGGGGGAGGTGTCCATAGGGACAAAAAAGAGGGCAAAGCGGAATTAGACTCAAACTATTATAATTAAAGGAGTGTTTGTTCGGCATTGCAAGAGTTTGTCTCGACCAAAGCAAAATAAAAAGAGCCCTAGGGCTCTAAAATAAACTATTAATGATCAATTTTATCCATCCAATAAAAGAAATCCATAACGGTATGCTCAAAGATGTACCAAACAAAAGTCCTTTAAAGAAATTCCCTTCATTCTCACCTATCATATAGAACACACCTCTCGGCTTGGTTTTCTTGTGATAATTATAAATGAAAGCGCTTTCTTTGTACATGAGACATTAGAAGCAATTACTTTACAATTTAATCCTTAAGATTTAGCTGACAAGTTGAATCTGTCGGCTTACTCATAAAATAACTATTTTGCAGCAACTTAATTAGGTACAGCTATCCAATATGAGTAATTGCTAGGTATCCCGGTATCCCTCCTGATAATAAAATACCCTTAAAAGGCGAAGACGGTACCATAACAATGTCGAGTGTTGTCGGAATAAATTGGAAGAATATTCTTTATCGAAAAAAATTTGATAGTTATAATTAATGAGAGAAAAATAACCGGAAAATGTGAAATAGATTTCTAGTAGCAGTACAAAAATAAGAGTTTTACTCTATATTATAAGGCTTCCATGTCAGTCACTAATGTTCAATTATTATGGGAGGTAAAGATGAGGAAATATGGATTAGTCATTATCGCTGGAATTTGCTACTGCATTGGAAAAACATAAGTCAGGCAGCAGGGGGCGAGGCTAGAGAAGCTGCAGCAAAAGTGAAAGAAGAGGAAAAAGAAGAAAGGGAAGCATTGATCCAAAGTTTAAAACCGGAAAATAATAAACAGCAGCCGTTAATAGATTACCTGCAGTATAAGTCGCTTACTCAAGAAAGGGTTATTGTTTCCCTATTGGGAAGTAACGGTACCTCAGGAACCGGGGCAAGTAAGATTTCCAATAGTTGGGCAGGGCTTTTAGAGAAGAGTCTGCGCGCTGACCGTGATGATCTGGAATCATTACGTTTCATTAATCATGGACATGAGGGTATTCAACAGAGGATTTGCTGGAAGGAAAGAAAATTGAAGCGGTCATTCAAGATGATCCCGATCTGATTATTTTTGAAAATCCGCTGATAAATAACCATTATCAATCATTAAGCTTGGAACAGACAAAAAAAGATTTGGAAAGCATCATGACGAAGTTACAGAAAGAGCTGCCAAATACAAAGATTCTAATACTTTCACCAAACCCAGTCGTAAATGGTAAAACGGAGAATAGTTTAGGGTTGAATTATTTGGATTATATTAAAGCTTCCGAGCAGGTCATCAAATCTAATAAATGGACTTATATGAATAGCAAAGAAGAAATAGAGAAGAAGCTAAAGGAAAAGAATATGAGATTGGCTGATATCCTGACGAATGATAATATCCATCCCAATGATCAAGGGCATTACATATGGTTCGAGGTGATGCAGGAATATTTTAGGTGAAAGTAGTAATACACATAGAAATAAAAGGAGGAAAAGTGGCTATAACCGCTTTTCCTCCTTTTATAGTTTTTGGTTTTCTTAAGAAGCTAAAAGAAAGCGGTATCATACTTGCTCAATCCTTAAAGACATCAATTTTCTATCTTGAATAAACTCGCGCATTTCCTCTTTCGATATTCCAGATCCTATAACATCCTGCATAATTTCAAGCCACTCTTCATCCATGACCTTGTCTGCTTGTTCATTCAACAACAGAGCATCCACCTTTATACAAAGGATTCGAGCGATTTTTTCCAAAACTAAAATAGTAGGGTTTGTTTGAAGGTTTCTTTCCAGTGAGCTTATATAGGATTTGGCAACGCCGGATTTTGCGGAGAGTTCACTAATTGACATTTTCCTTTCTTCCCTAAGCGACTTAACTCGGTAACCTATCATTTTGACCACACCTAACCATTAATATGAAAATTATACTAATTTAAACTATCACTTTCAGTTTACACATTTTCCTTTCAGTTTTAATGATAACTAGGCACTAAAATACTTGACATTATTATATGTATAAATGGATTTTTCTGTTTTGGTAGGCATTTAGTTAGGTTTATTTCTAGAAAATATTGTTAAACAACAAAAAGAGATAACAAATTATGGGAATGAGTGTATACTTAGGTTTAATAAAATTTCAGGTGAAAATATTCTGGAAAATGAGTTATTTAGATGTGATAAATGCAATACTTCAAAAATGACAATTATTTCATTTGTATTACCGCTTTCTTTTTTGTAAAATTACTTTGGTATTTGAAAAGTATTCATTCATTGTAAGTTTTATGAAAATTTCCTTGAAAATACATAAATATAGGCAATATATATGATATAATGCAATAGGTCATTTTTAACATATCAGGAGGATGAAATGGAAGAAACTATTAGTATTAATGATATTTTTAAAACATTAAAGAAACGTTGGAAGCTAATCATGCTACTGACATTGATTGCAGCTTTGATTAGTGGCACAATTTCTTATTTCTTATTAACACCCGTTTACGAATCTTCAACACAGATTCTCGTTAATCAGAAAAAATCAGAGAACCAATTGGACTCTAATCAAATACAATCCAATATCGACATGATCAATACATACAGTGTAATCATAAAAAGCCCTGCCATTTTGGAGAAGGTCATTGATGAGCTGGATTTAAAACTAAGTGTAGAACAACTTAGTGGGAAAATCACGATTAACAGCCAAGAAAACTCGCAGGTATTTTCTTTAACGGTTCAAGATAGTAATCCGACACAGGCAGTTGAGATTGCTAACACGGTTTCTTCAACTTTCCAAAAGGAAATCAAGGATATTATGAATGTCGACAATGTTAGCATACTTGCGAAGGCAGAAATAAAGGAAAATCCTACTCCTGTAAAACCTAATCCATTAATGAATATCGCCATTGCGGTGGTCGTCGGATTAATGGCTGGAGTCGGCTTGGCATTTCTCCTGGAGTATATGGATAATACGATTAGAGACGAAAAGGATATTGAGACACTCCTTGACTTACCATTACTTGGATCCATTCAAAAAATATCGCAACATAAATAAAGAACCATTCAGTGACATTAAGAAAGGAAGTGGGATTTTTGAGAAGTAAAGATGAAAAACAAGTGAATTTAATTGCGCAGACTAATCCTAAATCGCCTATTACAGAACAATACCGATTAATTAGGACAAACATACAATTCTCTTCCGTTGATAAAGAAATCAAAACCATTGTGGTTACTTCATCGGAGCCAAATGATGGGAAATCAACGACAGCTGCCAACCTAGCGATTGTGCTTGCTCAAGAAGAGAAAAATGTATTACTTGTGGATGCGGACTTAAGGAAACCATCGGTTCATTATGCTTTTAACCTTAGTAATATACATGGACTTACTAGCGTATTGACAAAGAAAATGGGCTTAAGAAAAACTATCTTGAATTCAAATGTTTCGAATTTAGACATTTTAACAAGTGGGCCGATACCACCTAATCCTTCAGAGTTATTAAATTCAAAAGCGATAGAAACAGTCATTGATGAACTAAAAGAAATCTATGATTATATCATTTTTGATACACCGCCCGTTCTGGTAGTACCGGATTCCCAGATTGTAGCTAATAAATGTGATGGCGTGATCATGGTAGTGGCAAGCGGCAAGACAAACAAACAAAGTGCAGTAAAAGCAAAGGAGCTTTTACTGAAAGCTAACACATCCTTGCTTGGAGTCGTTTTGAATGGTGTTGAAACGGATAACAGCAATTATTATTACTATAAATCTTAAAGAAAATAAAACGAAATTCGACAAAATAACACCCTGTTTAATGACAGTTTTATATGCTACTATTAACCAGGGTATTAATTCCTATATGATTTCTTAGTGAAAAAGTCTGGTATTCCAATTTGTTAAAAGGAAGTGTGTGAAATTTGATTGACATACATTGTCACATTCTACCAGGAGTTGATGATGGATCCGCTGACATGAAGGAAAGCATGAACATGGCAAGAAAAGCGGTAGAAGCAGGAATCAGCCATTTATATGCCACTCCTCACCACTTAAATGAGAAATATGTAAATGTTAAGAATGATATCATTAACCGTGCAGTGAGATTAAATGAGAGTTTACAACAAGCCAATATTCCTCTTATTATTCATCCCGGTCAAGAAGTAAGAATACACCGAGACATATTTATTTCGCTTGAAAAGGAAGAAATCCTAACGCTAGATGATAACGGTAGGTATTTGCTACTAGAGCTTCCGTCGGGAAGTGTCCCTACATACACCCAAGAAGTGATTTATGAGCTACTGCTAAAAGGAATAACGCCGATTATTGTACACCCGGAAAGAAATAAAGAATTGATAGAGAATCATAAACTATTATTTGAATTGGTCGAAGAAGGTGCTTTAACTCAACTTACCTCTGGTAGTATTATCGGTCTCTTTGGTAAAAATGTTAAATCATTTTCAAAAAAAATAGTGGAACATAATCTAGCTCATATTATTTCAACAGATGCCCATAATATAGGTTCGAGAGGCTTCACGTTACAACAAGCCTATGAAACTATAACAAAAGAATATGGAATAGAACGTACATTTTATTTCAAAGAAAACGCTGAACAGCTTTCAAAGGGACAAAGTCCTATTGTTGAAAAACCAGTGCCGTTCAAAAGGAAAATTTTAGGTATATTTTAGAATGATATTAAAAGATTAGGAAACGCTTTCATCATTATAATATAATTTTTGACCAGGTAAAACTATATATCGTTTTTTTTTTTTGAATAAAAGAGCTAGAAAGGGCTGATATCTAATGAAAAAAGTACGTAAAGCGATAATCCCAGCAGCAGGGTTAGGAACAAGATTCTTACCAGCTACAAAAGCCATGCCAAAGGAAATGCTTCCTATAGTAGATAAACCGACGATTCAATATATTATTGAAGAGGCTGTAGCATCCGGAATCGAGGATATTATTATTGTTACCGGAAAAGGTAAGCGGGCAATTGAAGATCATTTCGATAATGCATTTGAACTGGAAAATAATTTAATGGAAAAAAACAAATTCGAATTACTAGAAAAGGTTCAAGCTCCTTCTAAAGTGGACATTCATTACATAAGACAAAAGGAACCAAAAGGTTTAGGCCACGCAGTTTGGTGTGCAAGAAAATTTATTGGAAATGAACCATTTGCCGTTTTATTAGGTGATGATATCGTCCAATCGGAAACACCCTGCTTAAAACAATTAATGAATGAATATGATAAAACCTTATCTTCTGTCATTGGCATACAAACAGTACCTAAAGAAGAAACTCATCGTTATGGAATTGTCGATCCAAGTAACCAAAACGGTCGACGCTATGAAGTAAATAACTTTGTAGAAAAACCAGCAAAAGGAACAGCTCCATCCAATTTGGCCATCATGGGGCGATATATCTTTACGCCTGAAATATTTATGTTCTTGGAAAAACAAGAACTAGGGGCAGGCGGAGAAATTCAACTGACAGATGCCATTGAAAAATTAAACGAAATTCAACGAGTATTTGCTTATGATTTTGAAGGAAAACGTTTTGACGTTGGAGAGAAATTAGGATTCATCCAAACGACGATTGAGTTTGCTTTGAAAGATATAACCCTTAAAGATAATATTTTAGAGTTTATAGAGAACCTACTAGAAAAACAGAAGATGTAAGAAAAAATAAGAGTATAGGAGGAGCCAATTTGAAAGCTGTAGCAGTTGAGCAGAGAGTGGTATCATCATCTGACCACTTATTAACGGCTGAACAAGTAAATGCTAATTTGAGCTACTTAAGAATGAAAAGATCAATAGATATTATTGGATCACTTATAGGACTTATGATTTTATCACCCATTATTTTGCTTATAGCTATCTTAATCAAAATCGAAGACCCGAAAGGACCTATTTTTTTTAAACAAGTTCGAGTAGGAAAAGATGAAACAGAATTTCAAATGTATAAATTTAGATCAATGGTCTCCGACGCAGAAGAGCGGTTAAAAGACTTACTTGCATTGAATGAAGTATCTGGGGCTATGTTTAAAATGAAGGAAGATCCAAGGATTACGAAAATAGGGAAGTTTATTCGGAAAACGAGTATTGATGAACTACCCCAACTTTGGAATGTGCTAAAAGGAGACATGAGTTTAGTTGGGCCGCGGCCACCATTGCCTCGTGAAGTGGTAGAATATTCTTCTTATGATAGACAGAGGTTACTAGTAATACCAGGATGTACAGGGCTATGGCAGGTCAGTGGAAGAAGCAATTTGAACTTTGACCAAATGGTAATGTTGGATCTTAAGTATATAGAAGATAGAACATTTTGGTTTGATTTTAAAATTATTATTAAAACAGTGATAATGATAATAGGTTCAAAGGATGCCTATTAATAGAAAGGAAATGACAGATGAATAAAAATTCGAAAATTTATGTCGCGGGACACCGCGGTTTAGTAGGTTCAGCTATATTAAGAAACCTTCAAAAAGAGGGTTATGAAAATTTAGTATTGAGAACATCCAAAGAACTAGATCTTCGTGAAAAAAATCAGGTGGATAAATTTTTTGCGGAAGAAAGACCAGAATACATTTTCTTAGCTGCGGCTAAGGTTGGCGGAATTGTTGCTAACAATGAATTTCCGGCGGATTTCATTCGCGATAATTTATTAATTCAAACCAATGTCATCGACGCTTCTTATCGTTATGGAGCTACGAAACTTTTATTTTTAGGAAGCACCTGTATTTATCCCAAAATGGCACCACAGCCATTAAAAGAAGAATATTTATTAACAGGTGAATTAGAACCAACTAATGAGCCATATGCAATTGCAAAAATTGCAGGAATTAAAATGTGCCAATCATATAATCGCCAATACGGTACAAAATATATTTCAGTAATGCCAACAAATTTATATGGTCCAGAAGATAATTTTGATTTACAAACTTCCCATGTTCTCCCTGCGCTTATTCGTAAGTTTCATGAAGCGAAGGAAAGTAATCTACCCTTTGTGGAAGTTTGGGGTACAGGAACTCCGCTTCGAGAATTTTTATATTCGGAAGACTTGGCTGATGCTTGTGTGTATTTAATGAATAATTACTCTAGCAATGAAATGGTCAATATAGGAGTAGGTCATGATCTTTCTATTAAAGAGTTAGCCGAGAAAATTAAAGCAGTTGTTGGATATACCGGTGAAATTAAATTTGATAAAACGAAACCAGATGGCACACCTAGAAAGTTAGTGGATGTTACAAAACTTAATTCACTAGGATGGAAAGCAACAACTTCTATGGATGAAGGCTTAGCAAAAGCCTATCAATGGTTTTTAGAAAATTGATTAATAAAAACTAACATAATTTTGGAGGGCACAAGGACAATGAAAATAGCATTAATAACCGGTGTAACAGGACAAGATGGATCATACTTAGCGGAGTTTTTATTGGAAAAGGGTTATGAAGTACATGGTATTATTCGTCGTAGTTCTTCCTATAATCAAGAGAGATTAGAGGATATTTTTACTATTGACGAAGCAGAAGCACTACGAAATAATGAAAATTTCCATTTACACTATGGAGATATTACTGATACATCTAATGTAATCCGTTTAATTAGTGAAATCCAACCTGATGAGATTTACAATCTAGCAGCACAATCCCATGTTCGGGTATCTTTTGATATGCCTGGATATACTTTAGATGTAGATGGAAAAGGTACACTTAATATTCTAGAAGCAGTACGGATCTTGGGTTTAACAGAGAAAACTCGTATATATCAAGCATCAACCTCTGAACTATTTGGAAAAGTGCAAGAAGTTCCACAAAAAGAAACGACACCATTTTATCCACGTTCACCGTATGGTGTTGCAAAAATTTATGGGTTTTGGATTACAAAAAACTATCGTGAATCATACAACATGTTTGCGGTAAACGGAATTCTTTTCAATCATGAATCAGAACGACGCGGTGAAACTTTTGTAACTCGTAAAATTACATTAGCTGCTGCTCGTATAGCTCAAGGCAAACAAGAGAAGCTAACTTTAGGTAATTTAGATTCATTACGTGATTGGGGTTACGCAAAAGACTATGTGGAGTGTATGTGGCTGATTCTTCAACACGATAAACCAGAAGACTTTGTTATCGCAACTGGCGAAATGCACTCAGTACGCGAATTTGTAGAGTTATCATTTCAACACCTTGGTGTTGAAATTGAATGGATTGGTCAAGGTGTAGAAGAGAAAGCTGTTAACAAAGCAACTGGAGAAGTAATTGTTGAAGTCGACCCTAAATTCTTCCGACCTGCAGAAGTAGAACAATTGTTAGGAGATCCAACAAAGTCAAGAACATTATTAGGCTGGAATCCGACAAAAACACCATTCGATGAACTAGTTCGTATCATGGTTAAAGCCGATATGAGGAAAGTTGAAAAAGAAGATAAAGTTAAGAAAATGTTTGATTAAGATAGATAGATAAAGAGTAATTATGAAGAACTTTCTACATTGCTCTTTTTCTAAATGACCTGATAAAATTATGAGAACTATAATGATAATGGAATTTTCATAGGAATCTTACAAAGAACACTAATAGCAAAATGCCTGTTATTTAATTTGATGAGAGTAATAGATACAACGATCAACCAGCAGTCTCCTGGATAAGGTCTACACACGTGACCTTTATATGAGAGATTAACTCAATGAGAAATATATAGAGGCTGCTGTCTTTGCAACGTTGTATTTGAGTGTAGCCTTAACAGATAGGGAAGATATACTACATGGTTGAAAAGATGAAAACTGAAAAGAAAAAGCTTTTAATATATGCGCATTACTATAGTCCAGATGTCGCTTCCACAGGTCAGATTCTAAAAGAACTTGCTGAAGGAATGCTTCATGCATTTGATATAACAATAATTTGTGTTGTTCCTTCCTATACCGGAAAGGTTGCTGCCGATTATAAGACAAAGATGTTTTATAAGGAAGAAATCAACGGCGTAAAGATTATTCGAATCCGTGTACCTGAATTCTCCAAGATGAAAAAAATCAGCAGAATTAAAAATATCCTCACATACTTCTTTGGAGCTATATTTGCCACATTTAAGGTTGGTAAGATGGATTATGTGTATTCTATTTCTCAACCACCTATCCTAGGAGGTCTGATTGGTGTCTGGGGGAAATGGATGAAGCACGCAAAATACATCTATAATGTTCAGGACTTTAATCCGGAGCAGACCTTGGCAGTTGGATATAGCAAGAATAAGCTAATTTTGAATGCTATGATCTGGTTAGATAAATTTAGTTGTAAACGTGCTGACAAGGTAATTGTTGTCGGTCGTGATATGATTGAAACTCTGCAAGGCAGATTTAAAGGTAAAATGGTACCCAATCATGTGTTCATTAATAACTGGATTGATGAGAAGGAGATCTATCCTCTGCTGGCAGATAATGAAAAAGTGCTAGCTTTCAAAAAAAAATATGGATTGGAAAACAAGTTCATCATTATGTATTCCGGTAACATTGGCCTTTATTATGACCTTGAAAACTTGATTCATGTCATTAAAAAGTTTAAAGAAAGGAACGATGTGGCTTTCGCATTTGTAGGAGAGGGTTCTATCCGAGATAATCTTGTTCTTTATAAGGACAAATACGATCTCAAAAATGTAACTTTCATCCCTTATCAAGATAAATCAGATTTGGTCTACAGCCTGAATGCCGGTGATGTCCACTGGTGTATTAATGCCAAAGGAATCAAGGGTGTATCCGTTCCGAGTAAGCTCTATGGAATTATTGCAGCAGGAAAACCAATCCTAGGAGTACTGGAGGAAGGTTCCGAAGCACGCTTGATTATTGATGAAACAAAGTGCGGATATGTGACTGAACCGGGCAATTACGAAGAGGTCGAAGCCATGATTGAAAGATTTCTGAACGAGAAAGGAACTAATACACCTATTGAAATGGGTGAGCGTGGAAGAGGCTATTTGGTTAAAAACCTAACCAAGAATGTTTCTATAAAGAAGTATATTGATGAGATTTCGTCTTGTTAGAGTGAGGTTAAAATATGAATAGTAACTGGTTTAAGTTATTAATGAAAGCAACAAAGGTTGAATATGGAAAGAATTTATTGTTAAAAGGTGTACCAGTTATTTTCAATAAATCTGGGGCAAAGCTCACTATCGGTGATAATGTAACCATTAATTCCTCGTTCTTATCTAATCTAGTAGGATTGTATCAGCGTACGATCATTGTCACAAGAACGCCAGAGGCAGAAATTAATATTGGAAATAACGTTGGTGTTTCTGGTGCAACGATTTATGCGAGGAAATCTATCATTATAGGAGAGAACACCAATATTGGTGGAAATGCTAAGATTCTGGATAATGATTTTCACCCTCTTGAGATTGAAGCCAGAAATGCTGATATAAAAGAAAAAATTGGCACTATACCGATTGTAATTGGAAAGAACTGTTTTATTGGATGTAATGCATTGATCTTGAAGGGAACTATACTTGGTGATGGTTGTGTAGTTGGTGCTGGAGCAGTTGTAAGTGGAAAGTTTGAAGAGAACTGTGTAATTGCTGGAAATCCAGCGAGAGTTATTAAAAAGCTCTAGTTATACGTTCTGTTTAAATAATTTCATTGATTTTTAGATAGGAATTGTTTTGAAAAGACTAGTCTATTTATAATCATATTATTCTAGTCTATTATAAATTTGAAATATTGGTTTAAGTAAATTTTTAAAGTTTCAAGAATATGCTTTATATTAGACGAAACCATCGAAACCATACACTTGTTTTATAGTATTCATTTCTGATAGTTCTCTGAGGTATTTGTTGGAATATACTTAGCATAAAAATATACGATTTATTACTGAAATGATGTTTTGGTGACACTGGAGGGTTTAGCCCTAACACTATTTATAAGTCAACGGGTCATAGATAGAAATTCGCTAGTAATAGCTGATAAATAGGAGATAATGATATGCTAGATTTAACAGTTGTCATTCTTACTAAGAATGAAGAAATGAATTTAAGAAAATGTATAGAGTCGTTTCGTGGAATAGCCAAGCGGTTTGTAATCATAGATAGTTATAGTACAGATGGTACTGAAAGACTCTGCAGTGAATTGAATAGAGAACTTTTGGCAATAGGTAGTAGACTAGACTTCTATCAAAATAATTGGGTTAATCATGCAACACAGTTTAATTGGGGATTAAAGCACACCAATATTACCACAAAGTGGTCCATGAGAATGGATGCAGATGAAGAACTGATGGAGGATTTGGTTCAGGAGATTGTTACTGAACTACCAAAAGTAAATTCAGGCGTCAATGGTGTCATCCTTCGTAGACGAGTTTACTTCATGGGGCGTTGGATTAAGTATGGAGGTCGATATCCAGAAATGCTACTTCGCATGTTCCGCACTGGAAAAGCTGTATGTGAACAGAAAATCATGGATGAACATTTAATCTTAACCGAAGGGCAAACTGTTGAATTTAAGCATGATTTTATCGATTACAATACAAAGGATTTACAATGGTGGACCAATAAACATAACTGGTATAGCAATCTTGAAGTGCTAGATTACCAGATGACAGTTGAGAGTGCTTTGAAGGAGGCAAAACTTATAGAGAATGGTGAGTCTAGCAAACAGGCTAAGATGAAGCGCAAGATTAAGAACAAGGGGTATTATAAATTTCCGAAGTTCTTTAGGGCACACATATACTTCATTTATAGATATTACATTAAGCTAGGATTCCTTGATGGTCCGGAAGGCAAAATTTTCCATTTCCTACAGGCTTATTGGTATCGTTTTTTAGTAGATGCAAAGATGTATGAATGCGAAAAATTCGGGAAACCTATGAAGGAGCAGGGAGACTTGAAGTGAGAAGATTACTGGTATTACTGAAAAATATAAGTTCATTACCATCACGATTGTTCAATAATATATCTTTAATTGCGATTTTACAGGCTGTTGAAATTGATAAAACTGCTGCAGTTTGTTCAGGTGTAAAGTTCTATCGAGGCAAACTTGGAAAGTATTCTTATATAGGCAATAGTAGCTTTGTAATTGATGCAACAATAGGCAATTTTACATCTATAGCACCTGATTGTTATATTGGCGGGACATCACATCCTATTGAGTGGGTTTCTACATCTCCTGTTTTTCATAAATGGGAAAATATAATGAAAAAGAATTTTGCTAGACATGAGTTTGAAATATTTCAAAAAACTACTATTGGAAATGATGTATGGATTGGAAATAAAGTACTAGTAAAAGCAGGGGTGAATATTGCTGATGGTGCTGTAATAGGCATGGGATCAGTAGTTACCAAAGATATAGGGCCTTTTGAGATTTGGGCTGGAAACCCTGCAAGGATGATTAAAAAGCGTTTTGATGATGAAAGTATAGGAAGACTTTTAGAGTCTCAATGGTGGAGTTGGGATGATGCAAAAATTGAAAATTTTTCTAATGATTTCACTTCAATAGAACAATTTATTAGGAGTTTAAAATGAAAATCGTTCACATGTGTTTAGGGTGCTTTTTTCCTGATAACTATTCATATCAGGAAAATATGTTACCAAAATTTCATAAAGAATTAGGCTATGAAGTAGAAGTGATTGCTTCGTTAGTTACCTTTGATAAAAATGGAAAAGGTACATTCCTAGAAAGAGGAAGTACTTATCTAAATGAATACGATATTAAGGTTACGAGACTTGATTATAAGCGGCCAGAGAAAATTCACAAGAAGTTGAAGCGGTATATTGGAACGTATTCAGCGTTAGAAGCTGCAAATCCAGATATCTTATTTATTCATGGATGCCAGTTTATGGACATGGACTTGATTGTACGTTATTTGAAAAAGCATTCCAACATTAAAGTTTATGTTGACAATCATGCTGATTTTTCAAATAGTGCAACAAATTTCTTGTCAAAGAATTTCCTTCATAAAATACTATGGAAACGTTCTGCACATATCATTGAGCCTTTCACTACAAAATTTTATGGGGTAATGCCTGCAAGGGTAGATTTTTTAATTGATGTGTATGGTTTGCCGAAGGAGAAAGTTGAGCTGTTAGTAATGGGGGCAGACGATGAGAAAGTACTTGAAGCTAAACAACCTGAGGTAAAAAAACAAATTCGTAATAAATTTAGAGTAGATGAAGAAGACTTTCTGATTATCACAGGTGGAAAGATTGATGCCTTTAAAACACAGACTTTGTTGTTGATGGAGGCTGTCGCAAGAATTGTAGATGTTAGAGTAAAATTAATTGTATTTGGATCTGTTACTCCCGAGCTTAGGGATCAGGTAAAGAATGTCTGTTTAGAAAATAAGATTCAATATATTGGTTGGATTGATTCACAGGATTCATATAAATATTTTGCTGCTGCGGATTTGGTTGTTTTTCCTGGTCGTCATTCTGTATTTTGGGAGCAAGTAGCAGCTCAAGGAATTCCGATGGTGTGTAAGTATTGGGATGGAACTACACATATTGATTTAAACGGTAATGTTGAATTTCTAAAGGAAGATTCTGTAGATGAAATCAAGTTGGTTTTAGAGAGTATTATTGGTGATAAGGAAAAATATTCAAAAATGAAGAAAGTAGCAGTAGAACAGGGCATGAAAGCTTTTTCTTATAAAGATATTTCAAAAAGAAGTATAGAAGTGAAGTGAAAAATTATGAGTGGTAAAGTACATGTCATAACAGCAGTGCACAATAGATATTCAATTACAGAAAAATTTGTAGTTAATTTATTGCAGCAGACTTATCCGAGTGTTCATCTAGTTTTAGTTGATGACGGTTCAACGGACGGAACTTCAAAGATGGTAATGAAATACTTGCCGGATACTACAATTATTCAGGGGAATGGTAACCTGTGGTGGGGCGGCGCTTTACATGAGGCATATAAATGGATTTGCAAAAATGCGGATACTGATGATTATGTAATGATTTCAAATGATGATGTTGACATAGATTCTAATTATATTAATTTGGCATTGGCAAAACTGAGAGGAAGAGATAATGTATTAGTAAGTGGATTCGGTATCAGTAAAAATACCGGTGAAATTATGGATGCACCCATTGCGTGGGATTTTGCAAAATGCAGTGGTAAGCCGGTGTATAGTGGTGTACAAAATGCAAACTGTGTTTCCACCAGGAGCCTTTTTATGAAAGTTGGTACACTGAATTTTGTAGGAGGATTCCATCCAGTTTTACTTCCTCATTATGCTTCAGATTATGAATGGACTATCAGGGCTGTAAGAAAAGGCTGTGTAATTGAGACTTATCGAGACTTGACATATCTATTCGACGAAGGAACAACAGGTATCAGAAATAGAAAAAAAGCAAATTTGAAACTGATTTTTAGTAAAAAATCTAATTTTAATCCTATTTTTAGGTTCAGTTTTATTATCTTGGTTACGCCTTTGAAAAGTATACCTATGGCGTTATGGTATCAGTTTAGAAGAATAATAAAGTTATAGTAAATTTATTTTCACTTAATTATCTGGGTGGAGTTAGTATAGTTGCATGGACACATTTTAGTTAAATCCTTACAATGATTTTGAGAGGATGTGTTCGGCGTGGAACGTAAGAATATAGATGAGAAATATAATAATGAGTTTAAGAATACCCCCTGTAGATCTTTACTCGGGTAATTCAGTATGAGAGATAAGTTACGAATATGGCGTATCTGATTTAACGATTTATAAGTGGGTTAAGAATTCACCCCTATTGATTTAGGGGTAGAGTCCATTATATTAAAGGAATAGGCCGCCATACAGAAGGAAAACCTTTGGTTAAATAAGAAAGTTGAAATATTAAAAAAGGCTATCGCCAAATTCGCGAAAAAGTAACCTAGACATAACTCACCGAATTTATCGAGGAACACAAGAATCAATAATCCGTTTAGAAAATGTGTGAAGTATTAGAATCCCAAGAAGCAGCCATTATCAATCTCTTCAACTTGTCGTATCAAATCGCGAACTGGAAAACAAGAACCAACATAAAAATTCATCTCATTCACCTAGTAAGCAAGTGGCTCTATGGTGCTCCCAAGAAACATGAGATCTTATTAACAAAAGGGTTTAGTCTTAGACTAAAGCGTGTTATGCGCTTAAGGAGCAAGTTGGGAATCGGTTCTATCACTAAGAAAAAATACCTTCCTTATCCATCTAAAGAAATAGTTATTCAATTATTGAATTTGCTAAAACAAGATTTTACCACTCTAATGGAGAATAAAGGAAACTTCAAATGACACCTAATAAATTTACTGTAAATGATAAATTAATATTAATTTTCTTATTTCTAACTTCATTTGAAGTATTTAAAGTTAGCCATTATTGGTCCGTGATGCTATTCTTTGTAACACTTATTGCGATGGGCCAACGTTCAAAAAATATCAAATTATATTGGCAATTTATTACACTTGCGATTTTCCTATTATCGTATTCCACCTTTTTTATGATTTATGGAGGGTCAGTGCTTCGCAGTATAAGTTATTACGCATTGTCTCCCATGGGTGCTTATCTTGCTGGAATATATCTTATAAAACCAAATAGCAGTGATATTAATATTGTAAAAGCAGAGACTAAAGGCTCTATAGCTATTTTGATATTAACTCTTGGGTTTATATTACATGGAATACTGAGTTATGTTTTTGGTTTTATGAATCTAAGTGAAGAAATTAAACTTCAACGGTTTGTTTATGATTTTTGGTCGCATGAAGCCCTTCATCCTACGAATTTTAACAGCTCATTTGTTATTGTAGTTGCCTTGATATATTATGCTATATTTTATGAAAAGAAAAAATTGTTAAAAGTTGGAATGGTGTTAGCTGTACTTTTTGTTTGTTTTATATCTATTGAAACTTCATCAAGAACTAATCTTGTTTTAGCTGCACTAGTAATGATAGTTGTTTTCATTTTTGACATTATTGTCAATCGTTTGCCACCTAAGGTCCGACGAAGAAGAACAATGACTTACGTTACATATTTACTTTTAATCTTAGTTTTGGTAGTAGCTAATTATTCATCAGTTTTGTCATGGTATGAATCCACAAATTTATTTAATAGGATAGAAGATAATAGCCAACTTACATTTGAAAATGACGGACGATGGGATCAATGGTATGATGTCATTGTAAATATGCCGTCGTTTATATTTGGAAATATGCCAACTACCATTTTTTTAGCACATAATTTTTTCTTAGATGTTTATAGAGTAGCTGGTGTAATTCCCTTCTTTATATTGATTATTTATATGATTTCGACTATTAAAATATTATTTAAACTATTGAGAAGTGATAGGTTTACTAGTAACATTAAGTGCTTGCTTTTTTCAATTCAATTTTTATTTTTTTTATCATTTATATTTGAACCTGTAATGGAAGGGCGACCTTTAAGCTTTTTTGCATATTGTTTTACTAATGGAATAACAACAGGACTATTAATAAAAAGTAGGAATTTCGAATAGAAATATATGAATGTGTTTAATTTGGTAGCATACTGGATTCTATTCAATTTTAATTATAACTTAGTGTTCTTTTCCTGTAATTAAACTAGTAATTGCTGAATTTATCTTTTTTATTATTTTTAGACTCAAGATCTGTGTGAATATTTGAGACAAGGGAACGGGGCATATGAAAAATATACTTATTTATTTAATAAATATCTACTGTATGATGTGGAATCGTATTATATTTAAACGAAAAAAAGTTAGTTATGTTGCTTTTCCACGTATAAACGGGATCACTAAAATTCATGGAAATGGAACTATACAGATGGGAACGGATGTAAGGATTAATTCATCAGAATCATCAAATCCTATCGGTGGAATGACCTTTACAATGTTAGCTGCTTATGGTGATGCAAAAATTAATTTAGGTAATAATGTTGGTATGTCCAATTGTGCGATTGTTTGCAGAAAGAGTGTAACAGTTGAAGATAATGTCAAAATAGGTGGTAACGTGAAGATCTATGATACGGATTTCCATGCTTTAGGTTATGAATCAAGAGTAAATAATGTACAGGATATAGGAGCTGTCAAGCCTATTCTTATTAAAAAAGGTGCATTTATTGGAGCTCACTCTATTATACTAAAAGGTGTAACTATCGGAGAAAAAAGTATAGTAGGAGCCGGTAGTGTTGTGACAAAATCTATACCCGATGGGGAAATATGGGCGGGAAATCCGGCGAAATTTATTAAGAGATGTAATTAAAATAAGTAATTTTCTATGTAAAATAATATAACAACTGACTTTAAGTAAAGAAGTGAAGATATGAGAATACTGTGGATAACAAATGTAGCTATTCCTACTATTAGTCAAGCTATGAATATGCCAATCAGTTATGGTGGTGGATGGCTGGTAGGATTGAGTGAAGATATAGTGAAAGAAGAAAATATGGAATTATGCATTGCTTTCCCCATAGATGCAGGAAAAAAAATGCAATCAGGAAAGGTCGGGAACTATCATTATTATGGAATACCCTGTGACAAATTTTCTGCACAATATTCATATGAATTAGAAGAACAATTTTCTGAAATTTATAGATCATTTCGTCCTGATGTAGTCCATATTTGGGGAACCGAATATACACATACATTTCATGCGGTGACTGCCAGCGAAAAAAATAAACTACTTGATAAAACAGTAATATCGATTCAGGGACTTGTCTCGGTTTATGCTGACCACTATTTTGCCAATATTCCAGAGAAGATTTACAGAAAGTATACGTTTAAAGAGTTGTTACAGAGGAAAAATCTCAAAGTTGAGCAAATGCATTTCGTTGAGCGTGGAAAATTTGAAGTTATTGCGTTGAAGAAAATCAAACATATCATTGGACGTACCGACTGGGATCGAGCATGTACTTATTTAATTAATCCAACAGCTAATTATCATTTTTGTAATGAATCTTTACGTAATTCTTTTTATTTGCATAAATGGGAATTAGAAAAGTGTCGAAAACATTCAATTTTTGTAAGTCAGAGTCAATATCCGATTAAAGGTCTTCATATGATTTTGAAGTCTGCCCAACAAGTTAAGAAGTTCTATCCGGATGTTCATATTTATGTGACAGGGAAAGACCGGTTAACAAATAATAAAAAGGAAAAGTTTCGTTTTTCAACCTACGATTTTTATATTAGAAAATTGATAAAAGAATATGAACTGACAGACAACATTACTTTTCTAGGAACATTAAGTGAAGAGGAGATGTGTCAGCAGTATTTGAATGCCAATGTATTTGTTTCTGCGTCATCTATAGAAAACTCTCCAAATTCGGTGGGTGAAGCTATGCTGCTAGGTGTTCCTACTGTAACTTCAGATGTTGGTGGTGTTAAAACTATGCTGCAGCATAATGTAGAGGGATTGGTATATCCGTTTGACGAACCTTATATGTTAGCATATTATATCTGCGAAATTTTTAAAGATGATGAAATGGCAAAAGAGTTATCAAGATTTAGTAGAAAACATGCACATATAACGCACAACCGAGAAAAAAATTTAAAAGACCTATTTGATATATATCAATCATTGAATTTAGTAATAAATGATAAAGGATGATAATTTTATATGCGAATAATATTTATATCAAACTATATGAATCATCATCAACTTCCAATGTCGGATGCTTTATATAACATTTTGGGAGAAGGAAATTATTACTTTATTCAGACAGAACCTATTGAAGAAGAACGTTTAAATATGGGGTGGCATCAAGATTTTAACAGAAAGTATCTCATAGATGTAAGTAGATCAACTATAAAAAAAGAATATTCGCGTAAATTGGCAAACATGGCGGATGTAGTAATTATTGGTGCATGCAAAAAGCCACTTTTTTATATTGCGGAAAGAAATAAAAATTGCAAGATAACGTTTCGATATAGTGAACGATTATTGAAAAAATCCCTATTGCAGTTTTTTTCGAGTAAACGAAAAAAGGTAATGCATGAACTATACAAAGCTAATTTTAATCCTAATGAATATTTGTTATGTGCCAGTGCATATACCGCGTTCGATTTTTCTTTATACGGATTATACAAGAATAAGATGTTAAAATGGGGATATTTCCCTAAAACTATACAATATAATGTGAAAGATTTAATGGCAAAAAAGCAACACGATGTCATAAGAATTTTGTGGGTTGGACGATATATAGATTGGAAACATCCTGAAGATGCAATAAAAGCAGTAGCACAATTATCAGTAAAAAATTATCATCTTAGTTTGATTGGTACAGGGCCAATGAAGGCAAAATTGGAGAGCTTGATAAAAATAAATAAATTGGAATCAAATGTAACGGTTTTATCAGCTATGTCCCCTGAAGAAGTAAGGGGATATATGGAAATATCGAATATTTTTTTGTTTACTAGTGATTATAATGAAGGTTGGGGAGCAGTCCTAAATGAAGCAATGAACAGTGGGTGCACTGTTATCGCGAGCCATGCGGCAGGGGCAACGCCTTTTATGATTGAACACGGGAAAAATGGAATTATTTATAAAAGTGGAGATATCAAGGGGATTACAAAAATTTTAGATCGCCTGTTAAAAAATCAAGACGAAACTAAACGAATAGGGGAAGAAGCCCATAACACTATAGTGAATGTTTGGAATGCAGAGAATGCATCATCAAGGCTAATAGATTTTTGTACTGAACTTATAAATAATAATCAGAGTCTAAATATTATGGATGGACCTTGTAGTAAAACTATAGCTATCAAACAGTGGAAGATGTATAAGGTCTCGAAAAATAAGAAAGATGACTTATAAATTTGTAAATTGAGGTGTAATATATACTTTAAACTATGGGGAATTTACTAATATTGTTATTATTTAATAATTATGATTTAAACTTTTAAAAGATTTTAGATTTATAATATGTGGAATTATTTTTTAAGTTATTTATAAAAGTTAAGGAAATGGTAAAATTGAATCGAAATAAAAGACTGGCATTCAATACTTTTTTGTATTTTATTGGTAATTTATCATCTAGATTATTAGGTTTTTTTTTGTTACCAGTTTATACAACTTATTTATCACCTAAGGACTATGGGGAAGTTGATTTAATTTTTACCTACACATCTATTTTAATACCCTTATTTACATTACAAATCTCATTTGCTGGAGTAAGGTTTTTGTTTGAAACTGAGAATGTATTGAAAAAAAAGGAAATTGTAAGTAACAGCTTTTTTATCCATATGTTAGGTATGATTATTTTTGTTTTTTTATATACTATATTTTGGTTAATCACTGGTTATGAATATGGTATATATGTTCTTATTTATGTTCTATTAAATAGTTTAGTTCAGATTTTACAACAACTATTAAGAGGCTTAAGGGAAAACGTAATCTTCACAATATCTGGTACTATTGGAACTGCTGTTCAGTTATCTGCTAATATATTATTTATAGTGGGGTTAGGGCTGAAAAGTATAGCTTTATTGCTCTCTCCTATTATAAGTTTTATTATTATCATTTTAATGATAATAATAAAAACTGATATTAAGAAATATATTTCTTTCCATTCAATTAACAAAATAAAATTATTTGAAATGTTAAAGTATTCTATACCTTTAATTCCAGATGCAATTTGTTGGTGGGTGTTAATGGGATTTGGGAGGATTTTTTTAAACAGCACACATGGTCCAGATTCAGTAGGGATTTATGCAGTAGCAAATAAATTTCCTGGATTAATAACAACCCTTTATTCAGTATTTAATTTAGCATGGCAGGAAAACTCATTTGTTGAATATGATAAAGCTGATAGAGATAGATATTACAGTAGTATTTATAATGGGATGTTAAAATTTATTTTACCAATAATAATTGTTTTAATTCCGTTTATAAATATCGTATCTCCTTTTTTGTTGGGGGAATCTTTTGAAGAATCATATCTTTATATACCAATATTATTGATAGGAGCTTTATTCAATATAATGTCAACTTTTTATGGTTCAGGATTTGAAAGTGCAAAACAGACTAAAGGTATTATGGTATCTACATTTATTGCAATGGCCACAAATGTGTTTTTTACTTATTTACTGGTACCTAAATATAGTATCTTAGGTGTATCTATAGCATTTGTTTTAAGCTATTTTGTTTTATTAATTATAAGAGTTATTAGGTCAAAAAAATTCTTTTCAATTAAAGTAGAATTTGGATTGTTAATGATTTCAAGTTTACTTTTAATCGTAAGTCTAATTGTTTTTTATCTTGGTAATATTGCATTACAATTTACATTAATTATAATTGGCCTTACTTATTTCTTTTTTATAAACAAATCCTTAGTCTCATCTCTTATTAAAAAATTGACTTATAGAAGATAACTTCATGCTTCTTTTCGGCAGGTAGTGAACAATATGTCATGCTTTTAACTACATGGAATGAATTTTAAGCATAAAATTTTAATAGAATGTGAGAGGTAGGTTACAATAGGATTTGGCAATATTAAGAATTCTTTATACATTTGATTAGTTATTTTATTAAGCGTAGGGATAGAACTTTGGTTCTTTCCCTCCTTTTATGGCTTCTGAGTTTAAGATTGTTAAAATTAACATATTTTATTTCAAATTATGAATGTTGTAATACTTTAAGAAAAAAAACTTCTACTCAACATTTTATATTGAATAAACGGCTACACTTATCTAGCCAGAAAATTTAACGTCAAGTAGACTACAGAAACTAGTTTAGTAATTATACGATGACTAAAAAGAGCGAAGAAAGCCAAATGGTACAGTTGTATGTGAAGTAAACCAAGAAGCATTCGTGAGTATGAATTGACACCATCCTCTCTGGATAAGTAGTTCTTTCAATAAAAACCTCCGGTTATTTCAAAGAAGCTGATAACCGAACACCAGAAGAAAGAGAACTAGTAATGCCTGGTAAGGTACTGAGATAGTAATAAATGGAGAACGATATTTTAAAGCAAGCTGCGCTGATACTAGGACGAAAGTAAATTTATATAAATAATATTGTGATTATTATGCTTCCAAGTACATGGGATATTAATAAGCAAAAGAATTAATAAATTTAGGTGAAGGTGGGACAAAAAATGAAAATTGCAGTAGCTGGAACTGGGTATGTTGGCTTAGTAACCGGGGTTTGTCTGGCAGAAAAAATGCATCCTGTAACTTGTGTAGATATAGATGATAAAAAAGTAGACTTAATGAGAGAGGGGATTTCCCCTATTTATGAACCAGGCCTGGAAGAATTATTGGTTAATAATATGGAGCGATTGAATTTTACAACAGATTATAAAGAAGCTTATAAAGATGCAAATGTTATTTTTATAGGTGTTGGAACACCCGAAAAACAGGATGGTTCGGCAAATTTAAGTTTTGTTTATAGAGTAGCTCAGCAAATTGCTGAAAGTATAGAGAATGATTGTGTCGTTGTTGTTAAATCAACGGTACCAATAGGTACAAATGATAAGATTGAAGATTTGATTAAATCTAGATTGGTACATGATGTAAATGTATATGTTGCCTCTAATCCTGAGTTTTTGTCACAAGGAACAGCAGTAAGGGATACACTGTATGCTTCAAGAATTGTTTTAGGTGTCGAAGAATCATATGCAGGTGAAGTTTTAAAAGAGGTATATAAAGATTTTAATGCACCAGTTGTAGTTACGAATAGGAAAAGTGCTGAGATGATTAAGTATGCATCCAATGATTTTCTTGCTCTGAAAATATCATTCATTAATGAAATAGCGAACCTTTGTGAAATTATTGGAGCAGATATAGAAGATGTTACTCTTGGAATGGGTTTTGATAAACGAATTGGGGATCGTTTCTTAAATGCAGGAATTGGTTACGGTGGATCTTGTTTTCCAAAAGATACAAAAGCATTACATTGGCTGGCAAATTTCCATGATAATGAGTTAAAAACAGTTAAGGCAGCGATAGATGTAAATGAAAATCAAAAGCTAAAATTAATAAAGAAATCAAGAAAGTATTTTGAAAGTTTTAATGGTTTAAATGTAGCTGTCCTAGGTTTAACTTTCAAGCCTGGAACAGATGATTTAAGAGAAGCCCCTTCTCTTGTGAATGTTCCCATAATGATTGAAGATGGAGCGAATGTTAAAGCGTGGGACCCTGTTGGCGTAGAGAATTTCAAGAAAAAGTACCCTGATGAAATTACTTATTGTAACACCATTGAAGGTACCATTATGGATGCTGACGTATGTTTTATCTTTACAGAATGGGATGAAGTAAAAAGTTTCGATTTGTCAAAATACACTAAGCTTATGAAAACGCCAATCGTCCTTGATGGGAGAAACTGCTATGATCTGACAAGTGCGAGAAAAGCGAATATCATTTATGATTCGGTTGGCAGAGAAACAATTAGTAGTTTTGAAGTTTCATTAGTCTAATACCAATTGGAGACAGAACTTGTATCAATTGATATTAGAGGTCTATACTTTTGATTTTAAAACTGAGATTTATTAGCATCTTTTAGGTTTATGCACTTTTACATCATTAATCTTGGGGTAGGAGACTCATGCAAAAAATATAATTATAACTGCATCTCATGGGCCGAATAATATTCTTTCATATCATTAATAAAATTGAATATATCCATACTCCAACGTTTGAAAGGTTATGTGTGCAATTTAGGATTAAACATCCGGTGTTTAAAGGGGAATTTCTTTTTGATATTTCAATATAAATTCCTGGTGGATTTCATTGTCCGTTGGAAATTCTGCTTCGTACAAGTTTTACTTTTACGAAAATATTATTGAGTAAGGTCCAGTGTGAAAAATAGTATATAATCTTCAATCAGCACTATTATCCATATAAATTCATATCAGGTCCCAAGGGGGCTATTTTTTTGGAGGAATATTTATGAAACTAGTTTTACTTTCCGGTGGTTCAGGTAAACGGCTATGGCCATTATCAAACGATACAAGGTCAAAACAGTTTTTAAAAGTATTAGAAAGTAATAATGAAGAAAAGCAATCAATGGTTCAGCGTGTATGGGGACAGTTGGAAACAGTGGGATTGGCTGATTCCTCTATTATTGCCACTTCAAAGATGCAAAGAGATATGATTCATACCCAGATTGGGATGAATGTGCCTCTAATCATCGAGCCTGAACGTCGTGATACATTCCCTGCGATTGCGTTAGCTGCATCTTATCTCTACTCAATTGAAAATGTTTCAGAAGATGAAGTGGTAGTGGTCTTACCGGTTGATCCTTATGTTGATGATAGCTTTTTTGAAAAAGTAAAAGAATTAGAGAGTGTTTTACTAGATTCTGAAGCAGACCTAGCATTAGTTGGTGTTAAACCTACTTATCCCTCTTCTAAATATGGATACATTGTTCCGGAAGATACTGTAGGTGGAGATTCATATTTTACCGTGAATCATTTTACGGAAAAGCCAAGTGAAGAGAAAGCACAGACACTTATTAACATGAATGCTCTCTGGAATTGTGGTGTTTTTGCATTCCAATTAAAATATATGATTAATATTCTTAATACTAAAAAATTACCGCTTGATTTTGAAGAACTGTCCCTTCAGTATAAGGACCTGCCCAAAATCAGCTTTGATTTTGAAGTAGTAGAGAAAGCTAACGATATTGTGTCACTACCTTATGAAGGCTATTGGAAGGACCTAGGTACATGGAATACCCTCACCGAAGAAATGGCAACTACCCAAATCGGAAAAGGTATTATGGATGAGAGCTCAGTTAATACACATTTAGTAAATGAGCTGGATATCCCTGTAACCGTAATAGGTGCTAAAGATCTTGTGGTAGCTGCAAGCCCGGATGGTATACTTGTTGCTGATAAAGCCTCCAGCCCAAAAATTAAAGACTTAATTAAAGGGTTTGATCAACCGCCAATGTATGAAGAGCGTATATGGGGTTGGTCGCGTGTACTAGACTATGCTAAATATGACAGTGGTCAGGAAATGGTTACAAAGCGCATTTGTATTCATGAAGGAAAAAATTCCAGTTATCATTATCATAACCTTCGGGATGAAGTATGGACAATAGTACGCGGTGAAGGCGACCTTGCCTTAGAAGAAAGTATTTCTCGTGTTAAAGCTGGCGACATCATTCACCTTCCAGCAGGGAAAAAACATGGCATTAGGGCGCTTTCGGAATTAGAATTTATTGAAGTACAAACAGGAATAGGGATTAGCGACGAAGACTTCTTTAGATTATATTATAAATGGGAAGATGTTTTGGTTCATTTTCAGCAATCAAAAGCTAAAGTGATTTTATGATAAAGATATAAAATGGGGGTCGAGAGATATTTATTTTTGCTCTCACCCTTGGACTTTCTTATTGAAATGGTGTGAATGAAACGAAAAAGATAGCTTATTATATTTCTGATTATGGTTTTGGACATGCTTCTAGGAGTGTAGCCATTATTCGCAAGCTCTTATTACAAGCCAATGATATCCACATTATTATTTGTCATTCCTTTGCAATGGACCTTTTACAATCATCATTACGATTGATACAGGATAATCGAGTTGAATTTCGGCATGTAGAAACAGATATTGGCTTCTTTTTGAAAGAGAATTCGATTGAACCTGATTCGTCTAAGCTCAATATGGAGTTTGATGAATTCATGATGAGTTGGCCCACTAAGGTAGAAGAAGAAATTATATTTCTGTATAAAGAAAATATTAGTTTAGTTATATCAGACATATCCCCTCTAGCCTTCGAAGCTGCTAATCGTTTATGCATACCTTCTCTTGGAATATCCAACTTTACATGGTACACCGCATATAAAGGATTAATTGAGCAAGGTAAGTTACACAAGTATAAAGAGGCATATGAGAAAATGACTTATTTCTTTTCTTTAGCAGGAGGACAAGAGGAAAAGTGGGGAAACTCTGGAGCATGTCAATTTAATTTCTTCTCGAGAACCATTGATAGGGATGAAGTTAATAGAATCATAAAAAGGTTGGACCCTCATAGAGATAAAATTATCATTTTCTTCGGACTAGGTATGAAAATAAATGGGGTAGACCTTAAAAATCATCCAATATGGAATAATTCTAACTGTGTATTCATTATTTCATCGAATATGGATATCGAAAAAGAAAATGTGTATAAAATTCCATTAGATTATACGGATTCACAAAACTTTATCGCAGCTGCAGATCTCGCAATAACAAAAGCTGGCTGGGGAACAGTTAGTGAAGCAGTTGTTGAAAACACTTCTCTTTTACTCATAAATCGCCCTAACATGACAGAAGACCAACATACAATTCGTTATTTAAAAGAACGAAACCTTTGTCAAACCATGGATTGGGAACATTTTAAGAGTTTTACCATTACCGATGGATACATGGAAGAAGTAAGAAGACAAAAATATTCAAAGCCCAATTTTCAGTTTGAAAATGAAGTAGAAAAGATTGCTAGAAAAATAATTAAGATTTTAGAAGAGGCGATATATCGATGAATGAACCAATTTTCCTTAGTCCTTCATTTCATGAACGGATATGGGGAGGGACAAGGCTAAAGAATGTATACCACTATGATATACCTTCAGAACAAACAGGAGAATGTTGGGCTATTTCCGGTCACAAACATGGTGAAAGTATTGTTGTATCAGGTGAGTACTTTGGAAAGACGTTGAGTGAATTATGGGACAATTCTCCTGATTTGTTCGGTTTCTACAAAAGTGATCGATTTCCATTGCTTACAAAAATTTTAGATGCTAATTATGATTTATCCGTTCAAGTTCATCCGGATGATTCATTTGCACAGAACTTTGAACATGGTGAGTGGGGAAAAACAGAGTGCTGGTATATAATTGATTGCGAAGAAGATGCGGAGATTATATTTGGTCATAATGCACAAACGAAATCAGAGCTTATTGCCATGATACAAAATAATCAATGGGATGTACTACTTCAGCGTGTAAAAATTAAGCCTGGTGATTTTTTTTATGTACCAAGTGGAACAGTTCATGCCTTAGGAAAAGGGACTCTAGTGTTAGAAACCCAACAAAGCTCTGATACGACTTATCGAGTGTACGACTATGATCGTCCAAGTTCAAGTGGCGACAAAAGAGAGCTTCATTTAGAAAAAGCCGTTGCTGTGATGACTGTCCCTCACGTGGCAAAAAAGGTAGAGCCAAAAGTTTGGGAAATGGATGAAGCAACGATTACTACCTTTGTGGAAGATCGTTATTTTACCGTTTACAAATGGGAGGTACATAGCCGTTTAGAACTTGTTCAAGACCAACATTTTATGATCGTGAGTGTCCTAGAAGGTGAAGGAACACTCGAAGTGAATCGACATGTTTATCCTATAGATAAAGGTCAACATTTTATTTTACCTTATCGGATTGAGAACTTTGTGTTAAATGGAAACATGAGTCTAATTGTTTCACATCCATAAGATATTCAGGAGGATTAATAACACCATGACATGGAAAAAAACAGCCGAGAAATGGCTAAACTTTGAAAACTTAGAGGGCCATTTAAAGGAAGAATTACATTCGGTTCAACATAATGAAAAGCTAATGGAGGAAATGTTTTATCGAAATGTAGAGTTTGGTACAGGTGGTATGCGTGGTGAATTAGGGCCGGGTACAAACCGAATGAATATCTACACGATTAGGAAAGCTGCTGCTGGTTTAGCGGGGTATCTTGCTGAACAAGGAATCAAAGTCATGAATCGTGGTGTTGTAATTGCTTATGATTCTCGTCATAAGTCAGCTGAATTTGCTCTTGAAGTGGCGAAAACGGTTGGTAATCAGGGCATTACGGTGTACTTATTTGATGAACTGAAACCAACACCAATCCTTTCATATGCTGTTCGGCATCTACATGCTTACGCAGGTGTAGTTATTACAGCAAGCCACAATCCGCCGGAATATAACGGCATCAAGTTATATGGAGAAGATGGCGGCCAAATTACTCCACAGGCTGCGGATTTAATTATTCAGTATATGGATCGTGTGGAAGATGAATTGTTAATTGAGGTGGCAAGCGAAGAAGAGCTACTTGCATCGGGAACTCTAACTTATATTAATGAGAAAATTGATAGCGCCTATACGGAAAGCCTAAAGACGATTCAGTTGAATAAAGAATTAGTTGAGAAAATAGGCCAAGATTTAAAGATTGTTTACACACCACTTCATGGTACAGGGAATAAGCCAGTACGAAATGGACTTCTGGAATTTGGTTTTGGAAATGTTGCTGTTGTGGGAGAACAGGAACTTCCTGACCCGAATTTCTCTACGGTAAAATCACCGAATCCAGAAGAACATGCAGCATTTGAATTGGCCATTCGTGATGGATTAAAAATGAATGCGGATGTTTTGCTAGGTACAGATCCAGATGCAGATCGCTTAGGGGTAGCTGTGAAAAATAATGTAGGCGAGTATACGGTTTTATCAGGTAACCAAATGGGCGCACTGATGCTGCATTATCTTTTATCCCAAAAGAAAGAAAAAGGAATCCTGCCAGAGAATGGAGTTGTCGTAAAAACGATTGTTACATCAGAAATAGGCCGGACAATTGCTGCCGACTTTGGTATTAAAACTTTAGATACATTAACCGGTTTTAAATATATTGGTGAAAAAATCAATGAGTTTGAACAAACGGGTGAGTATACCTTTCAGTTCGGTTATGAAGAGAGCTACGGCTACTTAATAGGTGACTTTGTTCGTGATAAAGATGCGGTTCAATCTGCGGTGTTCGCTGCAGAAGTAGCTGCATATTATAAAAATCAAGGGAAATCGTTATATGATGGCCTGCTTAATATTTTTGAAAAGTATGGATACTATCAAGAGGATCTTGAATCTATTACTCTTAAAGGTAAAGATGGAGCAGAACAGATATCGAATATTTTAGTTCAGTTCCGCAATAATACACCTAACGAGATTGCAGGAGTAAAGGTAGTGACAGTCGAAGATTATCAATTTAGCAAACGGATGGACCTTTTAACTGGAGAAGCGACAAACATTTCTCTCCCGAAATCTAATGTCCTGAAATTATACTTAGAAGATGGATCATGGTTCTGCTTGCGTCCATCAGGAACCGAACCAAAAGTTAAATTCTATTTCAGTGTTAGAGGTAATTCACTTGAAGAAAGTGAGAGACTCCTAATAAATCTAAGAACTTCAGTAATGTGTACCGTAAATCGTATTATGTCAGTGACCGAATAATTTAATGAAAAAAAATGGTCGTATTCTGTGAAATAGGATTTATAACAATTTATTTCTAAAAAATGCTACTTAAGTGAAAGCTTAGGTGGCTTATTTAGGTTTGAACGTTTATTAAATAATATGGTATATAAAAAATATTATTTAATATAGGAGAAGTACTGGTTTGGAACCTTACATTTTGTTCTTCAATTTAAAAGGTGGATGGATTCGAATATAATCGCACTAAAAACTAAGCAACTGCACGTAACTTTGACTTATTGGTTCAAATTCAACATTAATTATAAAAATTTCTTTTTAATTAATAAACCATATATAGTAGGAATGACATGATTTAAAATAAGTTAAAAGACAGGTTGTGAGACGATGTATTTAGGTGCGATAGAAGCAGGGGGCACAAAATTTGTTTGTGCGATTGGTAATGAACAAGGACAGATTATAGAGAGAATTTCAATTCCGACAACAACACCGGAAGAGACAATAAAACAAGTCGTTAAATTTTTTCAGAATGATTCGCTATCAGCTATAGGCATTGGTTCTTTCGGGCCTATTGACTTAGATGTAAAAAGTCCACAATATGGCCATATTACGATGACTCCTAAGAATGCATGGAGACATTTTGATATTCTCGGCGAAGTGAAAAAGCATTTCCCCATCCCAATTGGATTTGATACGGATGTGAATTCTGCTGCTCTTGGAGAAAAAATATGGGGAGCTGCGAGAGACGTAGATAGCTGTATATATATAACAGTAGGAACTGGGATAGGTGTTGGTGCGATTGTTGAAGGAAACTTACTCCACGGACTAATTCATCCTGAAATGGGACATATTATTGTCCGGAGACATCCATCAGATCCATATGAAGGAAATTGTCCATACCATAAAGATTGCTTGGAAGGTCTTGCTGCAGGTCCAGCGATTTCTGAAAGATGGGGAAAAGCGGGTGTGGAACTACAAGATCAAGCACAAGTATGGGAAATGGAAGCGTATTATCTAGCGCAGGCTCTTGTGAATTATTTGCTAATTTTGTCACCTGAAAAGATCATATTAGGAGGTGGAGTCATGATGCAGGATAAGCTTATTCCTCTTATTCGAGGAAAGGTTACGGACATGTTGAATGGATATGTTCATCATTCGGCAATCTTATCATCTATTGATGAATTTATCGTGCCCCCCGGTTTAGGACAAAATTCAGGTATTAGTGGTGCTTTGGCACTTGCGATGAAAGCGAGAGATACAGAATTTTAGTTTTTCTAAGAGAGCTTGATATGGATACTGAGATAGAAATGATATGATTAAATGGGTATGTCCGAATTCCCGGTGTGATACCCTAGATTTCTAAAATCATATTAGGTTACATTAATGATATTATTGATTCAATAAGAGTCACAAATACCGACTATGCTCTATATGGAACGTTGTGCATTCTGAATTTTAACACCCAGACTTTCTTGACTAGGTGAAGTAAATTGACCTTTTACCAAAAGTACACTCAGACATTAAAAGAACATGATATACTAGGTCCATTAAATACCAAGTAAGGATGAAATTCATGAAAAAAATAATCGTTTTAATCCTATGTATAATGGTCATTATTGTTTTTTTCTATCAGCAAAAACATTTACTATCTAACCACAAAGAAAAGATATATGTTGAAGATTTTAAAGGGGCCAATGATTCTGCGAAGATTCAGGCTGCCATTGATCATGCAAAGGACAATAAGTTAAAGACGGTTATGCTGGATGATAGGGAGTATTCGATTTCATCACCGATCAAAGTTAGGGAAGGTGTTAAGCTGCTATTTGGATACGGGACGAAGTTCATTGTTGAAGGGAATTTCAGGGTGCTTGAGCTTGAGCAGAATGCTTCCATTGAGGGTGCTTATGTAGTGATAAATGATGCTGATTTTAATTCAGAGGTCATTTACTTAGATGGTAAGTATAAATATTATAATACCTGGAACAAAACGCATGTGAAGGATGTAAATATCATTAATTGGTCTGAGAGTAATCAGGGTACAGCGATATCTTTATATGCTGGCGGTAAGGAACATGAGATTTCTTTCGTGAACTTTGAAAATGTCAAGGTTGCTGGGATGGAGACTGGAGTCAAGTTAATAGCTGAAGAACCGTCTTCTGGTAAGGCCTGGATCAATGCTAATCGTTTCCTGAATCTATCATTGGAAGATTGTGTCAATATGATTTACATAGATAGTAACTCTACCGTACCGAATGAGGTTAGTGGTAATCAATTTACCAACTTACAGATACAGCCTTCAAGCAAAACAAATAGCATTTTGAAGGTAAATGGGCAATACAATAAGTTTGAGGGCATGGTTTGGGATTTGGACAAAATCACACTTCAAAACGATGTTATTGAACTTAAGGATAATAGCATGGGCACTATCATTGAGATCCCGTCCCTGCCTATAAGTCGAATCGCTGACAGAGGTCAGGCCAATATCTTGAATCAATAATAAAAGTGAAAAGGGTGATTAGCTAATAGATAGGCACACACCCTGTAATATAATTTGGAGATAACATTAATAACCATTAATTAACTGGTACTATTGATCCTTATCCTTGGGGAATAATCCTTTCCTCTGGATAAAGAGTATATATATGCCAGTTTTTTATATTTAGTAGTCATAGCTTTGTAGTGATAATTTGGCCTTGGTCATTAATAGTCACTTTCCACTTTGTTCCGTTTGGTGAAGCCATTGTCACAGCTTTCCCTTTTTGAAGTTCTAAATCTCCATATAATGTTCCGCCTGTAGTCGGCAGCCAAGCTGCACCTTGCTGTAACGATGATCTTGCGAAAATCCGATTGATCCGGAACCGTTTGTGCTCTTGTGTATAGCCGCTTAAGGTCAGTTTAACTTTATACAGCGTTTCTGCTCTTGCTTCTGAGATAACCGTGTTACCGGCATTAAACGGGAGATTTTTTGCAACTGTCCAGGGTCCATTTAAGCTTTGTTGATATTCAATTAATATTCGGCTGGGACTTTCATTCCATCCAAAATAAATACCAAAGCAATTTAGCATTTTAATAGGTTGTTTGGTAAAATCCAATTCAATCACAACCGGTTGGGAACTAGGGACATCGAGGTAATTTACACTTTGCTCATCGAGTAAGTTGAAACAGTTATTGATATTTCCTCCATAAGGAGCCTTTCCAGAAAGCTGACGTACAGCGTAGCGGACGTTTGCATTTACTAGGATATCGTCTTGATTCCCGACCAGATGCGCTTTTCCTAAGGCAAGAGGTGGATATACTTGGAGCGATTCTTCATGAGGAGATGTGCATCGATTGTATTGGCCGCGATCAAGGATGGATGTGGAAACCTGATTCGAGCTTAGGTAATTGTGATGGGAAGTGGAGGAGAATTCAATGACGAGCGGAGGATCATCCATACGGTAGGTATCCCATATGATGCCTTCAAATATATTATAAGCACCTGAGCATCGAATGACTTTTTTCGTTTGTTTTCGGCTTTGAACTTGAATTCCAGTAAAGGTGTTGCCGGAAATTTCGTAAGGTAGATCACTGCTTCCGACAATCTCGATGCCGTACTGGCAGCCATCTATAAAGATGGACTCGAAGGAGTTGGCATTAATCCAGCATGGGGTATCTACATTTGATAGTTTTTCAGTTTTTAAATAGAGGGCTGTATGGAAGTTTGTGATTTGGAGGGAGCTTGCCTTAAAGAAACTGATGAAATCCCATGCTTTGTTGCAGTATAGATGGATGGCTATACCTTGATATGTTGTAGTACGGTTAATAATATTGATATTGGATATAGCTGTATGATTATGGATTTCTATTTGCTGTGCCCCGGAAAGGAAAATGACGGATGAATTGAAGCTAGTATCGACGACTTCAATCGTCCCGCCGGAGAGGGAAGCATCCTTTTGCAGCTCAAAAACCTGGAAATTACCTTTAACTATTAATGTGACCGTCGGATCAATTTCTAGATGGACATTTTGCTTAATGATAATGGGGGAGGAGAGGGTATATTGTTTCTTCCCTGTAATGACAACTTTAGAGTAGTTATTATCTACACAATAATCAATTGCTGCTTGAATGGCTGGTGAATTATCCGCTAGATTGGGATTGGCTCCAAAACAATCAATATTAGCGACATTCCTGTTCTGGCAATCCTCAGGGAGATTGAGTGGGTCTGCCATATATAACACTCCTTTTATGGTGATGTTATATAGCATATGCTTGTCCAAAAAGTATGTATAGGTATAAAAAACAAAAAACAAACGAGGTCATCGTTTGTTTTTGTTCATTGATAGGTTTTCAGAGTAGAATGAATCATATTCGAGAGGGAGAATGATTCTTCTACTTTTTGTCTTGCCTTTTTTCCCAAGTGTTGTCTTAAACCCACATTATCTTGAAGCGCTTTTATTTGTTTAGCAAATTCCTGTTCTGAATGCTGTGAAATGAGAATCCCGGTTTCATGGTTCACAACCGCCTCTTTAATGCCGCCTACATCGACTGACATAATTGGCGTGCCTGCTGCCATTGCTTCCAGGACGACCATCGGAAAAACTTCTCTAAGTGATGTTAAAAGAAGTACGTCCATATTGCATATAAATTCATACGGATTGGAGGCATTGCCTAGTAGCATCACTTTATGGCGTAACTTTAAGTCTTTAATCATTTTTTCTACAAATTCCCGCTCCGGTCCATCACCAGCTATATAAAACATCACATTAGGAACATCCTTTAACTCATTAACGATTTTTAAGAAAAGTTCATGATTTTTCTCTTTTGATAAGCGGGCTAAGATTCCTACATTGAAGGTTTCTTTAGGCTGTAATTGTTTAAAAGAAAAGTGCTCCACATCTACGCCATTGTAAATCGTCCGAATAAGCTCCTTCCTAACACCAAGCTGAAGTAAGTTATCCCGTTCAAAATTACTAATTGCGATAATTTCTTCCACATGCTGATTCAGCACTCTTTTAAATAGAAAGGGCATCTTTTTTTCTAGGATGGTTACATTATGCTTGGTATACACGAGCTTGATATTTCTTCTAGTCAGTATCTTGATGGCGATCGAGTATAGTAGCATTCGTAAACTATTGGCATGAATGACATTGATGTGTTTTAAGCTGACTTCTTTAGTTAGTATTTTAAGGTTGGCAAGGTGATTCTTTAAGCTTAAAGGAATGAATTGTTGTTTGTTATGAATTTGCTTGTACAATTCCCCTGTCGCAGCAGCAGAGTAAAACGTCATGTTTTCATCCTGGAGATGGTTTTCCAATTTGCAAAAATACATCTCAGCTCCGCCTGTTATGAGTTTATCTGTAAGTAGCAGGACATTGTTCATATACCTTATTTCCCTCCATTTAGTAAAGAGGCAGGCTGTGAACCTCTGTTTTTGTTGTATGCGTTATAGGCGTACTTGCTAAAATAGAAGTTAGCTTTTACGAAATTTAATTTTTCCTGGCTTCGTAACAGCTTCCAATATCGGTATGCAGCCTTAAATTTATTTCTTGAAGTAGAGTTACTTACAATCCGATATTTAGATAAGACTTTCGGTAAGCCATGTGCTTTATATCCTTGTCGTAACAGTAACAGCCATAACGCAGTATCCTCAGGCTGAATATCGGGCATTTCGATATGCTTGATTTGCAGCCTATCCAGCATCACGGTTAAACAGCCAATTGTTGTATTTCCAATCAGATGCTTATAATCCACTTCTTTAGGTGCCTTTACTTCAACATCAATAGACTTTCCTTTTTCATCTATTAAAGAATAGGAGGTGAAAGAGAAAGCTAGATTTCCCTTTTGCATAAATGCGACTTGTTCTTCCAATTTAGTTGGGAGCCATAAATCATCACTATCAAGAAACGCGATATATTTTCCGTTGGCTTCTTTAATGGCTATATTTCTTGCGCGGGCAGCTCCGACATTCTTGGATAAGGGAATAAGTCTGATCCGTGAATCGTGCTCTGCATAGGATTTAATGATAGAAACAGAATCATCCTTTGATTGATCATCTACAATGATCATCTCCCAGTTAAGATAGGATTGATCCTGGACAGTTTTTATCGTTTCATGGATAAAAGACGAGCAGTTATACGAGGGAGTTATTACGGAAACTAAAGGTCTGTCATCCTTTTTGCTGTAGGTCATTACATTCCACCTCTTTTTTCTCATATACCAAAATATATTTTAAAGTTAGTGCTAAAAAGGAAAAAAATGCTTCATTAATCATGAGTGAAAGGGACATCATCTGTATTAAGAAAGCAAAAAGAGTTAGCACAATGAACGGTTTTTCTTTATGTAATTTAGTCTTGAATAAAGTGATGATAAGCATTAATAAAAAGGAAAGGTAAAAAAGAAAACCAATGATTCCAGACTCTACTAAAACCTCTAAATACGTATTGTGAACATATAGCTTTTCATTATGCTCAAAAGCGTAATAATCGGAAAAATTAAAAGCGCCAATGCCAAAAAGGGGATTTGACATAAAGTAATTAATCGCCTGCCCCCATAATTCAAACCTGCCGCTGCCCCCGTCAGTTGAAAAGTCAGAAATGCGGCTCGTAACGATTTCATTGAGATCTATATTGATAAGAGATCCAGAAACATATATTACCCCTGAAAATAATAAGGAAACAGCTAACATTTTGATTTTTTTTGAGAAATTAGCTAACAGCATGTACAAAAAGACCACCAGTACAAGCGCTAAAACACCGCCTCTAGAAAATGTAAGGAGGGAAGTAATCATACATAGGAGGAATCCGATTGAATGCTTGAATCCCTTTAAATTGGTTAAATAATAGGAAAAAAAGATTGTGTTAAAAAAAATGAAGATGTTGGGGTCATCCAGCAAACCGATTAATCTTGGATAATCCCGGTCCAATAATAATCCATATGAAGTAATCTCAACACCTGTCGGAAATCTTCCTGTCACCTGTATTCCAATGAAGTATAATAATAGGCTGCTAACGTTAAAGATGATTCCGACATTTGCAATCGATTTCTCAATCGCACTTAACGAAGTTAACTCCAATACATATCTCATGATGAAATAACAGCCAAGTACGAGTATCACTCCTAGAATGACCCGAATGCTCGATTCAGGATACTGAGAAAAAGCGCCGCTCAGACAATAGGTGAAATAAAATAAGAGCAAAAGGATTTCATAATGATAAAGGGTATGGAAATAAAAATCCCGAAAATGAATGCAAAAGAAAATGGCTAGAAAAATCATGTAAATTTTTAATGAAAAACCAATGGAGATATTATATTTACTAAGCGTAATAAAAAATAACAAGAGAAAGACTGACCAGATAGAGGTGTTTTTATTAATTAGCAATCTTTCCATTCTCTTTTTGTCTCCCATCTTGTAAATGTTCGGTAGCAGGTTTCTTTTTAATAAAGCCAACGATTAATTGCTTGATGCTCTTATCGAGCAGCAAAATTAGAGCAGTGACGAAAATGATGGTAGAAATCATGGCTATAAAAGGATACTTGGATAATAAGTTTTGCATCAGGATGAAACTGATGCAAAAGAAGGTACCATACGGCAGGATGACCTTGAAAAGTACCGCTTTTTTTTCTGGATTGGCAGCGATATATCCAATGAATGAGACGATTTCCATGGTAAGGACGGCAAAAGCTGAGCCAGCCACTGCATAGGTAACGCTCATAAAATAGAAGGAAACCAAACCAACGGTTATGGTTATAAACTGGACAATTGTACGCCGGTTCTGTAATCCCCTTGTTGTGAGACCGTCAGCAATGGCAATATTAAAGCCTTGCAGAACGATTATAAAAGCCAATATTTTTAAAGGCTGAACCGCAGATCCCCACTCGGGTCCAAATAAAATGGTGACGAGATAAGTGGCCAAGTAGAATAAGGTTATAGTCATGCACATGCCGATATAGGACATGATTTTCATTTGAAGGATATTCAATCTTGTGTGTTCTGCAAGCTCCCCTTGGTTGTATCGCTTAAATAAAAGCGGAAAAAAAGCGCCTGCGATGACCCCTGGTATTTGGTATAAAGCAGAAGGAATCCGATAGGCTACTGCAAAGAGGCCGACAAGCGCTAAAGGCAGTGTTTTTTCCAGCACCAATGGACCCAATTGTGGGGTTAGCATAATAAATAACCCACTGATTAAAAACGGACTAAGATTCATTAATAATTGTTTTTCAAAAGGAGACTTCCATTTTATTTCCGCTTTTTTCAGCAGTAAATAAAGGCTGTAAAATCCACCGGCTAAATACGAGAATCCATATAAAAAGGCTGCTAGGTGAACATCCACTTTTAAGCCCATACTCACCGTGGTTGAAAGTATTAACGCAAAAGAAGAGAAGATTTTTATGGACGCGATGAATTGCATTCTTTCAGTTAATTGAAAGTAGGTTATTCCAATACTTTGCATCGCTAGGCCAATGACCATCGGGATCATTAAGCTATAGATCATATAAAGAATTTGTTGTTCTTGATAAAGAATATGAATGCCGGCAAAAAAAACAAAAAAGGTCAAAAGGGAGCAAACAATCCGAATCTTAATATAGGAAGAAAATGTTCTTCCTATATTTTCCTTTTTTGATCCTTCCCTTAGAAAAGTATTACTTGTCCCAAGGTCCGTGAAAAAGTTCATGACCATGGCAAGAGCCAATGCCACACTGAAAATTCCATAGTTCTTTGAGTTAAAATAATTTGCTAATAAAATGAGCGTGGCCGCATTAAGAACATTGGATAGAATGGTACTGTAAAATAAATGGACAATATTTTTAAAAATAGAGTTCTTCTTAGTATTCACTTTATTCGCTCCCGATTTTATGACGATAAAGTCGTTGGCTTGAGTAGAGGTGCAGATGAATGAATGGTCTTGCTGTTTAAAGAAGGCTGATTTTGGTTTAAATAATATTCATATGTGCTCGCAAGACCCTGTTCAAGTGAATGAGCGGGGTGCCAAGCCAATTTATGAAGTGTCGTTTTATTACAGAGTAAGCTTTCTTTGATATCCCCATTTTTCGCTGGCTGATAAATAGGAGATAAATCATGGCTGCCAAAGGATTGAATAATCGAGAATAATTGATTGATGCTTGTACTGGTGGTTGATGAGACATTGAAGGTGCCGCTTTCTTCATGTTCCAACGCCTTCAGATTGGCATCGGCTACATCCTTTACATAGATGAAATCCCTTGTTTGAGTGCCGTCTCCATAAATGACGGGCCGCTCATTTTTTATGACAAGATTAGTGAAGATCGATATAACACCGCCTTCGCCGCTAGCTGTCTGTCTTGGCCCATATACATTGCTGTATCGAAGATTCACATAATTTAAATCGTATAATTCTTTAGCGAGCTTTAGATAATCCTCTGCCGTTTTTTTTGATGCACCATAGGGTGATAATGGAGAGGGAAGATGTGATAATGTGATTGGCATGACATCAGCATCTCCATATACAGCTGCTGATGAGGCAAACACGATTTTTTTAACGGCATACTTGTGAGAAAGCTTAGCGATGTTTATCGTTCCCATGATATTGATTCGTGCATCATTCGTAATATCCGAAATGGATTGTTGGACACTTACTTGTGCAGCTTGATGAATGACATAGTCAGGCCTAAAAGTCTCCATCGCATTTTCAAGCAGTACCTCATCTTCAACATTTCCAAAGATGGGAGTGACTTTTGCCTGGACATTTCCGATAGATCCGGTGGAGAGGTTATCATATATAGCCACTTCATAATTATTACGAATTAATGTATCAACAATATGAGAGCCAATAAATCCAAAGCCCCCAGTTACTAGTACTTTATTCATTTTTCATTCCCCCTTTTTTTGATTATCTAGCTCCATTACCAGTAAAGATTATGGTCAATGTTCGGAACAAAATTTTGACTTCCATAGCAACTGAGCGGTGTTGAATATAATATAGGTCGTAATGCAGCTTTTCTTTTGGTGATAAATCATACCCCCCATTTACTTGTGCCCATCCGGTAATTCCAGGTTTCACATATAAACGGTTTTTAAAGCCAGGCAAAAACTTTTCAAATTCTTTATAGAAATATTCCCTTTCAGGTCTTGGCCCGATGAGCGACATATCTCCTTTTAAAACATTAATAAGCTGAGGGATTTCATCAATCCGTGTTTTTCGTATAAAGGCTCCTATTCTAGTCACCCTGGAATCATTTGCACTTGCCCACTTAGGCCCATTTTTTTCGGCATCGATGCCCATGGAACGCAGTTTAATCATATTGAAAGGCTTCCCATCCAGGCCTAGTCTTTGCTGATAAAAAAAAGGGGAGCCAGTTGAATCAATAGGGATAAGAATGCAGAATAAAAGTAAAATAGGTGCTGTAAGTATCAGCATAAAAAATGAGATGATTAAATCCATAGTGCGCTTTATATTAAAATTAGATGATGTCGATAGTGGTTTTGTCAGGTTTGCTTCCTGCCTATCGACTCTGACTTTCGAATCCACTGGTTATCCTCCCTGAATTAAGAAATGATCATTGATCCTGAAATTTCAAGATTTGCCCTATCGAATTGCATTTTCACACCGGCAATTTTCTCTAACTTGTCTCTGCCTTCTTGTATCGCTAATATTATGCCATCACAATATTTAGCAACGATATTTGCATCAGGTTTATTTAAACTGTCTGATGTATGAAATAAAATGATGTCAAAATCCTTCTTCCACTCTTCAATCAGAGTTGGAAGGGTTTCTAATGTTAATAAAGTTGCGGGCTCATAAATGGCTTCGCTTGTAGGTATACAAAATAGATGACCCTTTATATGTATAGCATGTTCGTTAATATTGGGCTTCTCGTTTAAAAGCAAGTTGGTCAAACCGAATGAATTATCGATATTAAACACTTGATGCAGCGAAGGCTGGCGCAGATTAGCATCCACTACAAGGACTCGTTTACGCTGCTCAGAAAAGGCAAGTGCTAAGTACGCTGATGCATTTGCAATATTCTGTGATTGTGAAAGAGATGTAATCATTAATATTGAATCGTCTTTATGAAGGTTGGACTCGATATTGTTACATATCGAATAAAATTGCTCTTTATTGATTTCATTTAGGTAAAAGGATTGTTTCCTTGTGAATTTAATACTCACTATATTCACCCCGTTTTGTGGAAGGTAAGGTTTTATATGTTGTTTTACGTTTTCTGTTTATTCTTTTGGTATTCAAATCCAGCCTCCCTAATAATGGAATTCCAAGAAGTTCAAGTTCCCTATCGGAGTAGGTTGAATCATCAAAGTGCTCTCTAAGAAGTGCTAAGCCTATTCCAGCAAAAAAGCCTATTACGATTGAAATGGCTATGATGAATTTCGGCTTTGGGAAAAGCAGTTCTGCTTGTCCCATTTCATTATCATTTAGAATACTAATCTGTTTAACGTTTGTAATGTCTTTAAAATTAGATATCGAATGCCTCGCGACAGTTTGGGCGATGTCCTTAGCGGATTCAGGATTTGAATCCTTGACGGTAATCGTGATGATTTGTGAATTATCTCGATTAGTAATGGAAACTTGCTTTAGTAAGTCATAGCTAGAAGTCTTAAGATTCAATTCCTCTTTAACTCCTAACATGATCTGCGGACTTTTAATGATGTCCATATACGAAAGGGCAAGCTGTCTGTTCTCTTGAACCTTGTTTATCGAGGCTTCCTTTTCATCCATGCTTAATGATCCTGCCAGAACTTGAGTGGAATACTGATAGGTTGGCTTCATAAGGTACATGGACGAAAAAATAATAAAACCAGTAATACAAAGGGTAGATAGAATAATGATAAATATTCGCTTTTTTAAGATTCGTATAAAATCTTTAATTTTTACTTTTTCATTCATCGATTTCACCACTTTTTTAGAGATAGTAGAATATGTTCACAACTTGCAAAGAATTTTTATAGAATAGTAAGTAATTATCCTATTTTGCGTTTTAAAGCTAAGTGATCTTTGGATATTCCTTTTTCTTGTTTGTTTCTTGTGAAATACGTTCCGAGCCTCATGCATGGTTTTTCCACAAGTAAATAGGAAGCTGTAGACAGTAAAAAAGAAAAGAAAAAGGAAAAGATCAATATTAAAACGGTAGGCAGCTTGTTATAGAAAAGGTACATCAATGAGAATAAGGATATAAGATGGTACAAATACAAGCTATATGAAATTTTCCCAAGAAGAGTTAGCATTCTAGACCTCAAAATCTTTGAAATTTTCTGGGAAGACACGCTCATGAAAATAAAAATGCAAACACCGCACGAGACAACATAATCCCTAAAAATATAATTGTTTAAAAAATCCACTTCGCCAATGATGCCTTCGTACATAAAACAGGTAATTGCCCCCAACAACAATGCAATTTTTACAGGTTTTTTCTTTTTCAAGGAATAGGAAAAAAGTTCGTGTCGATATTTCGCTATTATTGCTCCCATCAAAAAAAGGGTACTGTAGTGGAAACTTAGAAGAATGCTGGTTATATCGCCACCAGAACCAAACAAAAACAAAAAAATAGTCGACGAAAAAATTAAAACAAAAAGCCATAATAAAGAGTCTTTAAGCTTTTTTCGTATAAATAAAAAAATCAGTAAAGGAAATATAATTGAAATTCTCATTTCGTGTACAAGAGACCATATAACATTGTTATAGGCGTCTGTATTGTATTGCCCTATAAACAAAAGATGTTCTATTAATAAGGAAGGAGTATCTGGGCCTGTCCAAGATTTATTAAACCAGTCTGTGATAAAGGGCAAATCAATTTGGCTTAAAAGCATTTTAGCCAATATAGCCATGCTTATTGCTACTAAATATGGTAAATAAATTCGAAACACTCGTTTTATTAAGTATGTAGAATAGTGGAATTTAGCACTATTAACTGATAAATACAAAACAAAACCACTCAATACAAAGAATAGAATGACAGACTCATTTCCACTGCTGAAAAAAAGGCGTAGAGGAGTTTCCTTGAATAAATAAATTATGTAGGAGCTGCTTGAACCATACTGATAATTAGCATATGAAGGGTATACCATCAAATAATGCCCAATTAACACAATGAGAGCGGCTAAACCCCTTAATGAGTCGAATTCCTCATATCTAGTCATATCCTCCTCCATATGAACCGTTTTTTTTATAATATAGCACTTGTTCTTAATAAAGTATAGTTAGTTCTTTAAAACAGACAATAAAAGACAGAAAAATACAAAATTAACCATCATATCCTAATTTTTAGGCTCAATTATGAAATGTTTAATGGGCGAATAAAAACTTTTGTCAATTAATAAAAAGGAGCATAGTTGAAAGTCGGAACACAAATGCCTTAATAATTTCAAGACTTTGGCCAATGGATAAATCCTGTTCCCACTACCATAAATTTAATGTAAGATATGGAAGTTTGGGGATTAGTTAGCAAGTTGTGGATTAGACATACAGGTGATGTTTATTATTCCTGTAAGAGGGAAATAAACTACTAAATATGCAAATAGAATAAACAAAGAAACCAATTGACATAATAATGTAAAGATGGTAATTTCAATTTAACTATTCGTTATAAAGAACACTTTGTTTGTTATGTTAAATTATAACCTGTTAATTCTATCAAAGAATATAAAGTAAAGTAACAAAAAATGTAAAATAATAGATGTTACTATTTAATATATACCTGTCATTTTTAAAAGAAAAAGCTCAATTAATAATTTATAGAAGAAAGGATGATCTTTAATGCCTTTATACCAAATGAGAGAAATATGGACACCTTTAAAATTAGTTGGAGTTAAGTTTTTTAAAACAGAAGAAGGAAGTATTTTTATGAAAGTTTTTAATAAACGTCGAAGAAAGTTAACGTAATGCTTTGTTTTAATTCAGCTTGTTGTGATTGATAAAAATCCCCATATATCTAGTTGTTATTTGAAGAATATTGTAGAATGATGGCGGAAATTAACGAAAAGTATTTTAATTAATGGACAGGATTTTAAGTATAATTAACATGAATATAGTATTTAATACTTAGTGAAAAAATTCATGGGCTATTACGATTTCTTAAAAAGAAAGAATGAAAAAATTAACTCCATGAACCAAAATAGGAAGATCATAATGTGAAATATTCTTGAGAAAGGCAAACCTATTGAAAAGTAGGGACGCAAAATTACAGGTCTAAGGCTACATGCTAAGACGGCTGTGTTACCACAAGCTGGGTGGGGTTTATCATGGAAGCTAACAATGAATGGGAAGAATGGGTTTATTTAATGTTAGAGGCTAAAAATCTAGGATTATCTATTGAAGATGTGCGGGAGTTCATCAAGGGAAAATGAACTGAAAAAAGCAAATCAGGGATAAAAATTACGTTAGGGAAGGCTGTTATACAGTCTTCTTTTTTGTTTTCATTAACTTAAAAGGTATCCAGAATAAAGAACATGGCGATGATAATAAAAATGCAACCTTATTGAGGGGGATTTTTATTATGGATGTACCTATTGCCTTTTTGAAGGGATTAATGTGGGGGACTGTATTTAGTGTACCGTTATGGTTGGCATTTTGCGGTTGGATAAAGATAATCATGAATTTTATAAATTAAGTGCTTAAGATTTAAATTATTAAAAAATAATACCTACGCAGGATTTAAGAAATATAGCCTATAAAAAATAGTTAATAATACCTAAAAGTCTTTGGTTATGTGCCGATACTATACTATAGGTTTCAAGCAAAGGGACTTCGCAAAAGGCGATGTCAGATAGCTGCCATCAAAGTAAAAGGAGATTATTTGATGACAAAAAACAAATTCATTACGTTCGAGGAAGTTTATGAAAAGAAACAGAGAAGCAAGAAAATTTTTATTGGGACTTATATTACCATTACGTTAGTTTTGATTTCATTAATGACTTATTTTATGGGACAAGTATAATATGGGGTGTCGAAGGGGCTGAGGAATCAGCCTTTTTTTTTTGATTTATATATTGACTAGGTACTAAATATTAAGGAAATGTTAATATTCAGTCATTTTTCTGTTAGTAAACTAGTTTCCGCTTGTCAATCCATACTATTATATGTAATTATCAAATAAAGGAGCTATATTCCTTTTTTTGATAAAAAGATTAGGAAAACAGTATAAAATGGTGGCTCAATTATATATTGGAGTGGAAATTTCGCATGGATTTTTTTGATATTTTAAAAGACACTTTTGCCAAGGGTGAGTCTGGACAAGATGTTACTGTAAATGAACTTGTGGAAGAGATTAAGGAGAAATTAAGCGGGATCATTGAACAACCTGATAGTATATGATCCGTAGAAACATATTCAACATTTTGCTCGTTTCATGGGCGATGGTCATCTTCTTTTCTTTTATCGGTGGAGGAGGCGTCAATGAATCTAAGAAATCCTTTTTGATACATATACTTAAGAAGCATGTCTAACAACATGCTTCTTTTTTATCGTTTTCCCATATATATATATAAATGAATGATAACCTGTGAGGGTGATGAGGGTGAGGAGACTCAGTAAGATTCCAATAGGAGTATGGACGGCTATTCTCGTGGTTTTAGCTGTAGGAGCCTGTATCATTTTTCTTTTTCCCAGCGGATCAAAAAGCGTGGTTGAAGATTTCTATGAGTATGAAAGTGAAGCGGAGTTCGGGAAGTCCTGGGAATTGTCAAGTTCTGAAATGAAGCAGCGGTTTCCGAATCGGGCAGATTATGTGCAATATCGGGAGCATGTATTTTTACCATATGGCTGTGCAGATATTTCAGTATGATAATGTAGGTCGATATATAAGAAAGTGAAAAACTAGTGTCTGGATTAGGTTGGGAGGCAGCATAAATCGGCCTATGAAATACCAGAGCTACACAGGTCTTCAAATCTCGCTATAGGGTGTTTATTTTGGAACAAAATTGCTATGTCGTAAAGGAAAAAGGCGAATGGTGTTTGTATGGGTTACCAGTTTGAATAGGTTCCTCTCCTTTTTCAGGCTCAAGTTCGTTTTATTGAAAAGGGAGAGGCGCTGCTCTCATGTATTTGCGAAAAGATCTACTTCTCATGAAACATATTTCATTCTTGAACGGTCACTGATGGCTTTCAGAATAAACATTTTGTCCTGTTTGCTTAGCATAGCCCAGCTGCCTGCTTTGATTTTCATTTAAATCCACTCCTTTTGTTTAGGATCATTTATTATAGTTGATGAATGATGGTTGATGGAATTCCGGGTCCAAAGAATAATAGTGTCAAGTGATGAAAGGGGCAAGGGGAAGATGGAATTGTCAGCTCATATTAGATTATACCGTCTTTTCATGCCTAATAAACAACAAAAATTCCAACAAATCTCTACATTTGGTGTTCGTTTTTTGTCAGAATATTGGACGTGGAAAATGAAAAAGCTGTCAGGATGCGGGTCCGGACAGCTCTTTCATTTTTTCTTATTTGATGGATAATTGTTCTTTTAATTCGGATTGAACCTTTTCTTTTTCTTCATCCGACACGATATAATAGTAGATTCCGTCGATTTTCGTTCCGTTTCCATTTATGGACGATTGGGTAATGCTTTTACTTGCATCCCTGTAGTTCTTTTGGATGTCCATCATGTCATTAAACGTCAAATTCGTCTGGATATTATTACCGAGTGCATCGAAGACTTCATCGTATTTCGTCAGGGAGGATAGGCTTGCACCTTCTTTGATGACTGCTTCGATGATGGCACGTTGTCTGGATTGACGGCCGAAATCACCACTAGGATCATCATGTCTCATTCTTGAATAGGCAAGTGCTTCTTTCCCGGTAAGGGTATGCGTACCTTTTGCAAAATGAATGCCATCGGATGTGAAGTCCAAATCGTTTTGAACGGTCACGCCGCCGACTGCGTCAACGATATCCTTAAAGCCTTCCATATTGATTTTCATATAATAGTCGATTGGGATATCAAGAAAGTTTTCAACGGTATCCATGGACATTTTCGCGCCGCCGAAGGCAAATGCATGGTTGATTTTATCCTGTGTCCCATGACCGACGATCTCGGTCCGTGTATCACGCGGAATGCTTAGCATCTTGACCGATTTCTTTTGTGGATTGACTGTCAAGACGATCATAGTATCTGAACGGCCCTTGTCACCGTCACGTTCATCGACACCAAGCATGAGCATCGAGAATGGCTCTTGATCTGACAGTGCAAGGTCTTTCGTTCGTTTATCGGTGGTACGGTCTATTGGTGTATGCATCGTGTCAACGGTTTTAGTCAGTGAATTCCATACGGAGTAGGCAAAGGCTCCCCCGGCTAGTATAAAAAGTAGGACAATTATCCCAACTACCTTCAGCCATGTCCGTTTCTTTTTCTTCTTTTTTTCATGTCTCATAGTTTACTTCCTTCCTCTTTTTGTAACCACTTCATCTATTATATTTAATTTCACAGTAAAAGAATAGTATATTTTGCTATTTTATAATACCTTTGGCATATTTTGGTGTAACTCAACTAGAACAATTCTTCATTTAAAGGTTTAATGCTAAAGGTGTGGCTGATCGGAAAATCTACACTTCTTTGGTTAGTAGTTGTGCAATTTGGCCTATTGTTTATTTCTTTTTTAGATTCCAGATAATTAGAGTTGCATATCTTTTTTATATTGCACTTGGGTAATCATGATTTTACAGCCAGCTTTACTGGACTTGATGTTTGAAGCGGGGAAGATTTATGGGGTGTTAGGGGCCAATGGATAATTCATACGGATTAAGGATGGCGAGATCATCACTAAGGAAAATGTCGAGGGTCTACGATAATCTAGTGGGAAATCAGTGATCGGTTGGCTAAAGGGACATCATAGCTAATATGAAGGAAAAATAAAGTAGCTTCGGAAAAGAGTCCGAGGTTCTTTTTTTGTTTGGAAGGAGAAAAACTATGACTCTAATGAATTTGATCAGGTGGAATGGATTAACCAAATATATCCAGGTGTATGAAGTTTTACTTCAAAATGGGTGATAAGCAAAGTCCCTCCATGAAAGAAGGCGCATATATATGCAATACGGATATCCTTAAAGAATAAATAAATCTTGGAGGCTAAGCACAAATGGAATATTTAACTGAAAGTTCATCATACGAAGAAAGTAATTCTACGGAAAGTTCCTCATACGAAAGTGATTCAGCGGAAAGCTCATCGTACGAGAGCGATTCAACGGAAAGCTCATCGGACGAGGGTGATTCAACGGAAAGCTCATCAGACGAGGGTGATTCAACGGAAAGCTTATCAGAAGATGAAAGTAGTTCAACTGAAAGCTAATCAGATTTAACAACTAGTTAATTTAGAACGAAGATTTACTTTAAAATGGGTGATAAGCAAAGTCCCTATTAGAAAGTAGGAACATATATATGCAGTACGGATATCCCTAAAGGATAAATAAATTTTGGAGGTTAAAGAATAAATGGAATATACAACGGAAAGCTCATCGTACGAAAGCGATTCAACGGAAAGTTCCTCGTACGAAAGCGATTCAACGGAAAGCTCATCGTACGAAAGTGATTCAACGGAAAGCTCATCGTACGAGAGTGATTCAACGGAAAGCTCATCGTACGAAAGTGATTCAACGGAAAGTTCATCAGATGAAAGCGATTCAACGGAAAGTTCATCAGATGAAAGCGACTCAACGGAAAGTTCATCAGATGAAAGCAGCTCAACGGAGAGTTCATCAGATGAAAGCAGCTCAACGGAAAGTTCATCAGATGAAAGCAGCTCAACGGAAAGTTCATCAGATGAAGGCAATTCAAATGAAATCCTTTCCGAGGCTGCAGAAGAAGAAGAAGAAGAAGAAACTGAAAATTCAGCCGAGGGTGAGGAAAATGGCAGTCCTCGTCGTGTGAATGTATTTAAGAAAATGTGGCTGGATAATATGATTAAAGCATCGAAGGGTATCTATAAAGACGAAGATTGACCATACAGGTACAGCAACCAAAGAGTTGTTGTGCCTTCTTTTGTAAAGGGACATGCCGCTAGACTCTTAATTGACACTAGGATTGTAATCCATTTACTAGATACGAGAAGCCTGTTTTTTCTGCGGGAATTTAGCCTAAGCGGTTTCTTAAGAAAGGACCTAGCCGGAGTATTTGGCTGACAATTGTACATATTGCCTGGAACAAAATTGGTTTACTGGTGGTTTTTTACAGAATAATGGTCAATATATTTTCAATAAAAAAACTCCGGATTTGAAGTGATCCGGAGTTATTTCTTTTTCTCGATATTTTCATAGACCGAGGCAAGTGCTTGTTCAAATTTCCCGCTCTTTTTCGGTTTGTAATATTTTTTGCTGCGCAGTTTGTCCGGTAAGTATTGCTGCTTCACCCAGCCATTCTCGTAGTCATGCGGATAAAGGTAGTCGATGCCGCGGCCGAGTTCGGTGGCCCCTTTGTAATGGGCATCCTTAAGATGATCTGGTACATCGCCGCTATGGCCGCTGCGAATGTCTGATAGAGCTGCATCGATTGCGACAATGGCCGTGTTCGATTTAGGTGATAGGCATAACTCGATCACTGAGTTGGCAAGTGGAATCCGGGCTTCAGGGAAACCGAGTCGTTCAGCGGCTTCGACTGCAGCGAGGGCCCTGGGGCCAGCCTGGGGATTGGCAAGAGCTATGTCTTCGTAAGCGATGACTACCAAGCGGCGGGCGATGCTTACAAGATCGCCGGCTTCGACCAAACGACCCAAATAATGAAGGGCTGCATTCACATCACTGCCGCGAATGGATTTTTGATATATAGACACCTATGAGATTTATTCGATTAATTTTAATATTCAGAATATAAATGTTGATAAATAAACGGTTAAATACTATAATTGATTTATCACATATTTTTAAATTGTGAGATTTATTAAATAAAATAGTTAGCACATATAAAAATAAGAAACACATTCTGGAGGTTAATCTAATATTATTTTTTGTGTTTTAGGAGGACAAAGTCTCGGTGCGAGCAGCACTCCGCAGAACGAAGTTCGAGGACTGGATTTGAGTCAATATTTTGGATGCAAAAAAATAAATCTCTAAGCTGTATTTTTAATGGAATTTTATATCCTAAGCTGCTATGAATTATTTTTCAGTTATACCAACCTTCAATAAATTGAAATAGCTAATTTAGCTTTTCAATACATGCATTGTCATACGGGCAACCTTTCTGGCTAAAAATGATTGTTTAATATGATGATTTTGGGTATGTGTCACTGTCTTGTATATTGTGAGCCAAGATCTTAATGAAGATTTAAATCCTCCAAGGGGGGAGTGAGCGGGTAAAACGGAGAAAGAACTCATACTATCTGCTTTAGAAGCTTTAGAAGCCCTCCAGACGTGGCAAAACACTGTAGATAAGCATGCGATTAAAGTAATTTACAGACAACAATCAAGAACGGCTCAGTAGCGTTTTACGGTGTCACATCTACAGGCGTAGATCTCCGAGTGCGAAAATCATGCTGTCGATCCAAGCGTAATTCCTATGGGTAGAAAGTCTATGGAGAGGGCTATAGCATGAGGCTTTTATAATCAGTTCTCCGAATTTATCGAGGAACACAAGAATATATACCCCAACTTACTCCAGACCTTTTAGCATTTTTTTATTTTAACAATCTTTAACATTTACTACCCTAGGGGTGAGAGGAAGTGAAGAATGAATCCTAATGCGGGATTAACGTTTGCAGTTGTAAAAGCAAATACAGATATAGGAAATGGGTATATTGTTGAATATGCAACAATTGTTGTAAAGGAAAAAAGCAGTCACTTCTTTAAGCCACACCCAGTTACTGATTTTATCCGCACTATATATGCAAAAACAGATAATAATTATAATACTCAAAAGGCAGCAGCAGAATCTATTAAGAGATTTTTAAACTGGTTATTAATTGATAACTATGAAACGTATAGATTATCAGAGTTTAAACAGTTCAGAATCAATCATGTAGTAGATTATCTTAACTATAAGAAAACAACAAAATATGAAAGACGGAAACGGAAAGAATCAGAAATTGAAAATGCTGGTCGTTATCGTTCATCTCAGACCCTCAAAAAAGATGCAGATTATATATTTAGCTTTTATATTTATCTTGCCAAAAGAAAAATATTACCCTCCTTTGTAGCAAACGAATTTCTCGGGTATCAAAAAAGTGATCTAGCCAATATTTCAATTTTCTCCGAAAATGGCTTTTCACTACCTGGCGATGATAATTCTAAAAATAAACCAATAAAAATAACGGCATTTCCTAATGACAAGTTAATAATGTTGTTTCTTAAAACTGCATTAGAAAGTAGTAATAAAGAGATCCAAATGATTGCTTTAGCAGTTTATTTTGAATTTTTTGGAGGCCTCAGAGCTGGAGAGGTTACCAATGTCTCAAGGTCCGATTTAATACTAAAAGGTGAGTATGGTGCAAGAGGATGTAGCCTTTCATTGAGTCGTAAACAGCACTTTTGGCTTAGATTAAGAAATACTGAAAAAACATATCCAAAAGGTGATACATCAGAATATCCCACGCAAGAAATACAACTCACATCATTGTTTCCATTACTAGTAAAGAATCATTTTTCACTCCTAAATGATGTTGGTGATAAAAACAAATTTAATGCCTTATTTTTAGACCAAAATAATAATCCTATGTCAGGCGATGTATTTGAAAAACGGTTTATGCGACTTAAAAACCTTTTTTTAAAGAGATTAGAAGATGAGAAGAATCCCCATTACACTTTTTTAAACTTACATGAATGGGACACACACATTGGACGAGGAATTTATACGAATCTGATGGCAAGGAAAGCAAAAAGTCCGGAACAACTTGCACTATGGAGAAGGGATAAAAGTACTGGTGTTGCATTAAGATATTTAAGTAAATTTAAAATTCTTCAAGAGAAAGAAGAAGGATTAGAAGCATTATATACCTTTGAATTTAATGATTAGAGGGCGTGATAGAATGTCAGAAACAACAAGTTACTCAAAAGAACAAGTGTGTAATAAAATTGGGCTTTCCCCTGAAAACGTTTATACCTTTGATCTTTTGGTTGAAATTAAACTTATTTGGAAAATTGGAGAAGAACGCTACTCAAAGTATTCCGTCGATAATTTCTTTCAAAATTTGAATGAAAACTACATAACACACGATGAACTTAAAAATATCACAGGCCTCAGTGATAGACATTCAATTAGAAATAAAATAAATTCCCTGACCACTCCACCGTTTCAGTTTAGGTATAAAAGGAAAACTTACATCAACAGAAAACACATCGAAAAATTGATACATACTTATACGAATTACTACACCATTCCTCAATTGACTAAAATAATTCCGGCAAATGCTGCTCATATACGGGATGGGTGTACACGCGGAACGTTTACTCAACTTTTTGATGATTATGTAGAACCAAATAATAACCCTTCTGGTCCTGTATGGTTGTTTAACAAGAGAGAGGTTGAATATTATATACTTCTCGCTAAAGAATATAGTGAGAAGTATATTACCAGGGAAGAAGTATGTACGTATCTTGACCTTGCTGCACCTCCTATCACTCTAACAAAAATAGATGTCCCTCGTTGGTGTTATTACTTCTTGGATATATTAGGGAACGGTAAACGAATTATCAAATATTTTTATCAAAGAGAAGAAGTACAAAGGTACAAAGAGAATAATCTAAGAAGCACAAATACTATCACCTCTGCACCATCTGACCCCCATGAATATTTTATATTTATTTTAGAAAAAGAGGATATTAACATACCTTCTCATTTAACACAGACTTATATATTATTTAAACGTTACGCACAAGATCTTCTTTCAAGAAGTAATGCCTCCTTTAAATCCATAAGTAAAGGTTCAGTTCCTGCTTTAATTAATACTTTAAGACATATAGTATATTTTGAGGTTCATAAGGAAGTTTTTTATTATCACAACGGAGAGGCCTTTAAGTTATTGGCATCTTGTGAGTTGTTTAATACCAAACAGTTTCTATACAGATTTCTAAAGTTTGTTAAATCTGTAAGGGTAACTAAATATAGAATAAAAGATATCCCAAATCCAAGAAACGAGTACTTAACTCCAAAAACCAAAAAAGAAAATTATAACTTTGAGGAATGGAAAACAATTTACTTACACGCTAAGGACTTTGAAAAACACCAACTTTTAGCTATTAGGGATGAAAAATATGCTTCCATCTGGCTGTATATTTTAATACATTTAACAAACAGCTGGAGGGCAAGTGATGTTTCAAATGTTCCTGCAATATCTCCAGAAGCCATTGGTGTATTTGATATAAATTGGTTTTATTCATATCACCTTACATTACCTCAAGGTCAATTAATAATAAATCAACTAACTCTTTATAAAAATATGATTCATCATAAATCAAGAGCAGATCGAACTTTTGTGTGTAATCCTAGCTTAGTTCCAACAATGGCTTCAGCGTTATGTATTTGCGAGTTCCATAGAAGAAAAACTAATCGAGCAAGTCTTATATTTTTTGGTACAAAAGATAATGATGTCAGTAAATACCTTCTGAAAAATTTTTTTAGAAGTAATGAAGATTTAGTCAAATTAGAGTTTAAAAATAGAAAGGCTAACTCAACATTAATGACACACTTATTTTATTCAATACAGAGTCGAGAAGGCAAAGGAAATTCAGCATTTGAAGTAGCACAAGCCATTAGAGATCATCTATCCGAAATAACTAAAGAATACATTGCTGTTGAAGATAGGGGAATTACAAGGCAGCTATTTGATAGGGGGGATTTTGGTTTTTTATATGACCAATTGCATGATGTATTATCTTCTAATAAACAAACGCTTGAAGAAAGAACAAGTAGTATAGCGAAACTTCAAAGATTACTGCCACCAGTCGAAATTGAAGCAACTATTGGTTTTTTAAATGAAAGAATAACTGAACAACATTCACTTGCATGGCATATGCTTCAATTATCTCCAGAAGAGGCAATGGAGTATGCTAAAAAGTTGTATCTGAGAGAAATGCCATCCCGGGCTGAACATATACAATGTGGTATGTATAATAATTGTCCAAAGAATAAAAAATCTCAAAATTATCCGTGTAATGGATGTGGTTTTTCTATCCCTAATATCTATGCAATTACAGAGATATTCACTGACTTATTGAAGCGTCTTGATAAATATAATGGTTTAACATTGGAAATACCAAAGAAAAGGGAATTGAAATTTATTACACGATTGCTTGATGTATTATCAGAAGCTATAAACTCATACGGAGAAGAATATGTTTGGTCCTTTTATCCTGGTGGGGAAGAAGCTTTCGAACAAAAATTAATAGCCATAAGTGGGTGATGAAAATTAGCCAGTCTTTTGTTTTTTTGGAAGAAGACATGCTTGATATAGAATCTGAAGACACATACAATCTTCAAGATACATTAGATAATGCAATATTTACTTATCAAATGTTCGTAGAACAAAATCGTATAGTATCAGGAGACTTTGAAGAAAATGTTTGGAAGATGGAAAAGTCTTATAGCACAGGTTATATAAACCTTAGATTTTTAGATGTTATTGATAGAAATGTCTTATTAATGGTTAAATGCTGGATATTAGGTTTAGCCCCGAAGTTGGAAAACAATACGGTTAAGGACAAAATATATTTGGTTCAGTCATTTTTAGAAAAAACAGAGACACTTAACGAGAAATATTTAGATAATCTTGAGGATATTATTAATGGATTTGCAGAATCGCTTAAATACAAAGCGATAAACGCAACAATGAATTTTTTAGATTACTCGTCTGCTGAGAATAGTGAATTATTTTATAATGAACTGGAAAGTATTTCGAAAAAGTTCGGCAGATTTACTAAAATAAGAACCCTACCACCATACAAAGACATCTTGCTATTTTCACATTACCTTAACTATTATTGGAAAGCATGGAGTGCTGAGGAGCAATTCAAATTCTTTCCTATATTACTCTGGTGGAAGATAACGAGTGTCATTCCTCTAAGAATTGGGGAATTCTTATCACTAAGTAGAAATTGTTTAGTACACGGTAAATTTAAGATTAAGCTCCCTAGAAGTAAGAATGAAGGTCACGAGGCACTTCAAGTTATAGATGAAATTGAAATAAACGAAGAACTCTATTCTTTAATTTCAAGCTATATTGAACTGACTAATGACTACGGGGAATCACACACACTTCTCTCTTACCCTGCCTACCGGAAATCTAGAAACCATAAGGATGTATTTGCAAAAACTATAAATCCTAAAAGATTCAATAAAGATTCATTTAATACTTTATTAAAAGAGTTTTATCAAGAGCTTAGTATCAGGGAAAAGATTACAATTATAGAAAAGGAACGATATAAAGAAAAATTAAAAGAAGACAATGTATTTACCCTAAATCCTAATGAGATGGTAATGATGAATCCAAATGATACAAGACACCACTCCATATGTACTCTAATGTTGCAAGGGTTCAACAGGTTAACAATTGCTAGGTTGGCAGGTCATAAAACAGTTGAAGCACAATTCCATTATCAAAAGCACTTGGACTCTTATGCTCAATCAAAAGTGTACGAACTCACAGTTTTAAATAGCTTTAATGAAGATGTAACGTTTGGAGATAACACCTATCAATTGTTGATAGATATTAGGAATAGATCCCTTCGAAACCCAGATGATTTTGATTTCTGTAATAAAGTAGAGTTAGGATATTGTACGGATGAAAATATGGAATGTGAGTCGGATAATTGTGTGTATTGCACAAAAAACTGGATTCCAGAAAAAGAAATTGATGAGAATATTGATTATCTCGAATCTATTGGTAATGAAATGTTATCAAAAATAAAGCAACGTACTTTTGTTTTAGAACGGTTATTTAACGAAATGGAGTTCACTCGTAATGGCAATTATTCCCCTGAAATCAATGAAGAATTTAAAAGGGAAGCATTAACGATAAATAGCCTTATTGAAGATCTGAGTAAATTAAATTTAAAAATTCAACCGGGGAGGACTTAATGGGCAGACCTGGAAAGTGGAATAATCCCGAGACGGAACAAAGGTTGCAAGAATTAGTTTACCTGTATAGACAAGATACGCCACATAAAAAAATCAGAATTAAAGATATGGTTGAATTTACTGTTAAAATGAATAAAATTAATCCAGAAAAATTCCCACATACTTATGATCGGTTTACTTGGGGGGACTATGGTAGGGTCTTTTTAGACAGAGCTAATGCTAATTGGGATATTAAAACTTATAAAACAGATATAAAAGATTATGAATTTATTCAAATACCTAATTATACCGGTCTTGTTGAAAAGTTTTATCATCAGAAGGAAATGCTAATTAAGAAGTTATCAGTATGTGAAGTATCGCATCACAATATTCTTGAAAAATTTATTGAGAGTGAAACGAAACGCCTAGAATTAAAAGACAAAGTAAAACAACTTGAAAAAGATTTAAAGAGATTTCAAGACCTTATTACAGAAATTGCACATTTAAGTAAATCTGAATCCTTACAAGAAAAATATGGCCTGAAAAATATTATTTCTCCGAATGCTAATAAAGCAAATCAACAATCGATGGAACAACTAGATAATTTAAGAGGTTTTTTAAATTCTGAAAAAGAAATATTGAAAAAAAGTGAGACCACGAAAGAAGAATTCCCTCCTAATAATTCACTTTTAGATCATTGGAAGGGATTAAAGAAAAAGAAACCCAAGCAATAATAAACCCGAAAATTCTTATTTACTAGGGAGTATAAAATATCAGAAAGAATGCAAATCAGCCCTTTTAATTTCTGAATGATGACCATCAAGCAGTTAATGTTATTACGTTGCTCATAAGAAACTGGTGAAAGTCAATGTTTCATCGGCAACAATAATTTCAAAACTAATTAAAAATAATAATAAAGTTAAAGTTCCAAGTTAATTAAAAAGTTATTTTAGTCTTATCGTCCTATGTGGTTCGTAATATCGATGGGGATGAAAATGTGCAAAAAGTAATTGTCAATAATCCATATTTTTTAATTGAGAATTCATGGCATATTAATTTTTTTTAGGACAATATCATTTTAAATCTTATTTAGAAAACCCTACTTTCAATAGGAAAACAATCTATTTTCCATTCAAAAGCGAGCTAATTAATTTAGAACTTAAATTTTTCGTGTATAGAAAAATATTTCAGGATGAATGGACCATGAACACTATGTTTGTTGGACAAGCCAATAATATTCAACTATTTAACCGTTTTGTAAATGAAAAATACCCCTATCTCAACTCTCTCACTGATTTGAATATTGACAAGGCAAACAGGGAGTGGCTATCTTGGTTAGAGAAAAACGGAGTATCGACTTCTTACATTAGCAAACGGGATGGATATAAAGTTAAGTCTCCCCGGGCCAAGTACTTATTAAATCTTCTAACTGAGTTTAATAAACTAATAGACTTTCGAGATGAATGGGAAAAAGACATTTGGGAAGCTAAAAATCTGA
>NZ_JBFTMS010000016.1:0-118235 GCF_056397085.1 Peribacillus sp. 05N428 | reverse complement strand
TCCAGATGCTCGCTTTCCGCGGGGCGGGCGGTGAGCCTCCTCGGCGTAAACGCCTGTGGGGTCTCACCTGTCCCGCTGCTCCCGCAGGAGTCTCGCACTTCCGCTCCAATCAACCTTAAATAGTTTCGTTTTAAAAACAACAATCTTTATGAAAAGAGCCTAAAAAAAAGAATCAGTCTAACGAACGATTGGAATGCAGTTCTTTCAAGATGATCGTTCATTAAGTGGGAAAAAGTATATATGTTATACTTTTTAGCTTGAAATAATAAATGTGTTATATTATAATTCATTTAAAGCGGTTACATTATATCAATAATGCATACAATATAGGGGAAGGGGTTGTAAAAATGGGAACTATCGTATGTCAAACTTGCAATAGCACGATTGAACATTTTGAAGATGAGAAAGTAAGTGTATTATACACACACAATCACAACTGCCAAAGCTGTGATACAGCTGCCTCTGAAAAATAAATGGAAAAAAGATTTCAAGATTAATAGAATGTAAGGGTGTTTCAGGGTTGTAGCCTGGAGCACCCTTTTTATAGAAGCCAGTGCTTAATAATAAAAGGTTCAAAAAAACCAGAGCAGTACTCTGCTCTGGTTTGATGGGATCAATCATTTTTTATGATCCGTAAATGTTTTATTTCTGGGTCCTCAGGGCCTTGAACCGGAAGTCCGGCCTCGATGTTTTTCCGGATGTAATTGATATTATCTTCAGTAATCAATTCTCCTGGAATGAAGATCGGGATTCCAGGCGGATAAACCATGATGAATTCAGCGCTGATTTTGCCGACAGATTCCTCAATGGGAACCACTTCGGTTTCTGCATAAAATGCCTCCCTGGGTGATAAAGCCAGAGGTGGTGTATCAGGAAGCAGGACTTCGATCTTTTCATGTTCAGCCGCCATTTCCTTAAACTCATCCGCTAAGTCTCTAAGGGCAGCGATCAGCAGGTCCGCTTCTGTTTTTGTGTCTCCAGGTGTTATCAGGCAAAGGATATTGTACAAGTCGGAAAGTTCCACTTCGATATTATGCTTTTCACGAAGCCATTTCTCAACGTCGTATCCGGTAATATTCAATTCCTTGATGGATATGATCAATTTTGTCGGATCATAACTAAAGGCTGCCTCGCTCTCGAGAATTTCGCTGCCGACACAGTAAAGATAAGGAATCTCATTAACGGCCTCACGGATATACCCTGCCAGATTGATCGCTTCATCGATCATTTCCCTGCCTACTGTCGCAAGTTGTCTTCTAGCCGTATCCAGGGAAGCCAGAAGGATATAGGAGGTTGAGGTGGTTGTGAGCATGCTCAATATGGCTTGAACACGATTTGCGGAAACCAATCCAGTCTTAACATTCAATATGGAACTTCCCGTTAGTGAACCGCCCAATTTATGAACACTAGTAGCAGCCATATCCGCTCCAGCCTGCATGGCTGACATCGGCAAGTCTTCATGGAAGTGTATATGGACACCATGTGCTTCATCTACGAGTACTGGGATTTGGTGGGAATGGGCAACTTCCACTATTTTTTGCAAATCAGCGGAAATGCCGAAATAGGTGGGATTGATGACAAGCAATCCTTTTGCATCGCTATGTTCCCTTAAAGTTTTTTCAACGGCATCGACGGTGATTCCGTGTGAAATGCCCAAATCTTTGTCTATTTCAGGATTGATGAAAATGGGAACAGCTCCGGAAAATACAATGGCAGACATTACGGATTTATGTACATTCCTTGGGACGATGATTTTGTCCCCAGGTCCGCAGACTGTCATGACCATCGTCATGATTGCTCCACTTGTTCCTTGAACGGAAAAGAATGTGTGATCTGCCCCAAAAGCTTCAGCGGCAAGATCCTGAGCTTGTTTGATGATCCCCTTTGGCTGATGGAGATCATCGAGTGGAGCGATATTGATTAAATCTATCGATAATGCATTTTCTCCAATGAAATTACGGAAATCAGCGTCCATTCCTTTTCCTTTTTTATGACCTGGAATATGAAATTGAACGGGATTTCTTTTTGCATGCTGCAATAAGGCAGTGTATAAGGGTGTTTCATTCTGTGACAATTCTTTGTGGCCCCTTTTCAGTAAAATAGGTACGAAATATGGGAGGTTTTACTCCCGTTCTATTAATGATCGTATGTTTCTCCGATTCCATTCAAATGGTTAGTAAGCTTGTGGATAGACATAAAACATATGAATTATAGCACGTCTTATAATAAATGCCTAGAGTGATTTAATGTCCTGACTTAAACAATTTATATATGTCTTTGTCTTTAAGGAGCCCAATAAAATTATCAGCAGTTTATAAATATCCATTTTCCTAGTATTTACTTGATTTACTCAAGAATTCTTCTTTTTTTATATTGTATGTGTGAGTTAAAAATTGAACGGGTAAACAATATTTGCCATAATGAAGCTAATGATTTGGATTCAGCTAAATAAACAAACCAGCAATTGAAAAGGGAGATGAGGAGTTTGAAGTGGGAAACGCGTGTGACCGATTTGTTAGGTATTCAATACCCAATTGTACAGGGGGGGTTGGCCCATTTAGCATATGCCGACCTGGCTGCGGCAGTGTCGAATGCAGGCGGGCTAGGGCAGGTGACGGCCATGTCCTTGGACACCCCGGAACAGCTGATAGAAGAAATAAGAAAAACCAAATCATTGACGGATAAACCGTTTGGTGTGAACTTTGCGATCGGCCAGCATGGGAGGCCTTATGAACACATGCTTGAAGCAGCCTTGAAAGAGGGAATTGCTGCTGTTTCCGTAACCGGCGGCAACCCTGGCCCTTTTCTTGATTACGTTAAAGGCACTCAAGTGAAAAAACTGGTGCTTGTTGCTGCAAGAAGGCAGGCAATGAAGGCTGAACAGCTTGGTGCAGATGCAGTGATGGTAGTTGGTCAGGAGGGAGGAGGACATTTAGGGCGTGATGATATTGGAACCTCCGTGTTAATTCCTCAAGTTGTGGACTCCGTTAAAATTCCAGTCATCGCGTCTGGTGGTTTTGGTGATGGACGCGGTTTGATGGCAGCGTTGGCGCTTGGTGCCGAAGGAATCGAGATGGGGACACGTTTCATAGCTGTCAAGGAGTGTGTTCATGCACATGAATTATATAAAAATGCCTTGGTTTCCGGCACGGAAAATGATACCGTTATCATTAAGCGGTCCATTGGTGCACCAGCCAGGGTAATTGCAAACAGCTGGACCGATAAGATTCTTGATATTGAAAAAGAAAACGGCGGATATGAACAATTGAAGGATTACATAAGTGGAAAAGCGAATCAGCGTTATATTCATGACGGAGTCGAAGGTGAAGGCTTTGCCTGGGCTGGACAAGTGATGGGGCTGATTCATGATGTGCCATCGACTGCTGAACTATTCAGTCGGATTATCGACCAGGCGGAAGCAATTCGTTCAAAATGGGCAGACTGATGATGCATGGTCCGCCGGACAACATGAAAAACTATCTAGAAGGAGCGTGTTTAGGATATGGATTATCAATATCCAATGGATCTTGATTGGTCTACTGACGAAATCGTAGATGTGATTAAATTCTTTGAAGCAGTAGAAAAGGCTTATGAAAATAAGATACAAAAGGAAGAATTCATGAAGGCTTACCGAAGATTCAAGGAAATAGTCCCCGGTAAGGCGGATGAAAAAAAGTATACGGATGAGTTCGAGTCAGTCAGCACCTATTCAGCCTATCTTGTCATTAAGAAGGCAAAAGGAATCGATGACGGGGAATGGATAAAAATGAAACATTAAAAATATAATTTTTCGAAAACTCCATTGACTTACTGAAAAGATTGTTTTAACATAATAATCAAGAAAAAGATAAAGGCAGTGACGAAGAAGAGTACCTTAATGATGTTCTGCAGAGAGCCAGTGGTTGCTGAAAACTGGTGAACGAAATTAAGCGAATGGACTTCCGAGCCCCAAACCGAAACGGATGAACGGAGTAGGCTTTGGCGATTATCTCATCGTTAATGGAGATAGGCATGTTAATGCCGTAAAGTGAGCTAATTTAGCTAATTAAGGTGGTACCACGGGTTCCTCGTCCTTTGGATGAGGGCCCTTTTTGCGTTTTTTTGAAAATGATAATTAAATCTATGAATGAGAGTAGTAATCTTTTTAGATGCGTCACAGAGAGCCGGAATAGGTGGAAACCGGTACGATATAAGAAGATGAATGGACTTATGAGTGGTTTCTTGAAAATAAGTAGGGAAACTCGGCTGCCACCGTTAAAGGGTAATCGCAAGAATTCAATTCTTGCTTGAGAGGGAAAAATGATGCATTTTTCCAACTTGAGGTGGCACCGCGGTATACCGTCCTCTGCAGACACATATTTGTGTTTGCAGGGGATTTTTTTATTGGAATTTCAATATATATACCTTTTAAAGAAAATATCCAGAGGAAATGAAGACCTGGTCATTTGACCAAAAGGGTTTTCCCTCCGGGGGATTATAAGAGCGCATAAGAATCGGGAGGGAATCAAGAGATGAATAATAATTTGGATGAAAAAAAAATACTCCGTTTCAAAATGGATACAATTGAAGGGGATATCCATACACCCATTGCCATATTTCAGAAATTAGATGGTGACCAGAAGTTTTTATTGGAAAGTTCGAACTCGCATCATGACAACGGCCGCTACTCATATCTAGGTTCAAAACCTTATTTGGAGGTGACATCACTTGCTGACCGAGTAAATGTGAAAGACACTGAAACAGGTGATCAAATCGTTAAGGACATCAATATCATCGAGTTTCTAAAAAAAGAATTATTAGTGGAAATAGAAGAGGTTCCCACACATCTTCCGCCATTTAACGGTGGTGCAATCGGATATATGGGCTATGATATCATTCGTCTTTATGAAAATATAGGTCCGGTTCCACCTGATTCTTTGCAAATGCCTGATGCTCATTTTCTTTTTTATAAAGAACTGTATATATTCGATCATGTTCTGCAGAAGATCCATCTTTTGACTGCTGAAGAAGATAGTGAAAAAAGTTTATTGGGAATGAAGGACAAAATCAATCAGGCAAGCAAGCCGTCAAAGGAAATATCGTCGGAATATTTGGAATTCAACTCGAATTTCAGTCAGGATGAATTCGAGAAAATGGTCCTTGAAGCTAAATCGGCGATCATAGCTGGTGAAGTGTTCCAAGTTGTTTTATCACAAAGGTTTAAAGCGGACTTCGATGGGGAGCCTTTCGATGCATACCGTCGTTTGCGATTAGCCAACCCCTCTCCTTATATGTTTTATATAGAATTTGGTGACTATACAATCATTGGGTCTTCTCCAGAAAGTTTAATCAGTGTTTCATCAGGAATGGTTCATGTTAATCCCATTGCCGGCACACGGCCGAGAGGGAAAACGGATGAAGAAGATAAGGGCTTCGAAAAAAGCCTGCTGATGGATGAAAAGGAACTTGCCGAGCATAAGATGCTTGTTGATTTAGGTAGAAATGATCTTGGCAGGGTTTGCGAAATCGGTTCAATCCACCTTACCGAGGAAATGGAAATTCAAAGATATCAGCATGTCATGCATATTGCTTCGAAGGTTAGCGGAAAGCTTAGGGAAGGGTACACGAGTTTAGATGCACTGACGGTCTGCCTTCCTGCCGGAACAGTTTCAGGTGCTCCTAAAATCAGGGCAATGGAGCTGATCAATGAACTGGAAAATTGTAAACGCGGGATGTATTCGGGCTCGATAGGCTACATAGGTTTTGGAGGGGATCTTGATATGGCTTTAGCCATTCGGACGATGATCATCAAAGATGGCAAGGCCTATGTACAGGCAGGGGCTGGAATCGTATATGATTCAGATCCAAAAACGGAATATGAAGAAACACAAAATAAAGCACGCGCTTTAATGGAGGTTCACACTATATGATTTTATTAATTGATAACTATGACTCGTTCACTTACAACCTTTATCAATATTTAGGTGAAGTGGAAAAAGAAATCGTAGTAAAAAGGAATGACGAAATCACCCTTGCGGAAATTGAGGAACTGAATCCAATGGCAATCGTCATTTCCCCGGGACCCGGCAGGCCCGAAGATGCTGGAATCAGTATGGAGATCATCCGCAATTTTTATGAGAAGGTTCCGCTATTAGGCATTTGTTTGGGGCATCAGGCCATTGGGGCGGTTTTTGGAGCGAATGTTGTTGGGGCGAAACAAATCATGCATGGGAAAACATCGGTAATCGAACACGATGGAACAGGTGTTTTTGCCAAACAGGACTTACAATTCCCGGTAATGCGTTACCATTCCCTTGTGGTTGAAAGGGGGAGTTTGCCAGAAGAACTGACTGTGACGGCAGTGGCACTGGATGATGGGGAAATCATGGCCCTTAAACATCAGGAATTCCCTCTCTACGGTTTACAGTTCCACCCTGAATCAATAGGGACGAAAATCGGCAAGGAATTATTACATCAATTTTATGAGATTGCCGGTACCTTTCAATCAGAGAAGGAACAATCCATTCTATAAAACAAAAAACGACTGGGGGAGTTAGCGGTGAAGGAGTATTTAGCGAAGTTAGCAGAGCGTCAAACATTGACGGAAGAAGAGATGAGCAGAGCAGCCCAATCGTTATTTTCTAAAGATATCTCCGAAAGCGAGATGGCAGCATTCATCATTGCCTTAAAAGCCAAAGGGGAAACGGCAGGTGAAATAGCAAGCCTTGTCAGAGTCATGAGAAAAGAAGCAAGAAGTGTACAAACAAGCTCCCTTAATGTAATGGATAATTGCGGAACGGGAGGAGATGGGTCACAAAGCTTCAATATAAGCACAGCATCGGCCTTCGTGCTTGCTGGGGCCGGTGTCAAGGTTGCCAAACATGGAAATCGCAGCATTTCAAGCAAAACGGGAAGTGCGGATGTATTGGAAGCATTAGGCGTTAATTTGTACTTGGAGCCTGACATGTTAAAGGAACTGTTGGAGGAAAATGGGATCACATTCTTATTTGCCCCATCTGTTCATCCTAATATTGCAAGGATAATGAAAGTGAGAAAAGAACTGAAAATCCCGACGATATTTAATCTTATCGGTCCTCTGACAAATCCAGTCCAACTCGACACACAATTAATGGGAATCAATCGACGCGATATGCTCGAGCTTTTTGCGGAAGTCCTGCATAAATTGGGCAGGAAACGCGCAGTCGTGATAAATGGTGCCGGGTTCATGGATGAAGCGAGCCTGCAGGGTGAAAACTCACTCGTCCTTTTGGAGCAAGGAGATATTATACCATTTACGCTTCATCCTGAAGAAGTGGATCTGCCTGTTTACGGAAATGATGCCATCCGTGGCGGTGACGCCAAACAAAATGCCGATATCATGCTTAGGCTTCTCAAAGGGGAAAAAGGTGCATATCGTGATACCGTTTTATTGAATGCCGGATTGGGATTATACGCACATGGTACGGCAGCGACGATCAAAAAAGGAATCTCCATGGCCAAAGAAAGCATTGATAGCGGATCGGCTCTTGCAAAGTTAGAAAATCTGATTGCTTATGGCAATAGAAATAAGGTGGTCATGTAATGGAAAATATCTTAACGAAAATCATCGAACAGAAAAAGGTGGAAGTCGCAAAATTAAAAGAAAGGGGCTTAGATGATTCGGTCATGATCAACATAGTCAGACCATCTTTGGTGGAAAATTTGAAAACGGCTAAATCGATGGCGGTCATCGCGGAAATAAAACGGGCTTCCCCTTCAAAAGGGGACATTAAAATCAATGTAAATCCGATCGAGCAGGCCCTTTCATATGAAAGTGGCGGAGCTGCAGCGATATCCGTATTGACGGATGAGGTTTTCTTTAAAGGATCAATTGCAGATTTGAGAAACGTAAGCGAGGCCATACGAATTCCCAGGTTGTGCAAAGATTTCATCATCGATGAAATCCAAATCGATCGGGCCCATCAAGCAGGTGCGACTATCATTCTATTGATTGTGGCAGCACTTTCTAAAGAACGCCTTCATGAATTATATCAATATGCAAAAAAGAAAGGACTTGAAGTGTTGACGGAAATCCATGATGAAGCCGAACTGGAACGTGCTCTAGAGCTGAATGCAGAGCTCATAGGGATTAACAATCGGAATTTAAAGACCTTCAAAGTGGATTTGGCTGTAACGGAACGACTGGCGAAGTTACTTGATCCCAAACGACATATCATTATCAGTGAAAGTGGGATCAAAACAAAAGAAGACGTAATGCGTGTGAAGGATGCTGGTGCAAAAGCGGTTTTGGTCGGGGAGACACTCATGACTGCATCAAATCTTCCGCACAAGATGGCCGAACTGCAAATGAGTATATAAGGAGATTAATATGTTAGTGAAAATCTGTGGGATAAAGACTTTGGCAGCTGCTCAGACTGCTGTTAGTTCCGGAGCAGACTTCATTGGTTTCATTTTTGCCGAGAGCAGCAGGAAGGTTGAGCCGGAGATAGTAGGAGATTTCGGAGCGAATCTAGCTGGTCATGTTAAAAAGGTCGGAGTGTTTGCCAATCAAACTGAACAAGAAGTGATAAAAATTGCTGAAATTGCGGGATTGGATTATATTCAGCTTCATGGTAACGAGTCTGCCAGCTTTGCCCGCAGAATGCCCCTGCCGGTGATCAAGGCCTTTGCCATCCATTCAGAGAAAGACCTTGAAAACCTGCATGAATACCCAGCGGATTATCTATTGGTCGATCTTCCTAAGAGCGCATCCGGCAAGGGATTGACTTTGGATTGGGATATGATTCGAAAAGCTGATCTGCCACTGGAGAAGGTAATTCTAGCCGGTGGGCTGACTCCGGAAAATGTCGGAAAAGCGATTAATGCCGTTTTACCATTCGCAGTTGACGTAGCAAGTGGTGTTGAAACAAACGGATTAAAAGATGCTGTAAAAATGAAAGCATTTATCAATGAGGCAAAAAATACAGCCGGAAAAGAGGAATGAATAGATGAATACTTATACACAGCCTGATAAAACTGGACATTTTGGAGCATATGGAGGCCGCTTCGTTCCAGAAACTTTAATGGCGGCGATTACGGAGCTTGAAGAAGTATATGAACAATCTAAAAATGATCCAGAATTCCAAAGGCAGCTAAGTTATTACCTGAAACAATATATCGGTCGGGAAACCCCTCTTTATTTTGCGGAGAACTTAACGAGACTGGCTGGCGGTGCAGACATTTATCTGAAGCGTGAAGACTTGAATCATACTGGAGCCCACAAAATAAATAATACGATCGGCCAGGCTTTGCTGACTCAGAAAATGGGCAAGAAAAAAGTGATTGCCGAAACGGGTGCAGGACAGCACGGGGTTGCAACGGCGACTGTGTGTGCTTTGCTAAAGTTGGAATGCATTATCTTTATGGGAGAAGAAGATATCAGGAGACAGAAATTGAATGTATTCAGGATGGAGCTTTTGGGAGCCAAAGTCATATCTGTATCACAAGGAAGCGGGACACTGAAGGATGCAGTAAATGAAGCGTTACGATATTGGGTGGCTAATGTGGATGACACCCATTATATAATGGGATCAGTGCTTGGTCCGCACCCATTCCCCGTTATTGTCCGTGATTTTCAAAGCGTGATAGGGAATGAAACAAAACGTCAATATTCTGAGGCGGTTCATTCCCTGCCGGATGCAATAGTTGCATGCATAGGCGGAGGAAGTAATGCAATGGGGATGTTTTATCCCTTCATTGAGGACGAAACGGTAAAGTTATACGGAGTGGAAGCGGCAGGGCATGGGCTTAATACACCATTACATGCTTCAAGTTTGACGAAAGGGAAACCTGGGGTGCTCCACGGGGCATTCATGTATGTTTTGCAGAACGAGGACGGTCAGATCCAGGAGGCACATTCTATTTCGGCAGGGCTGGATTATCCAGGGGTAGGGCCTGAACATAGTTACTTAAAAGATACGAATCGGGTGGAATATACTTCAGTAACCGATGATGAAGCCTTGGAAGCCCTAGCGATGCTTTCAAGGGAGGAGGGGATCATCCCTGCTTTAGAAAGTTCACATGCCATTTCCTATGGTTTAAAGCTTGCTAAAGAAATGGAGAAAGGAACAGGACTGGTGATTTGCCTGTCCGGCCGTGGTGATAAAGATGTTGAAACGGTCCAATCATTGATGGGGGGTAGTGAACATGAATAAATTAACAAATGCGCTTGAAGAATGTCAAACAAAGCAGGAAAAAGCATTCATACCATATATCATGGCAGGTGATGGAGGTCTTGATCGGTTAAAAAGTCAGCTTCTTTTCCTTGAAAACAGCGGGGCGACTGCCGTTGAACTAGGTATACCTTTCTCTGACCCTGTCGCTGATGGACCCGTTATCCAACAAGCTGGAATCCGTTCTTTGAAAAATGGAACAACTTTAAAAGATGTTCTGAAAAAAGTAATGGAAATCAAAAATGATGTGAACATCCCCATTATTTTAATGGGATATACGAATTCAATCCTGGCATATGGACTTAAAGAGTTTACGACTGACTGTCTTCAAGCAGGAATTTCCGGGTGCATCATCCCCGATTTACCGATTGAAGAAGAAGCCATCTTTTCATCAATCAAAACTGCAGGGATCGTTCTTATCCGACTTGTGACACTCACGTCTCCGGAAGAGCGCATCACTGAGATTACCGCAGGGGCGGAGGGCTTCATCTACGCAGTTACAGTCAAAGGCATCACAGGTGCCCGTGACGCCTTCGGAGAAGAACTTGGAGGCTATTTAAAGAAGGTAAAAGAGATAAGTCCGGTTCCCGTTCTTGCCGGGTTCGGCATATCGACTCCAGAACATGTCCGTGATGCCATACAATACTGCGATGGAGTCATTGTCGGCAGCAAGATCATCGAATGCTTCGAGACAGGCAAGGAAGACCGAATTAGAGACTTGATTCAAGCAAGCAAAGGCTTAGTGCAAAAATAGGGATGGAGAGACTCCCAGGCTTCCCTTAGTTTATAGGCAAAAAGGAGTTCTATCTTAAAACATAGTTGATTGGGGCGGGTGTACGAGACTCTGGCGGAAAAACGTGTCCAGTGGAGACCCCGCAGGTGCAAAAGCGCCGGATCGCCCGTGGAAAGCGAGTGCCTGGAGCAACGTTCAAAATTTTTAAAAACCTAAAAAAACTGAAGACAAACCCAATGATTATCGAGTTTGTCTACAGTCTGAGGAGAGCTTTTAGGCTCTCCTTTTATATTATCCAGTTTTTGTTGGATCCGAATAGGAATCAATGTGTTTAATTTAATTGATATAAGGGTAAAAGATGTTCAAACGCATCTTGAATGGTTTCAATGAAATCATCATCTTTTAACTTAATAGCGTCATCACGGGAAATTTTTATACCGCATAGGATTTCGGCTTTCTTTACCGTTTGCAAACGGGTGAACATTGAATTCAAATCATCTACTCCAAGACCATCGTGAGGGATGACATCAGGTTTTGTATGGTCCATTGACCATACATAATGGGAGGGAATGCTATTCACCAATCGGTCTGCCTGCTGCTCCAGATGCTTACCGATTTCCATTTTATTAGGGGCTTCGTAAATGACGGCATACCAGATGAACATATGCGTTTCCCATAACCCGATTTGGAAATGCGGCATCATTTTATAGCCTCTGCTATTGGCAGCAAAAGCAACCCATGTATCATTGGGGGGATTCACTGTCCGTCTAGCATGCTTTGCAACGTGAGGGTGCATTTCATCACCGGTCATAACTGAGAGTTTTTGAGAAAAGTGCTCTCCCAGGGCTTGTAATTTTGGCTGGATCCGTTCTTTTAAAGCATCCATGCGCGGTTCCAATCCATCAATTTTAAAAACATCAAAATCATCTGCTGTAAAACTTTCTATATTCATTTTCATCTCTCCTACCGTAATATCTGCACATATTGTAGCATAAGTAAAAGTAAAATTTAAAAAATACGATTCGGGTTGGCAATGAAAAATTCCTTATAGGTTTAAGCACAAATTAGTTGCTATTTGAGGTAGGAAGTCATATGATAATATAAATTCAGAAAATTACGTTAATTAACGAAGGGAGAATGTTAATTATGAAACAAGTCATGAACCAAGCATTAAAAGCTAAAGAAGTTGAAAGACATAGAGCTGCAGTGTTAAGAATGGAAATGGACTATGAATTAGCAACCCTTTTTGAAGCAATCGGTGAAGAGAATGACCAAAAGAGGTCACAATGCAAGCAAAGACTAGAACGCATCCGCTTGGAATTGTTGAAACTGAAAGCCTTGTAAATGATTGGCTGCAGAGACCTTGAAGGAGAATGAATTAAGGAAATGAATCAATTTCAATACAAGGAATTTTATTATAGATGAACGGACACTTTATTTTATTAAAAAATAATGTGTCCGTTTTTCATTAAATGTCCAATATATATAAGGTGGAATATCATTTTGTATCGAGTCCCTTTAATAAGGAAGGGGAACGTCAAAAAAGGGAGAATATTCTTGCTGGCTAAATCATGATTACGATTAATGGATGGGCAGTCAAGGAACCTTCTTTCCTCATCAGTTAAAAAAATGGAAAATTTAAGATGTTAAAAGCTTGAAGGCAAGCTATATTTGCTTTAATCTTTAAAAGAGGATCATTTTAATGTAGTTTCTGATCATAAAGGACGGGGATATTATAATGGCATCGGTCAAGGAAATGGATACATATGCGAAGTTATGGATGAAAGAAGCCGGTACTAGGCTAAGGGCGTCCTTCAAAACCAAGTTGAATATTGAAATGAAAACGAATCCGAATGATTTGGTAACTAATATGGATAAGGGGATAGAAAAGTTTTTTTGCGAAAAAATTGGCGAAGTTTTTCCAGAACACCGCATTTTTGGTGAAGAGGGAATGGGCAATGATATTAAAGACCTAAAAGGCACGGTGTGGATCATCGATCCAATTGATGGAACTTTGAATTTCATTCATCAACAGAGGAATTTTGCGATTTCCCTTGGGGTTTATGTGGATGGCATCGGAAAGATTGGCATGGTTTATGATGTCTTTAGTGATGAATTATATCATGCGATTAAGGGACAAGGAGCATTTCTGAATGATCAAAGGCTCCCATCTCTTGAAGAGGCATCGGTAAGCAAAGCGATCATTTCCATTAATGCAAGCTGGGTAACGGAAAACCGGAGGATCGACCCGAGTCTTTTGGCACCGCTGGTCCGGGATGCAAGAGGAACACGTTCTTATGGCTCGGCAGCGTTGGAGCTGGCATTCGTGGCCGCTGGAAGGATTGATGCATACATAACCATGAGACTCATGCCTTGGGACTTTGCCGGGGGAGTTTTATTGGTCGAGGAAGTGGGCGGGGAAGTTAGTAATATTAAAGGTGACAAATTGGATTTTTTAAAAGGCGACTCACTTTTCGTATCAAAACCAGGGCTACACAAAGAAGTATTTGACAAATACTTATCAGGAAACTCCAGCCGTTAGTATCAAGGACTGATTGCGGCCATGATAAATGTCTCGGATAGAAATAATTAACAAAAAAAAACTCGCTGTCTGTCAGCGAGTTTTTTATATTATAACTTCCCGGCTTCACGTAATTTCTTCTTCTGGGTGAAACCGAACCCCATGATTCCGCAAAGAATAACGATTGCAGCTAATATTCCAATCAAGCTTTTTTCAGCAATGAAGATGCCAATGGAGCCAATGCTGGATGTTGCCAATACCGCTAATATTAAGAAATTCCATTTAATGTTCATTAATATCACCCCTAATATATCTATTGTACATAATTTCTGTATTTGTTTCTAGTATGTTTGTGATATAATATGTAAGTTAATACTAGTGATACGTTTTACACAAACTTTTTTAGGAGTGAATTTTTTGAAATTAAGAGAAAATATTCGTAATATAGCCATCATTGCTCACGTTGACCATGGTAAAACGACGTTAGTGGATCAGTTGCTAAAGCAATCTGGTACTTTCCGTGAAAATGAACATGTGGAAGAACGTGCGATGGATTCTAATGCGATTGAAAAAGAACGCGGAATTACGATTCTTGCGAAAAATACAGCAGTTCAATACCAAGATACAAGAATCAATATTTTGGATACACCTGGTCATGCCGACTTTGGTGGTGAAGTGGAACGGATCATGAAAATGGTTGATGGCGTTCTACTTGTTGTTGATGCATATGAAGGCTGTATGCCGCAAACTCGCTTCGTGTTGAAAAAAGCATTGGAACAAAAGATCACGCCAATCGTTGTCGTGAACAAAATCGATAAAGATTCTGCACGTCCAAATGAAGTGGTCGATGAAGTAATTGACTTATTCATCGAACTAGGAGCTGAAGAAGAACAATTAGACTTCCCAGTTGTCTTCACTTCAGGTATCGCTGGTACTGCTAGCTTGGATTCAGATCCTGCTAAACAAGAAGAAGACATGACCCCACTTTTCGAAACAATCGTCGAAACGATCCCTGCACCAATTGATAACTCAGATGAACCGCTTCAATTCCAAGTGGCTTTACTTGACTATAATGATTATGTAGGACGTATTGGCGTTGGCCGTGTATTCCGAGGTAAAATGCATGTAGGTCAACAAGTTTCATTAATGAAACTTGATGGGAAGGTTAAACAATTCCGTGTAACGAAAATCTTTGGTTATATTGGCTTGAAGAAAGTTGAAATCCAAGAAGCCGTTGCCGGTGATTTAATTGCCGTTTCTGGTATGGAGGATATTAACGTAGGGGAAACGGTTTGTCCGACCGAGCATCCTGAAGCTCTACCTATCCTGCGTATTGACGAGCCAACATTACAAATGACTTTCCTTGTAAATAACAGCCCATTCGCAGGCCGTGAAGGTAAATTCGTTACAGCTCGTAAAATTGAAGAGCGTTTGAGAAACCAATTGCAGACTGATGTCAGCTTAAGAGTCGAAAATACTGATTCTCCGGATGTCTGGATTGTTTCAGGTCGTGGGGAGCTTCACCTTTCCATCCTGATCGAAAACATGAGACGTGAAGGTTATGAATTGCAAGTTTCTAAACCGGAAGTTATCGTTCGTTTGATTGATGGCGTCCGTTGTGAGCCGGTTGAACGTGTACAAATCGACGTACCTGAGGAGCACACTGGTTCGATCATGGAATCAATGGGAGCCCGTAAAGGTGAATTATTGGATATGATCAACAGCGGAAGCGGTCAAGTTCGTTTACTGTTCACGATCCCAGCTCGCGGACTTATTGGTTATTCAACTGAGTTCTTAACGATTACACGCGGATATGGTATCATGAACCATTCATTTGACAGCTATCAACCAATGGCACAAGGTCAAGTCGGCGGAAGACGCCAAGGTGTACTTGTATCCATGGAATCAGGAAAAACTACACAATACGGTATTATGCAAGTAGAAGACCGCGGTGTTATTTTCGTTGAGCCAGGTACGGATATTTATGAAGGCATGATCGTCGGGGAACATAACCGTGATAGCGATTTGACTGTTAATATCGTTAAAGCGAAACAAATGACAAATATGCGTTCAGCAAATAAAGACCAAACTTCTTCCATGAAAAAACCAAGAATCATGTCCCTTGAAGAAGCTCTGGAATATTTGAACGATGACGAGTACTGTGAAGTAACTCCGGATTCAATCCGCCTTCGTAAAAAAATTCTAGATAAAAACGAGCGTGAAAGAGCAGCTAAAAGAAAAAAAGTTGCTGTTGAAGAAAAATAAATAGCAAGAGGAGGAGAAAAGATTGGATATCCAAGAGCGATTATCATTTTTTGCAGCATTGTACAGAGTGGATGAAAACCCTGAAGCAGGAATGTGGTATTTATATTTGACGGTCTTTGGATTATGCATCCTTGTCTATCAGTTAGGTTTTGCCAAAAAGTTACCATTGCTAAAAAATGTGGTCATTTATGTGGTAATGGCACTTGGATGTACCCTTCTTTCTTTCTTTGCGGTGTTTCTCCCTATGGGGGAGGCATTAGTCATCGCTTCGCTTGTTCTGGGGATCTATAGGATCCGTCTTCATAATTCGAGAAAAGAAGAACAGGCTTAAGATGATGAAATCATTACAGGATGCTTTATACAATTGGTTGACGATCAAAGTTGTCTGTGATGCAAGGCCTGATGATTCAGCTGCACGCGATACAGAAATGTTTTTCATGCAGATGCTGAAAGACGATCATCAGGTGATAATCGATTCGGTTACAAAAACAGAACCTTTTTATTACGTCGAGTACCTTTTGGGAGACGAAATGAAGAAGCAGCGTTATCCGATTGAATTGATTGATATCATGTTGGACCAAATTCAGTTAGAGCCAGAAAAGTATAAAAATATCGAGTAATGATAAAAAGAACCGTGCGATTTACGCACGGTTCTTTTTATATTGCTTTAGGGAGGGAAAGTCCGTAAAAAAGATGTAAGATTGTCCACAAAAAGAAAGCTGTCAAATCAGAAGGAAGGACAACTTCTGTTTTTGACAGCGCCGATAGTGGGAAGTAAAGCATGATGGCTGGAATGATCGTGATAAAAGCAAGTGCGTATTTGTTCCATTTCCTGAAAGCTTTCAAAGGATGTAGTATATAAACGTAACTATACGTAATTGCCAGTGAGAAAAGGAGATGGAAAAGGAATAATGATTCCTCACTCCAGGAAACGGCTCCAATTAGGGGGAGGAAATCCACATTCAATAAAAGCTTATACACTTGTTTACCGGATAGCATTTCGACCCACTTCATTATCCATCCAAGCAGAAGTCCATTGATCAGGCCAATCAGAGTAACTTTGTGGAAAGTTCTACCATTCATCTTCATTTTTGATCGTCCGGTATAGACGGAAGTTACCGGTGGCAATCCGTTCGTTTGTACGCTCTTCAATGCGTTGGTTGCATGTATTGCACATATAGGTATGTATAGGACGGTTGCGAAGCTTCTTTGCTTCCGGGCTATCGTCGGGAATAGATTCAATTTGATCGCATATTACACATTTAACCTTCATATTAGTTGAACCTCACTTCAATTTGAATATGCTTTTAAGTATACCAATATTTTTATGGTAAAACGAGGATAAAGTGAAACTAACAGTTGAAGTTGATTGTTGGGTATGAAAAAGACCCGAAGATTCACTTCGGGTCGGGTAAATTCATTCTTTAAAGTGATTGGATTGATCATTTTGCTCTTTATCGAGTTCTTTTCTTTCCGTATCATCATCAAGTTTATTTTTTTCCTTTTCGATGTTCTTAGATGGCGTTGGGGTTAAAATATCACCAGGAACCTCCGGGATGACTCGGCTTGTGATGTCAGCGAGTTCATTTAGTATCCCGGTTACCGGTTTGCCGTCTTTAATATCTTTGGCCACCTCCCTGATCCGCTCATTTAAATCCGGGTCAGCGACGATGATGGCATTTGCACCGTCAGGATCATGTTTTAAAGTTTCTCCGACTGAGTACTTTATCGTCCCAACCTGTGAACGCTCAATATCTTGGTCGATATCTATTCCGACGATGGCGTATTTGCCAAGTACGACTGCGGTGGCATCGTTCACCTCTGGAATGGACTTAGCCAAACCGGTGAGTCTCTCCGCTGTTTGCTGACCTGTATTCCTGTCTGCTTCCTTAATGGTCGTATTATTGACTTTCGTTATATTGTTTTGCGCATTATTTTCAGACACTTCATTTTTATTATCCATTGTGCAACCTGACATCAACAGAACAGCAGCGAGCGACAATATGATTTTTTGCAATGTAAAACCTCCTTAATGTTTTCCTTTGTTCCAGCCTGTCCATCGCTACCTAGTCTGATGCATCTGAGTATAAAATGCAGCCAAACATGGAGAAATCAATGGTGGGGATTGCATTCTTTGCTGGAAGTTTTCTTTATAGTCTGTAAATGTTCTTCTATCTTTATGCAAAGGAACATATATTTTATCAACAGTCTCGTCCGCTACATAACTGCTGAGTGTAGTAAATGGTAAGACATATCCTATAGAGCAGGCAGGAGGCGTCATATTGGGGAAAAAAATATATGTTTTAGATACGAATGTCCTGTTGCAGGATCCGTATTCGATTTATTCATTCGAAGATAATGAAGTTGTCATTCCAGCAGTCGTATTAGAAGAATTGGATTCAAAAAAAAGATATATGGATGAAATCGGAAGGAATGCCAGGCAAGTATCGAAATTGATCGATAGCTTCCGTGAAAAAGGAAAGCTGCATCAGAGCATTCCGCTTCATAATGGTGGCAGCATAAGGATTGAACTCAACCACCGTTCATTTCACAAACTTCAGGAAATTTTTGTTGAGAAAACGAATGATAACAGGATATTGGCAGTCGCGAAAAATTTATCTTTGGAAGAAGAGACGAAGGAAGATGGAAAAACGGTCATTCTTGTTAGCAAAGATACTCTAGTCAGGGTTAAAGCTGACGCCATCGGTTTAGAGGCAGAGGACTTTTTAAATGATCGCGTTGTAGAACTGGATCATATATACGCTGGGCACAAAGAAGTGTATGTATCGATTGATAACCTGAATAAGTTTTATGAAAAAAGTTTTCTTTCACTGGAAGAACTGACAAAAGATGCATATTATCCAAATCAATTCCTGTTGATGAAGGACACGCTGGGCAGTTCAGCTTCGGCGATTGGGATAGTGGATGAGAACTGCAGGACCGTTAAGAAATTGATGTATGAAGGGGAGCATATTTGGGGAATTAAACCGAGAAATGTCCAGCAGACCATGGCCCTTGATTTGTTGCTTCGTTCGGATATCCAGCTTGTGACGCTCATTGGTAAGGCGGGGACAGGCAAGACTTTATTGGCATTGGCAACAGGGTTGATGCAAACTGAAGATTTGTCACAATATAAGAAACTTTTGGTTGCCAGGCCCATTGTTCCGGTCGGTAAGGATATTGGTTATCTGCCAGGGGAAAAAGAAGAAAAATTAAGACCATGGATGCAGCCTATTTTTGATAATCTCCAATTTCTGTTCAATACGAAAAAACCTGGGGAATTGGATGCGATTTTAGCAGGAATGAGTTCGATCGAAGTTGAAGCCCTCACCTATATCAGGGGAAGGAGCATACCGGATCAGTTCATCATCATCGATGAAGCGCAGAACTTAACGAAACATGAGGTCAAGACAATCTTGACGAGGGTAGGCGAACGGAGCAAAATTGTCTTAATGGGGGACCCGGAGCAAATAGATCATCCTTATTTAGATGAATATAATAATGGTTTGACCTATGTTGTGGAAAAATTCAAGACCGAGCGTATTGCCGGCCATGTTAAATTGATAAAAGGGGAAAGATCGGGATTGGCACAACTGGCAGCTACACTTTTATAATGCAATCGGCAAGGGATTTCCCTTGCCGATTGCCAAAGTTTTTGGCAAGAATGAACGAAGTCTTATTTAACGGTGAAAGACCGTACATTTTTTATCGGTTCATTGATGTTGGAAGCGTCTCCGAAATAAATTTCCAGAGGGCCGCCCTCGGATATTTTAAGCGGCTTTCCATCCTTGGAAAAGCCCAGGAAAAATTCAAGTGCCGTTTCCAACGGGAATGTAAGCTCCTCATCATCGGTTGTAACGATGACTTCGGTCACCCCATTTTCAGGTTCGGCGTTTTTTAAAAAAGGTTCAAAAGGGATGCCGAAAGTCCCTTCCAGCAATCTTTGCTTCTCGAACTTTCGTTCCGTTTTTATTGTGGGTGGCATTATTGCGCCTTCCTGTATTTCTTTTTGCCAATGCTTGGAGGCGGCAATCGTATATTCTTCTAATTCATTGACTTGGACTCTTTCAGCGTGGAAATATGTATCGATTTCAACTTTACGGTCATCAAAAATCCATACTCCAGGATCTAGCGTAATTGGATATTTCACTTTTCCATTTATAAATACGATGGGTTCCAAATATCTCATTCCTTTCTGTTGCTCTTTAATGATTATAATCAATTATAATTGAAATGTCACATCTTCAAGATGGTGAACAAATTCCATGGCTGGGTATATTCATTTGAGAGGGGATCGTGATATCTCAATGGCAAATTGTTTGTCAATGTCCTTGCTTTTTCACAAAACTAAAGGTAGAATTTAGAGATAAGATTTAATCGCTCTGAGCGGGGGGATTTAACATGGCATCTGATATGCTTGTCAATCATCGAGAAAAAGCTTATGCTTTATTAAAAGCAGATGCTGACAAGATTCTAAAACTGATAAAAGTTCAAATGGAAAATCTCACTATGCCTCAATGTCCTTTATATGAAGAGGTACTTGATACGCAAATGTTCGGCCTATCACGAGAAATCGATTTTGCCGTACGCTTAGGTTTGGTAGAGGAGACCGAGGGTAAATCCCTTTTGGAAACCCTTGAACAGGAATTGTCAGTTTTGCATGAAGCATCGTTAAAAAAATAATAGATAAAACATACTAACTCAAACAAATCTCGATGATTGTTTGAGTTTTTTATTTATATACACAATTAATGAATAATGTTATACTATTTTTAATAGTGACATACTAATTAATTCACGGAAGCTCAATTTGAGTTTTCTCATTCTTTTGAATTTTTGATCTAAGTTCAATAGTCATCTTCCATTTTTAAAAATTCCCAATCATGCATTAAACAAGTGGGATTTTCCGGTCATATGGCTTTGATCAATAATGGATCGCTAGTACGGGAGTCAGATCTAATTCCCTGTTTTTTTATACGAATATATGTAATTTTTTATTTTTTTATTGTATTCAGTTAATTTTAGTATTATTGTTATATTAATTGAATGTTAAATCAAATTGATAATATATTATTATAGCTAAATTTTAATTAGTTAATGGTATAGGGCTCTTTTTAGTCTTTATCGGATGTGAAAAACGAAAATATAAAATATATCGAAATAATTACATCAGCGATAAAATGAGCTTAAACAGATTGGACTCCTTATTTGGGAAATCAATTCATGAATAAAAAGTGGTGGAAATCTTTCACGCTTTTTTTCTATATATTCAATAAAAATACATATTGATTAGGGTGGTAGCAATGGGGAAACGTATAGAAAAAGTACTTGCGGCAAATCGCGGGGAAATAGCGATAAGGATTTTTCGGGCTTGTACGGAATTAGACATTCACACAGTTGCAATCTATTCAAAGGAAGATTATGGTTCTTATCACAGATATAAAGCGGATGAGGCATATTTGGTCGGGGAAGGCAAAAAGCCGATTGATGCATACCTGGATATTGAAGGCATAATCGCGATTGCCAAAATGAGTGGCGTCGATGCGATTCATCCCGGTTATGGTTTCCTTTCAGAAAATATTGAATTTGCGAAACGCTGTGAGGAAGAGGGCATAATCTTCATCGGACCAGAATCAAGACACCTAGATATGTTTGGTGACAAAGTAAAAGCTAGAACACAAGCTGAACTGGCGGATATTCCGGTTATCCCTGGTAGCGATGGACCGGTGACCAGTGTTGAAGAAGTCAAGGAATTTGGTGAACAATACGGTTTTCCAATTATTATAAAAGCCTCATTAGGCGGCGGCGGACGCGGAATGCGAATTGTCGGAAAAATCGAAGAAGTTGAAGAGGCTTATGATCGCGCAAAATCAGAAGCTAAAGCAGCTTTTGGTAATGATGAAGTCTATGTAGAGAGATTCATACAAAATCCGAAGCATATCGAAGTTCAGATTTTGGCTGATACTCATGGGAATATCGTCCATTTATATGAGCGTGACTGTTCCGTTCAGAGACGGCATCAAAAAGTTGTGGAAGTGGCACCTTCCGTTTCCCTTTCCGAAGATTTAAGGGAAAGGATTTGTGAAGCAGCAGTCAAGTTGGCTAAAAATATTGATTATGTAAACGCTGGTACGGTCGAGTTCCTTGTCGCAAATGGCGAATTTTACTTTATTGAAGTCAATCCACGGGTGCAGGTTGAGCATACGATCACTGAAATGATTACGGGCATTGATATCGTTCAATCTCAAATCATGGTGGCTGAAGGGCATGAGCTCCATGGCAAGAAGATCGGGATTCCCGAACAAGCAGGTATTAAAACTCATGGATATGCGATTCAATCAAGGGTGACGACCGAGGATCCATTGAATAATTTCATGCCTGATACCGGGAAAATGATGGTGTACCGTTCCGGTGGGGGATTCGGTGTCCGTCTGGACGCAGGGAATGGGTTCCAAGGTGCGGTCATCACACCATATTATGATTCCCTTCTCGTTAAACTTTCTACTCATGCGCTTTCATTTGAGCAGGCAGCTTCCAAAATGGTTCGTAACCTTAAGGAATTCAGGATTCGTGGTATTAAAACAAATATCCCCTTCCTTGAAAATGTTGTAAAACATGAAAAATTCATTAATGGGGAATATGATACATCATTCATTGATTCAACACCGGAATTATTTAGCTTCCCAATTAGAAAAGACCGTGGGACAAAAATGCTTTCATATATCGGAAATGTGACCGTGAATGGATTCCCGGGAGTCGAGAAAAAGAAAAAACCTGTTTTTGATCCAGCACCAATTCCGAATGTTGGTGGCCTGCCGCTTATCTCGGGTACAAAAAATATACTTGAAGAGCAAGGAGCAGAGGGACTGGTCAATTGGATAAAAGAACAGAAAGAGGTATTGATCACCGATACGACTTTCCGTGATGCACATCAATCTTTGCTGGCGACGAGAATTAGGTCGAAAGATATCCTTGATATCGCAGAACCTACAGCAAAACTGCTTCCTGGTTTATTTTCAATGGAAATGTGGGGCGGGGCAACTTTCGATGTCGCATATCGTTTCTTGAAAGAAGATCCGTGGGACAGGCTGTTAAGTTTCAGGAAAAAAGCACCGAATGTCCTATTACAAATGCTTTTAAGGGCTTCAAATGCAGTTGGTTATAAAAATTATCCTGATAATGTCATTCGTGAATTCGTCGAGAAATCAGCGGATGCAGGCGTTGATGTTTTCCGTATCTTCGATAGTTTAAACTGGGTTAAAGGGATGGAATTGGCTATTGATGCAGTCCGTCAATCCGGCAAAATTGCAGAAGCTGCCATTTGTTATACAGGGGACTTGAATGATCCAACACGCAGCAAGTATAATATCGACTATTATAAAAATATGGCGGTGGAATTGGAACAAGCCGGTGCCCATATTTTAGCGATCAAGGATATGGCCGGCCTCTTGAAGCCTGATGCTGCTTACCGCCTTGTCTCGGAACTGAAAGAATCGACATCCCTTCCGATACATCTGCATACTCATGATACAAGCGGAAATGGAATTTACATGTATTCTAAAGCGATTGAAGCCGGTGTGGATATCGTTGATACGGCGATTGGTTCTTTAGCTGGACTGACTTCGCAGCCAAGTGTACAAACACTTCATTATGCATTGGAGGGTTCAAGCAGACAGCCTAAGTTGGAAGTCGATTCACTAGAGCGTTTAGGAGAATACTGGGGTGAGGTCAGGAAATTCTATCATGACTTCGAAAGCGGAATGAATGCACCTCATACCGAGGTTTACAAACACGAAATGCCGGGCGGCCAATATAGTAATCTGCAGCAGCAAGCCAAAGCAGTTGGGCTGGGAGACCGCTGGCATGAAGTGAAAGAGATGTATCAGCGCGTCAATGTAATGTTCGGCGATATCGTTAAAGTGACTCCTTCATCCAAAGTTGTTGGGGACATGGCTTTATTCATGGTACAAAATAACCTGTCTGAAGAGGATGTTCTGACAAAAGGTAAATCCATCGATTTCCCTGATTCAGTCATAGAGTTATTCGAAGGCTATCTAGGTCAGCCAGTTGGGGGATTCCCTAAAGAGCTTCAGGAAGTTATCCTGAAAGGGAAGAAACCTATAACGGTAAGACCGGGTGAGTTATTGGAAGAAGTGGACTTTGCAGCACTTAAAGAAGAATTATTCAAGGAATTGGGACGGGCAGTCACTGATTTCGATGTGCTTGCATATGCCTTATATCCAAAAGTATTCCTGGACTACAATAAAACGATTGAGTTGTTTGGAGATGTTTCCAACCTCGATACCGCAACTTTCTTATATGGTATGAGGCTAGGGGAAGAAATCGAAGTTGAAATCGAAAAGGGTAAAACGCTTATCGTAAAATTGGTTTCAATCGGCCAGCCATTGGCTGATGGAACACGGGTTGTGTATTTTGAGTTGAATGGTCAATCACGTGAAGTGATCATCAAGGATGAAAACATTAAATCTTCCGTTGTATCAAAAGTAAAAGCTGATTCAAAAAATAAAGAACAAATCGGTGCGACAATGCCAGGTACGGTAATTCGTGTAGTGGTCGAGAAAGGAGATCAGGTCAAGCAGGGTGATCACCTGATCATTACGGAAGCGATGAAAATGGAAACCACCGTGCAAGCACCATTCTCCGGGACCATCAAAGATATTTATGTAAAAGATGGAGAAGCGATCAGTACTGGAGACTTATTGATAGAAATAACTAAGTAATATCGCTGACTGTGACCTTCTGAATGATTTAGGGTATATGGGGTATGCTTGAGGTTTCAAGCTGCCCTACACCCTCTTTCAAGGCAATCCACGGTCATCTTAAGACAAAACAAAAACCACCATTCCCTGGGGAATGGTGGTTTTTGTTTTGTCCTATTATATTATTGATTGAACAATCAGAAATTAACGGGCGGGTACTGTTGGTGTTATATCCTTTTCATCCTGTCCTTTGACTGTGTGCGTGGAGTTTCTTTTTTGCTTGGCCAGTGCATTTTTTTTGCTTCTTGATGTCAATAGCATCAAATAGCTCATTACACCAAAAAAGCAGGCAATGAATAATGCGTGTGTCAATGCGATATATAAGTTTTGCCTTGAGAAAATGATGAAGGCTCCAGCGGTAACCTGTAAAAATACGAGAATGAATGCAGCCATCCAACCGCCATATAACACTTTTTGATTTTTGTAATGTTTTTTTGCGATATAAGCCACATATGATACCCAAATGAAAATGGCGCCTGCGATTGCACGGTGTCCCATCTGAATCCATTCATAAAGGTTAGAGGGGAGTGCAAGGCTGTCATTTACACATAAAGGCCAATCCTTACAGATAAGACTTGATTCTGTATGCCTTACAAGAGCACCTGTATATACGACTACGAGACAAAAAATCAATACGCCAATGATATGGAATTTCATTCGTTTGTCAACTATAAGTTTTTCGGCTTCGAACTTCTTGTCTACTTCAAAAATCAACAATGTAAGTAAAAAGACGGCAGCAAAGGAAATGAGCGATATGCCAAAATGAAGGGCAAGGACAAAATCGGATTGTGACCAAATGACGGCAGCGGCCCCGATTAACCCTTGTAGTAACAGAAAACCAAAAGAAAGGACGGATAAGAAACGTGCTTCACGGATATGGCCGATTTTTTTCCAAGACATATACGATAAAATTAAAACCAAGAATCCTCCAGCACCTGAAACGAGACGATGGGAAAGTTCAATGACCAATTCAATCGTGATTTTGTCCGGGATCAATTGGCCATTGCACAATGGCCAGGACCTGCCGCATCCCATGCCGGAATCCGTCTTCGTGACTAAAGCTCCGCCAAGTAAGATGAAAAGCATTACAATCGTTGTTAAAACAGCAAACCATTTAAGAGACGATTTCACTAGTAGTCCCACCTTTTTCTCTGTAGCAAATTAGGATTGTTCCATAAAATTAATAATAGCATAAGATTTTTCATAATATTTGTCGAACTTCCTCGATATTACACAAAATAGAATGATTTTACAAGTTCAGTTAATATTATAACTATTAATTAAAATGCCTGAAATAGTTGAAAGTTACAAAAGACTTTGATAGAAATAAAGGGAGTGTAAACCTTCAAGTAGGAGCAAAATAGGGATAGAGCCTAGGGGATGATGATAATAGCATACTATTCATGTTCTTGATGAACATCTTACAAGAGCAGTAAATTATTGAGACACAAATTGGTCAAAAAATATCCGAAAAATTTTCACAAAAGCTTCCAAAAATGTGTTTTAATATATTGAAGAAATGATTTTACTAAATTTTACTGTTATTAAGCATGATATTAAGAATGATAGCTCTCGATGGATTCCATTGACGACAGTCATTGGTAAATAATTTACTTTTTGTTTACGCTTCCTTGGTTACAAATATCAAAAAGTATGAAATAATGTTCTATAGCATATGTAAGTATTTTTTTGCATTTGCGTCTGTGCTGAATGATTTAAAGGAGGAAAACAAATGTCAGAAACAAGGGGTTTGTCAGAAGCTGTCATGGAGGACAGTAAAGCCGCCCTTCAATCGGATATACCTGAAACAACAGCTTGGAAGGATTTTCTCGCACTTATAAAAGTGGGGATCGTCAATTCGAATATAATTACTGCTTTTACCGGCGTGTGGTTAGCTCTTCATTTTTCGGGGCTTAGCTTCTTAAGCAATCTAGATGTAGTGTTTTATACACTTGCAGGTTCGGCGCTCATAATGGCGGGTTCTTGCAGTTTCAATAATTATTATGACCGTGATATCGATCATTTAATGGAAAGAACGAAAAACCGTCCGACGGTAACCGGGAAAGTACAGCCTTCAAAGGTATTGGCGTTAAGTTTCGGCTTAATTGCTGCAGGGCTGATTTTACTTGCATTGACTAATATGACAACTGCCATACTGGGTGCATTCGGCGTCTTCGCCTATGTTGTTTTATATACTATGGTTTTCAAACGTAGATTTGTCTCGAATACGATAATAGGCAGTATATCCGGAGCGGTGCCTCCGCTTATCGGGTGGGCTGCGGTCGACCCGGGCCTTGATAAGATCGCCTGGGTCCTGTTCGCGATCATGTTCTTGTGGCAGCCCCCTCATTTTTATGCACTTGCAATGAGGCGTGTGGAAGAATATCGAGCAGCTGGAATACCTATGCTTCCGGTCGTAAAAGGGTTCAAGGCTGCAAAAAGATCGATTATGCTATGGATCATCTGTTTAATGTTCATTCCTTTCTTTTTAACTCCATTAGGAACACCGCTAGTTATTCTTGCTGCTTTATTGAGCACAGGTTGGCTTATTTTGGGAATTAAGGGGTATAAAAAGAAAGACGATATTAAATGGGCAACATCCATGTTTGTATATTCTTTAAATTATATGACCATTTTATTTGTAGCGATGGTTATTGTCACACTGATCTAGTTTTGGTTTAAATAAACTGGCGGCCTGTTCTTTTACAGGCTCCAGTTTACTGATAAATAAAGCACTGACCGCCATTCATACATATTAACGGAACCAACAGGGGCATACATAAGAGCGGTTACATGAATCAACTTAATAATTCCTTAGATTAGGGATTCTTTCTTTTTAGAAATTGACATAGAGAGAATATTCGCAATTGCGCCCATTTTTATTTTTGTGAGAAAATTTTGACGAAAGAGGGGTTTCTGAAGCTATGAAAAAAAGGCTGCACAAATGGCGCCTAATTGCTCTGCTGGGTATTGTAGGACTTGTCCTTTCGGGCTGCGGCGAACCATTTCTATCCGCGCTGAAGCCAGCTGGCGATGTTGCGCAATCTCAGTATGACTTACTGATATTGAGTACACTAATCATGGTACTGGTTATTATTGTTGTGATTATTTTGTTCGTTGTAGTTTTACTACGCTTCCGTCGGAAGGAAGGCGACGAAACAATACCGAAACAAATTGAAGGAAGTCATAAACTCGAAATTATCTGGACTGTTATTCCTATCCTTCTTTTAATTGTTCTGGCTGTTCCAACCGTCGTCACGACTTTTGACTTAGCCGACACAAAGGCAATGGATAAGAAAGATAAGGATGGAAAAACGAAGGATGCACTTGTCGTGAATGTTAGGGCAAACCTTTATTGGTGGGAGTTTGAATATCCAGACCTTGGCGTTGTAACAAGTCAGGATTTGGTTGTCCCGACAGATCGAAAAGTGTACTTCAATCTAACTGCTTCAGATGTTAAGCACTCATTCTGGGTACCTTCCGTCGGAGGAAAGATGGATACAAATACAGAAGGGGTCAATCAGTTTTTCTTAGAATTCGATAGTAAAAAGGCAGAAGATTCGAATAACTTATTCTACGGAAAATGTGCTGAGCTTTGCGGTCCTTCACATGCTTTGATGGATTTTAAAGTCATACCGAAGTCTAAAAGCGATTTTGAAGCATGGGCAAAAGATATGAAAGCCGCGAAGGAACCTGTCGTTGAAGGTGATCTAGCCAAACAGGGTGAAGACGTCTTTAATCAAAGTTGCATAGGCTGCCATGCGGTGACACCAAATGACAGCAGGCCTGAAGCTGCTCGTCAGGCTCCGAATCTGGCTACATTCGGTGAGCGTGAAAAAGTAGCTGGCGTATTGGATCATACGGAAGAGAATGTGAAGAAATGGATCAAGGATCCTGAGAAGTATAAACCGGGCAACACGATGACCGGTACTTACGGTGAACTTTCGGATTCAGATATTGATGCACTGGCAGCTTATCTATTAGAGCTTAAGGTGGAAGACAAATAGAACATTGATTAAGGAGGTTAAATCGTGAGTACGTACGCTAATAAAAAAGGATTTGGCGCTACGCTTTGGGATTATCTGACGACGGTAGACCATAAGAAAATCGCCATTTTATATCTTATCTCTGGCGGGTTATTCTTTGTAATCGGCGGTTTGGAAGCAATGTTTATCCGTATCCAGCTTGCAATCCCAAATAATGACTTCGTAAGTGCCGGATTTTATAATGAAATATTGACCATGCACGGTACGACTATGATATTTTTGGCAGCCATGCCGTTGGTGTTTGCTGTAATGAATGCGGTCGTACCCTTACAGATAGGGGCACGTGATGTTGCGTTCCCATTTTTGAATTCGTTAGGTTTTTGGCTGTTTTTCTTTGGGGGAGTCTTTCTGAATCTTTCATGGTTTTTAGGAGGGGCTCCTGATGCGGGCTGGACATCATATGCATCACTTTCCCTGCACTCAGAAGGCCATGGTATTGATTTTTACGTCCTGGGATTACAGATATCGGGATTGGGAACATTAATTGCGGGGATCAATTTCCTTGTAACCATTATTAATATGCGTGCGCCTGGTATGACATATATGCGTATGCCGCTGTTTACATGGTCAACCTTCGTTGTTTCCGCATTGATATTATTCGCTTTTCCTCCGCTTACCGTGGGATTGGTGTTAATGATGTTCGATAGGATGTTCGGTGCGAATTTCTTTGATGTAGCAGCAGGCGGGAATACGATCATTTGGGAGCATTTATTCTGGATATTCGGTCACCCGGAAGTATATATCCTGATCCTTCCTGCTTTCGGTATTTTTTCCGAAATTTTCGCTACCTTTTCAAGAAAAAGATTATTTGGATATTCATCGATGGTATTTGCAACCGTTTTAATCGGTTTCTTAGGTTTCATGGTTTGGGCGCATCACATGTTTACCACTGGCTTAGGCCCTATAGCGAATGCAATCTTTGCCGTGGCTACCATGGCTATCGCAGTTCCGACAGGTATTAAGATATTCAACTGGATCTTTACGATGTGGGGGGGAAGCGTCAAGTTCACGGTACCGATGCTTTATGCAGTTGCCTTTATCCCTACATTTACCATGGGTGGCGTGACAGGTATCATGCTCGCGTCAGCACCTGCTGATTATCAATACCATGATAGTTATTTCGTTGTTGCCCATTTCCACTATGTAATCGTCGGTGGGGTTGTATTGGGCTTACTGGCTGGAATCAATTTCTATTGGCCGAAAATGTTTGGAACGATGTTAAACGAGAAATTGGGGCAAATTACATTTTGGACGTTCTTGATCGGTTTCCATTTAACATTCTTCATCCAACATTTCTTAGGTTTAATGGGGATGCCTCGTCGCGTATTTACATTCTTGGACGATCAAGGTCTCAATACAGGTAATATGATCAGCACAGTCGGTGCCTTCTTAATGGCATTTGGTGTCTTGGTAATGATCATAAATATAATCATTACATCTGTAAAGAATGAGAAAGTCGGCAATGATCCATGGGGAGACGGCCGTACGCTTGAATGGGCCATTCCATCACCACCGCCGTTTTATAATTTCAAACAACTTCCGCTTGTCCGCGGATTGGATCCTTACTGGGTCGAAAAAATGGAAGGGAAAAAGGAAATGACTCCTGCAGAACCACTGGGGGATATCCATATGCCGAATTCATCTATACTCCCTTTAACGATTTCTTTCGGTTTATTTGTTGCCGCATTCGGTGCTTTATATAATATGGATGATAAGACATGGACCCTGCCTATAATGATTGTTGGTCTTTTGATCACGTTCGGTTCAATGTTTATCCGTTCCGTTAAAGACGATCATGGATACCACATTCATAAAGAAGACCTTTTGGACGATAAAGACAAGGGAGGTAAGGCATAATGCAAACAGATGAAAGATTCACGGATGCCACTTGGCCTGCTTCTCCCGAGAAAGCGACTTTAGAAGGTAAAAATAAGTATTTGGGATTCTGGTTGTTTCTTGGTGGAGAGACGGTACTATTCGCCTCACTTTTTGCAACATACCTTGCATTGAAGGATAAAGTTCCAAATGGTGATGCGGCCCTGGCAAAAGACTTATTCCAATTACCACTTACTTTTGTAGCAACCATGCTGTTATTGACCAGTTCATTAACCAGTGTGTATGCGATGTACCATATGAAAAATAACCACTTTAAACAGATGCAGGCTTGGCTTTTGATTACGGTTGTACTTGGTTTTGCTTTTCTGGGTCTTGAGATTTATGAATTTTATCACTATATACATGAATATAATCATACATTTACGAGCAGTGCATTCGGATCCGCATTCTATACGTTAGTTGGTTTTCATGGAGGACACGTTGCTTTTGGTCTGGTTTGGATCATATCTCTAATGGTTCGTAATGCAAGAAGGGGCTTGAATTTATATAACGCTCCTAAATTTTATGTTGCAAGTCTTTATTGGCATTTCATTGATGTAGTCTGGGTGTTTATCTTTACAGTCGTATATTTAATGGGAATGGTGGGATAACTGATGGCGAATGAACAATCAAATTCAGCGAACCCGAATGTCGATTTAAAATATCGCCGCAAGAAAAATGCTGAAGAGATGAAACACCAAGTGATAACATTTACACTTATGATTTTCTTTACATTACTTGCTTTTGCTGCTGTAGGAATTGAGGGTTTTTCACATTGGTTCATTAAACCAGTCATTTTGCTGCTGGCAGTTGTACAAGTGATTTTCCAATTGTATTATTTCATGCATATGAAGCATAAAGGCCATGGCACCATTGCATTGTTCTTGTTTTCCGGGCTTGCAGTCGGCTTGATAACGGTCCTTGTGTTCACAACGATTGTTTGGTTATAGACCATAAAGAAAATCGGCTATTGAATGATAGCCGGTTTTCTTTATGTGATGAGCTAGAAAAAGAATCCAAGTTTATCTATATTTGTTACCGGGTTTCATTTTAGTTATAATGAAAGTAAGAAAAAGTTCATGAACGAGGTGATTTTTTTGTCTATTGATATTTTCGGATTTCGTGCTTTATGGAGTCCTTATTATTTTGCCGTCCTCGTACTTATAACCGTTGGCTATTTTTGGCTGGTGACAAAAAAAAGGGAAAAGTTTTCGGGCAGTTCATCGCTTTCCGTTAAACAGGCTACTTATTTTTTGATAGCCATGTTCCTTCTATATGTTGTAAAAGGATCGCCACTGGACTTATTGAGCCATATCATGTTCAGTGCCCATATGTTTCAAATGGCACTGCTTTATCTCGTGATCCCGCCTTTATTTATCATTGCGGTTCCAGATTGGCTTTTAAGAACTTTCATAAATTCAAGGGGAGTGAAGACGTTATTTCAATTTTTCACGAAACCTCTTGTCGCCCTTTTACTATTTAATGTTCTTTTCTCTCTGTACCATATCCCATTAGTATTCGACTTTATCAAAACTGGCATGTGGTTTCATGCCGGATACACGGTCCTTTTATTTACGACTGCCGTTTTGATGTGGTTCCCGCTTGTCAATCAACTGCCGGAACGTGAAAGTCTATCAGGTGTGAAAAAAGTAGCTTATATTTTCGGTAGTGGCATTCTAATGACCCCTGCTTGCGCTTTAATCATTTTTGCTAATGATCCGATGTATGATACATTTACGAATGCGGAATCTTGGGCGAGTGCCATGGAACTTTGCGTTCCTGCTTCAGCACTGTCGGGCTTAACGCTCAGTGGCCCGGAAATGTTCAATGGACTGCCGTTGCTTGAGGATCAACAGCTTGGTGGGGTTCTGATGAAGGTGATTCAAGAAATCGTTTTAGGCTATGTATTAGGTGTCATTTTCTTTGCTTGGTTCAAAAAGGAGAATGGCGGCCAAAGTGATATCGATCCGATACCTTCGGATTTTCAGACTGTAGAATAATTGTACGATAAAAGACTTGTCTTGGGGCGGACAAGTCTTTTATCTGCCTTTGCCTGATTTTCGAATTAAAGCAAATTGCCAGTGATTTGACTTGGCTATTCTGTAAAAGTGAGCATTCTGTTAATAATCCTTGATTTTATTGAATTTTACGATTGCCTCTTATAAAATGGTAGTTGATTAATAAATATAGAGAGGACTACACTTCATATGTCTTTACCAATCCTTCCAACGATAAGTACAGCCTTCATTGTATTAAGTGCCATCACTGTTGCAATAGGCTGGTATCAAATTAAACAACGCAAAATCGAGACCCATAAAAAAACCATGATGGCAGCTGCGATTTTTGCGGTGATCTTTTTCACTATATATCTTTCTCGGACGGTCTTCATTGGTAGTACGTCATTTGGCGGACCCGATGACATAAAAATTTATTATACGATTTTTTTGATTTTCCATATAACGCTTGCAACAACTGGAGCTGTTTTGGGGATCATCATGCTTACCACTGGGTTTAAAGGTAAATTCGCGATTCATAAGAAAATCGGGCCGGCGACCAGCATCATTTGGTTTTTCACTGGGATTACTGGAGTAGCTGTTTACATCCTGCTTTATGTGATTTATCATGGCGGCGAAACAACATCTTTAATAAAGGCAATCCTAGGATTTTAAAATGAAAAAAAGCCTGGTGCAAAAAAAAGCATCAGGCTTTTGTATTGGATACAAAAAAGAGAGCATCACACATGATCCTCTCTCTTTGACCCACTTTTCGCTAACGGCTTTTACAGGCCGTTAAATTGTGTAAGTTCTTCTTTGATTTGAGCGAGGATTTTTTCACTTTGTTTAACTAGTGATGCAGGGAAATCCTCTCCTTCACCATATTCAACTCCGTGTGGATAATAGTGTTTTCCTAATAGAGGAACCATTAATTTGATGACGGCCCTGTGAGCGCCAACATCGCCCTCTGTAGCATAGCCAAGTATTCTCAGGTAAAACGTGCCTTCTTTTAATTCGAACTTACGATCGTAACTGACTCTTTCGTAATCCCATTGTTCTGCTCGTATTAAACCATATTGCGGCATTAGGTCATCTAGTCGGTTTAAGTCGGCTGTGATGTTTTCGATTCCAAAGCTTTCAAATTTCACGAGTAGTACCTCCTATGTTTACTATTGAGAATTAAAATGACATACCGGGAAAATATTATGTACATGAATATATTAAAAATCTCCAAGTATGTTTATAATATACCATTTTATCCTATATTTTATAATAGTACGAAATGGTTGAAGTTGCAATGAACTCAACCATGGTATTTCAATCATTCACAAAAGTTCCATTTTTTAAATAAATTTAATGAAGGGGCAGTCTATCGTAAATTAGAAAATTATGATTGAACAGTGATATAATCAGGAAAGAAAGGTTTTTGCATTGGATACATAAATTAGATAGAGAGAGGGAGTGTTCCTCTGCGCAGTTTAGGTAAGGTGTTGGTGTTAATCATTATTTTTTTCGTAATCGGTATTTATCTTAATATCGGCGATGAAGATGAAGGGAACCCTCTTATTGATGGTAACAAAGGTGTTAACCCCAATGGACATATAAATGAAAGAAGCACTTCCTCTGAAAAGGAAGGGGTTACTGAAGTGACAGAAGGTCTGGCGGTAACGATCGGGAAAAATGCAAAAGAGATAGAAAGGGAATACGGTAAGCCGGATCGAATTGATTTGTCTGCCTATGGATATGAATGGTGGGTTTATAAAAAGGACTATAATAATTATTTCCAATTAGCCGTTGAAAATGAAAAAGTGGTATCTGCTTTCGGAATCGGTGATGAGGTCAATGTCGCTCCTTTTAAAATTGGACAATCGATTGATGCCATCTATTCCAGTTTATATGTGGAACCTACTGTTGATATTGAAGTTGGTCACAGTTCCTATCGTTTTGAATTGTCGGAGGAAGATATGAACATGAGGCCGTTAATTGATTTAGGGAATATTAATGTTCAGCTTTATTTGGATAAATTCACGGGGACTGTTTCAAGCATCCGATTTTTGAATGATTCCGCCCTATTGAAACAAAAGCCATATGAGTTGACCTATCATGGTGAACTTGTGACAGTTAAGGACCTTTCAGATGAGGACATGGCGAAAGTGGAAGATGGAAATGAGCAGCAAATATTCGATATTACGAATATCATGCGCAGCAGATTTGATTTGAAGCCTTTAGAATGGGATGCCGCTACTGCGGAGGTTGCTTACCTTCATAGCCGGGAAATGAAGGACACCCCTGAAGGAACCCATGTTTCTGAAACAAAGGGGGATTTGGAAAATCGTCTTGATGCAGGTCATGTGAAATACAGGGTGGCCGGTGAAAATATAGCAGCCAATTATGTGGATGCAGCTGCAGTCATGGAAGGTTGGCTAAATAGCAAAGGGCATCGGGATGCGATGCTGAGCGAGGAATTTACAGGTCTGGGCGTCGGGGTATATAAAAAGTATTACACCCAGAATTTCATAAAGAGATAAAAAAACGGACCCGGTTTGGGTCCGTTTCAGTTTGTAGACAAAAGGGGTTCGGAATTAAAAAATTCCGAACCTTTAATATTCCCTTTGAAATTTTGACCAAAGGGTAAGAGATTTGAGTTCTTCGAGCCACTATGTTATGCCATTTTAGGACCTTGCCATGTCCACGTGGCCATCTTCTTTAAATTAATGGCAGCGAAAGTAAGCATCGCTTGCATCGGCAATTTTTCAAGTCCCCTTAAAGTAGTCCATCGCATACCATGCTTTTCTTTTGCATCTGCGAATATACGCTCAACCGTTTCTTTGCGTTTCGCATATATAGGTTTTATATTTTGATGATGACGCAATGATCTGCTTCTTCCACAAATGCTTGCCAGATATGTCGTGTCACTACCTTTTGATGGTCTTTGCTTTCTGTACCGTGATAAATATGAGCATGTTGCACAAATTTGTTTTGGCGATTTGTACTCGCGATAGTCCACTTTATTTGTTGTTGAGTACTTTAAAGTTTCGCACGAAGAGCAAAGGTAACAAGAAACATAGTCATGTTTGCAAAAGAATCCTTCTTTTGTTCGAGGACGTGTATAGGGTAAAGCAGGTGTGATTACTTTGTTAAAAAGGTAGCTTGTAATCGCTGGTGTTTTATAAGCTGCATTTGCGGCAACTGCTTCTCGTTGCCAACTTTCTCAATCCTAGTAGCATCAAAATATGACTGTCATGCCAGTTGTTACAATTGTTCCCAATACAAAACGTTGCTGTCTGCGACCGCGTGGAATGAATAGGCGAACTGTTTTGTTCGTTTACCTTTCACATGGTAGCCACTCTCAGGATCCGTAGTACTTTCTTTAATTGCTTTGGTTTCTTCCTTATCAAATTTATCTGGTGGAAAAGGCTTCTTTCCATGGTTTTCACGATCTTGATTTATTTCATCTGGAAGACGTCATTGATATGCTCGTGTTTCTATGCGTACGATTTTCTTTTCAATTTGCGCTTATTCGCATTGGCTTTTACATGTGTGGAATCGCGAATACGTGTTCAGCGCTTATTAACTTTCTATCAGCAGCTGTTATTAAGATGCGATTGAAAATCTGTTCAAACGGGTCTGTATCTTTAAAACGTCGCTCATAATTTTTCCGAACTTTGAGAAATGAGGTGCTTATCATGAAAACTATAGCCTAAGAGCCAATGGTAAGCCATATTTGTTTCAGTTTCTTCAATCGCTTTACGCATGGAACGAATAACGAAAACGAAGGTATATTGAATGAATGTCAGTTTAACTGAATAACTGGATCAATACTGCGTGTCCTACCTCTGAATACATACCTTTCACCAAGTCATACATGAAAGTGAAGTCAATGTCAGCCTATATTTTACGAACCAAATGGTTCGGAGGCACCAATTGATCTAACGTAATCATTGATCTCGAATGGAAATATGTTTCGAAAGCATCCTCATCACTTCAAGTTTTAATAGATCTATTTCAAAACAAAAGACTGTAGGCTAAAACATAGTTGATTGGAACGGCAGGTGCGAGACTCCTGCGGGAATAGCGAGTCCAAGGGAGACCCCACAGGCGCAAGTACGCCGAGGAGGCTCCCGGACCGCCCGCGGAAAGCGAGTGCCTGAAGTGGAAATCAACGTCCAAATTTGTACAAGCAAAAAAAATGTAGACAAACTCGTTTTTCATCGAGTTTGACTACAGTCTGAAATGGACCCGGTTTGGGTCCGTTTTCTTGTTGTGGATCATATTTTTAAATTGACTAAAGGTCCCAACCAGTTGCATTCCCCTCGATGAGGATCTTTTGCCAATGGAGGTTTTTACATAACGAACTTGGATTCAGCAGTCACGCCCCATTGCATTAGAAAAGGAATTTATGCACTTTTTATTTACCTTTAGCATATGGTGCAATAGGCGATGTCTAAGTGTGAGGTGAGAGTAATGGCAAAAAGAAAGCGGCCCTCCGTGGATGGATTTCGGGAGTTTGTAAAGGAACATCCTCATTTAGTGAATGAAGTGAGAAGCAAACAAGCAACATGGCAGGAACTTTTTGAAGAGTGGTATTTACTCGGAGAAGATCATCCGCGCTGGCAGGCTGACGGCAGTGTGGGTGAGCCCAAAGAGAATACAGGATCTCCATCACCGCCGGTTGAAAAGGGAGACCAAAGCACTGAGTTGATCGGTTCGTTAATGAGTGCCGTTAAAAACATGGATATGGGGCAGATTCAACAATATATTACGAATGCCAATCAGGCCATCGGTGCAATCCAAGGAGTGCTATCTGCTTTCCAAGGGAATAAATCAGGTGATACCAGTCCTCCCCCAAAAGAAAAAGAGCAGAGAGCTAACCCTTTTTTATTCACCAAAGATTAAGGAGGGTTTTTCATGCGCCAGAATATATATGAATTCATTCAAACAAACGAAGATATGCGAAATTATTTGAGGGTTCAGCCTGCATGGTACAAAAGATTAATGCGTAATCCACATGAAGTGGATGTGTTTGAAACCGAAGCTAAATATTATTTTGAGAAGTCGATTCCACATCGGGTCTCTAAATTTTCGGAAAGCGTTCAGGTTGCCTCAATGATGCTTCATATGTTTCAAGCGATGAATGCTCCAAGTGAATGAAGAAAATAAGAGTAAATTACTCCTTTTGGCGAACAATAAAGGCAAAAGGGGGACGATGGAATGAGAAAGTTGATATTGGCTCTAACAGTGTTGATGGCAGCGACGGGTTGTGGCAAGAAAATACCTGAACCTGAAAACTCAGGAGTAGCCATACAAGGTGTTTCTACACTAGAGGCTGCCACCACTGTATCGAGCATCAAAAACTCAGATGAGGACTTTCGGGTAAAAACATTTGTAAAAGGCAACTCCGTCTATGTTGAGTGCTACTTGAAAAACTATGGTTTTTCTGAATCAAATCCTGAACAATTGGCAACTGTGTCCGTATTTATTGATAATCAAAAGAAAGTCGATATGAAAACGGCAGCATTTATCGTAAAGGATGTTCCGAATGGCATGCATAAAATAAAGCTGGAGATTTTGAATGGTGCAGGTGAAAAAACAGGGCTGCAAAAAGAGATTGAGGTACATATCACTTCCTCGATTTAATCAAACCATTAGCATCTAAAAGGGAGAAATGGTAAAATGGTTGTGGAGGTGAGCTTGTTAATGCTTGCTACTATGGAAATCATCGACATTTTACATCAGGCTGATGGATTAGCTGAAATGATCCTTCATTCTGAAATAGGGGAAGAATACCTCCTTAGTTTATATAAATTACAAAACGACAAAGAGGCCCAGCGGATAATTTCAAAGTTTACTTCGCTTAAGGATCTATTTGAAGATGTTCAAAGGTTCGGTAAATATCATCCGGATTATAAACGCATCAATTTAGAAACGAGGCAAGCTAAACGAGACATGGATATGCATCCTGCCGTTGCAAGGTTTAAGCGGGCGGAGACCGAGTTGCAATCCGTTCTTGATGAAATAAGTGGAAGAATTGGCCGAGCTGTTTCTGAACAGGTCAAAACCCCGGCTGGGAATCCATTTTTTGTTTCATCCGGCGGATGTTCAACGGGAAGTTGCGGAACCGGGGGAAGTTGCGGGTGCTCTGCTTAAGGTAATGGCCAGATTGGGAACATTCCCGGCCGGTATATAACATGCAGCCATCGAAATTCGACATTAATACGAAGTTCGGTGGCTGTGTCATGTTTGGAACCTCGCCGAGACATGGTCATGAACAGATGCATGTTCTTTCATTGTACATATTCCGGATTCGTGGCAAAAAGCGATTAACTGCGATATAAAATACAATCCGGACAAAGGTTTCCGCAGCAAAACATCTTTTGCTGCGGCACATAAAAACGATGCCGGAATACATATAAATGTTCTTCCTGCCGTACGAAAATGGTTTCACAATGAAGCTGCTTGCCACGCATTGAAAGGCTTGCGGCTGTTTTTATTAAGAGAGGAAGCTTACCATCATCATTTGGTGCCGGATGATAATGGATATATATAAAGGGGATTCCTGTGAACTTTTTTATCGAAGCTTGGGTAATTTCATCATTATCCAATAGATGATCAATAAATTGATGCCAAATTTGGTTTAAATCCATCGTTTGTTTGACTCCCTTCACAGTGTATATATTCATAATAGTGAGAGAATTTTGTTTATAATCTTTTTTTCTTGGTTGAAAGTAAAGATTCTGCTATGCTACACTTAGTTAAAACCTTTATAAAAGGGAGTTATTGATATGCTTGGAGCGAGACAGGGAATCATCGTCTATTTACATACATTGAAACAAGCCAAAATGCTTAGGAAATTTGGAAATATCCATTATGTTTCAAAAAAGTTGAAATATGTCGTGCTTTATACGAATATGGATGAAGTGGAACCACTGGTGGAAAAACTGAATAATTATTCGTTCGTTAAAAAGGTGGACCTTTCTTACAAGCCTTTTTTGAAGGTGGAGTTCGAAAACTCCAAACCGGATAAAGCGAAAGAATATGATTATAAAATGGGAATTTGAAAAAAGCTGACTCATGCGGAGTCAGCTTTTTCATTTTCAGGGCAGCAACATCTTTCAACCTAATGGCGGCAGATATCTATTCATTCGCAAAATGCCGATTAAGTGCTGGTAGTACAACTCGATTTCTGCAAAGAGCACCGAAGGTTTCACGTCGATTTCAATAATTGGCCTATCCAGTTCCTCAGCCAAGTTCTCAAAAAGCTCATAGCGTTTGTTTTTGGTGGCATGTGGGTTAGGGATACCTTCACGGCAAATGTAAAGCGGCTGGAATTTCCCGGGATCTGTGGGCTCCATGACGATGACCAATGACGTTACCTTTTTATCATTTATAGTAGTATGCATGGCCAAGAGCCTTGCAACTCGATGTTTCTGATTGCGGCCTACTTCCAGCAACTCATATATATCGGAATATCCTTGTCCAATTTCAATAAAACGTTGAATCAATTAAACCTCTCCTAACTAACTTATTATTCATTACTTTATCATTATCCCTCATAAAAGAGAAGGACAACTTCATTGACGAATGATGATAAAGGAAATTAGAAATAAGTGGTTTATCAATAAAAAAAAGCCCTGCAAAAATATGCAGGGTCCTTCTATGTCTAACTAAGGACCAGAAGGCAAAGGGAGAGGAGAAACCGGAGGAAGAACTTATGGGGAAACGTAAGCCTTCTCCGCGGTTGGCAACAACACCTAAAAAGGAATGTTGTTATTCACATTATTGCCAAAAACCACTTTATTATTCAACATGTAAAAGATTTATAAAAAGAATGGATATCTACTATCCATGGTACGAAATGTTATGTTCTTTTCATCATGGAAATGAAGCCAAATGGGTTTAAATATTGGCTAGCTTTTTCTAATATGTTAGGATAGGAAAGTAACAGAAATTTGTCATAAAATGTGGTGAGAATGATGAGGGTCGTTTCCGGAATTTGCAAAGGAAGACCACTTAAGGCTGTACCGGGTACAGGAACCCGGCCGACTACTGATAAAGTCAAGGAATCCATTTTCAACATGATTGGTCCTTATTTCGAAGGAGGGCTGGTCCTCGACTTGTTTGCCGGAAGCGGTGGACTGGGAATTGAAGCGTTAAGCAGAGGCATGGAAAAAGCCATATTTGTCGACCGGGATTTTAAAGCAAATCAAACGGTTAAGGCTAATTTGGAACTATGCAAGTTTTCAGACCGTGCAGAAGTTTATAAAAATGATTCAGAACGTGCATTAAAGGCTTTGGTGAAAAGGGAAATGACTTTTGATTTGATTTTTCTTGATCCACCTTATAAGAAACAAAAGCTAGTTGAGATTCTTGAAGAAATACATAAATACCGATTGCTGAACGATATGGGATACATTGTTTGTGAGCATGGCCATGATGTTACTTTGCCAGAAAAAGTTGGTGACTTTACCGTTAAGAGAAAAGAAGTTTATGGCGTCATTGCCGTTACGATTTATCAATGGGGAAACGTACACGAACAGGGGGAACTATGAATGTCCAAAATAGCGATTTGTCCGGGGAGTTTTGATCCAATAACATTTGGTCATCTTGATATCATTCAAAGGGGAGCGAATGTTTTTGATGAGGTATATGTGGTCATCGTGAACAATTCAGCGAAAAACTCCCTTTTTACAGTGGAGGAGAGGCTGGAACTGATTACTGAAGCGACTGCCCATATGCCGAATGTTAAAGTGGATTTCTATCAAGGATTGACGGTCGACTATGCTGAAAGCGTTTCCGCGAATGCCATCATCAGGGGATTGAGGGCGACTTCCGACTTTGAATATGAAATGCAGGGAACTTCGATGAACCGATTCCTTAACAGTAAAATAGAGTCATTCTTTATCATGACGAAAAATCAATATTCTTTCTTGAGTTCGAGTATCGTGAAAGAGGTAGCGAAGTATGGCGGGGATATTTCCGAACTAGTGCCAAGTGTCGTCCAGAAAGCTCTGGCCAAAAAATACGAGGAACTGAAAGGATAGAAAAAAAGAGCATTGCCAACGCGCAATGCTCTTTTTTGGTTTACGAAAGGCCTTTGAATAACCTTTTGGTAAATATGATGATGTATAGGATCAAAAACACGAGTGTTAGAATGGGACCTATTTCAAGCATGCTTTGATATAGGGAATTCGCGTGTTCACCGGATCCGCTGACCGGGAATGCGTTTATCGGGCTGCCGCTGTACATTTTGCCTTTATAGAATGGTTCCCAAAGCAGGACGGTGATAATGGATGCAAGAAGGCCATGTGCAATCCTAGCCAGAAAAAAGGGAGTGAAACGAATGTCCGTTGCGGCAATGATGCTGGCCACTTGCGCTTGAATGCTGAACCCGTTGAAAGCTAAGATGAAACTTGTCATCACGGTTTGCTGAAAGAGTGTCGCCTCTTCGACCGTGCTGGTTAATTTTGAACCTAGAGTCATTTCAAACATACCTGATATGAAGGGAAGGCTTAAGGAATCCGGGAAATTAAAAATATGTAGAATTCCTCCGACCCCAGATGCTAGCAATCCGGTGATGTTCATATGAAATAAAAGCTTGTTCACCACAGAAAAGAGAATGATGAACCCCCCGATCATCAATAGGGTTTGGATGGATGAGAGTACTGCATCTCCAAGTAAACTGCCAAATGGTCTTGTTTCTTTTATTCTGGTTCGATGCATTTGACTAAAGGCTTGTCTTATGGAGGGGAGCTTGGTCAGTACTTTTGCATGGGATTTTTCTTCTTTCCAACGGTAAAAACGCATGATGATGCCTACACAAATATTTCCTAGGTAGTGGGAAAGTGCAAGGATGATCCCTAAATGAGGATTGTGGAAAAAACCAACGGCAACGGCAACGAATAGGAACAATGGATTGGATGAATTAGTAAAACAAACGAGTCTTTCAGCTTCAATGCGGGTCAATTGTTCTTCCTGACGAAGCCTTACAGTGAATTTCGCCCCGGCTGGAAACCCTGATGCAAGTCCCATCGCCCAAACGAAACCGCCCACTCCTGGTACACGGAATAAGGGACGCATAAATGGTTCGAGCATGACACCAATGAACCTGACAACCCCAAAACTGATTAATAACTCCGAGAAAATCAAGAAAGGCAGAAGCGAAGGGAAAACAATTGTCCACCAAATATTCAGTCCGCCTTTGGAAGCTTCAAAGGATTCTTGGGGGAAGATGATCAAGCCAACTGCCATCATCGTGACGGAGGTAGCTAACAGTACTGTTTTAGATTTTGATTTTAGCAAAATTCAGCCTCCTCTTGAAGGTTACTAAATAAGGGCAGTTCGTTTCGTATATAATAAAATATGAACTTCTTTTTCTCGAAAGTAAGCGCATGATGGAATAAGGATTGTACCGACATGTAAAGAGGGATGATCCGCACAATGGAATTTCCGCGCAGCCCTTCACTTACATTGGCTGCATGGAATATATCTGCCATGCTTGTTTCACTGTCAATATAAATAATATGCTTCTATAAATCCGTTTAAGACCATAACTTTGAATGAGTGTTATTTCAATATTTTGAACTAGTTAAAGCGGGAGGGATATCTTTGTCGAAACCAAAGGTCGGGCTTGCACTTGGGTCAGGAGGAGCTAGGGGGTTTGCACATATTGGCGTGATAAAGGTATTGCAGCAAGAAGGCATTCCGATAGATATGATTGCTGGAAGCAGCATGGGAGCAATGGTTGCAGCCTTTTATGGAGCGGGGTCGGATATCGAGAGGCTGTATAAGTTGTCCCGTGCATTTAAGCGGAAGTATTATTTGGACTTCACCATACCTAAGATGGGCTTCATCTCGGGTAAGCGGACAAAGGATTTAATCAGGGTATTTACATATGGCAAGAAATTTGAAGAACTTGATATTCCTGTGGCGGTGGTAGCCACTGATATAAAAACGGGGGAAAAAGTCATTTTTCAGGAAGGTCCCATCGCACCGGCTGTAAGGGCAAGCATCTCCATTCCCGGGATTTTCATTCCCGAAAGAATCGGAAACAGACTGCTTGTTGATGGCGGCGTAGTTGACAGGGTTCCTGTTTCAGTTGTGAAGGACATGGGAGCAGACATCATAATTGGTGTGGATGTAGCCCACGTGAAACAGGATATGGAGATAAACTCCATATATGACGTCATCATGCAAAGCCTCGATATCCTGCAAATGGAGCTGGTTAAAAGCAGGGAGTTTGCTTCAGACGTCATGATACGCCCCAGGGTTGAGAAATACAGCTCGAAATCATTTACAAACGTACAGGAAATAATTAGTATTGGAGAAGAAGCAGCAAGAGGTAAGATAGATCAAATTAAGCAGAGCATTGTTACTTGGAAGGAGTCCTTTGAAGATGAGCCGTAAAACGTATGTACGCACTTTCCTGGTGGTGGCTATACTTCTCATAGCATCAGCCCTTTATTCCCTACCTTTTTATGTATCGAAACCAGGAATGGCTAAAGAATTGGAGCCAATCATTGAGGTATCCGGAGGAGATGAAGCAAAAGGAAGCTTTATGTTAACCACTGTAAGGATGGGCCGGGCGAATATATATTCCTACATGATGGCGAAGTGGAGCAAATATCAGGAGCTTTATCCAGAAACCTCCATCAGAAGCGAAGATGAAACAGATGAAGAATATAATATCAGGCAGCTCCATTTAATGGATGGTTCTAAAAATAATGCCATTAAGATCGCATATGAAAAAGCAGGGAAAGAAGTCGAATACGAGTACCTGGGTGTATATGTTTTGGACGTGCTAAAAGGAATGCCGGCAGCAAAAGAGCTGAAAGCGGGCGATCAAATCATTCAAGTTGATGATGTTAAATTCAAGTCTGCACAGGAATTCATGGACTATATTAACGAAAAGAAGGCTGGAGATGAAGTTAAAATAGTTTATAAGCGGGAAGAGACGGAGAAAACGGCCGTTCTTTCATTGCAGCCTTTTAAAAATGACCCAAATAGGGTAGGAATCGGCATTTCGCTGGATGACAATCGAAGAGTGACCACAAAACCGGCGATTGCCATAGATTCAGAACATATAGGCGGTCCTTCGGCTGGTTTAATGTTTTCATTGGAAATTTATAATCAATTAACGAAAGGCGATCTTACAAATGGATATGACATAGCGGGTACAGGGACGATGTCTGATGATGGGACAGTCGGTCCAATTGGCGGAATTCAACAGAAAATTGTTGCAGCCGATAAGTCTGGAGCCGAAATATTCTTTGCCCCGAATGAAAACGGAGCAGCGGGTTCGAATTATGAAGATGCACTCATTGCAGCAAAGGATATTGACACTGACATGAAGATCGTGCCGGTTGACAACTTTGAAGATGCAGTAGCCTATTTAACGAAGCTAAATGGAAAAGAAAAATGAAAAAAAGCGCAGGCAGTCATCTACTGTTTGCGCTTTTTTCATTTTCTTTTTACACTTAAGGATGAAACGGACCAAGCTTGAATCCTTCTTCATTTGAAAATGACGGGAGATTCATATTCACGTTGCATCAATGCAGCTTGATGCGGCTCGGGCAAGCCCAGTGCATACACCTGTGCCGCTCGCAAGTCCATATCGATGTCCTGCTTCCGATAGGACGAAAGTTTAGAGATGAGAGGGAGGGGCAAGCCTTTTTTTACAGAACGAAGATATTCTTGTCCCCGGCCATTCATGCCAAGAAGTCTGATATAGGCCGGTTGGTCATTATGAATCACCTGTTCCTTGAATGTATGCGTCAATATATGGACACACATCCGCTGCAGCCGTGTCCATGTGTAGCGTTTTGTCTTCAGCGCTGCCATGAATCCAGAAAAGCTCGAAGATTGGTTGGCCATCTCCTTCATTCGGTGCTCTATGCCTTCCTCAACTTCGTATATTCCTGCCAATTCGGTTAAAGAGGAGGAAAGGATACGGTATTTCAACATGGACCAATACATTTCCCAGTCATGCAAGGCATGGTAGTGCGTTAAATATTGCTCAAGGCCACTCATCGTCGCTTGAGGAATGTAACTGGAAACTGAATGTAATTCCTGGTGTTCATGGATGGCTTTACGTATCCCCGTTGCGCTGGCAATAGGGTTTTTGGACAACTTTGTTTCATGGTACCCGGCAGCGACCCTTTGAATCGTATAAGGGCGAATGGAGTAGCCGTTTGAAAGGGCAGCACTTACATATTCCTTTCCAAGGATATTATTCGGCTTTGTCAAATCCAATGCCGCATCACCATGGATGATCGAACGATAAGCCTGGGCAGCACTTGCCGGATAACTATTACCGGCATCCATGGCCGATTTGATTGCGGCATCGAATGCAGCGGAATTTTCCGAAAGGATTCTGTGGGCGATGATGAATGGTTCAATTTTGCCATCCTCGCTTCCGAAGCAAAAGGAGTCACAGCCAAGGGATTCCAAAAGAGCAATAGATCCTTTTGCAAATATTTCAGCCTTCTGTGTCGCGAAAGCATATGGCAGCTCAATGACAAGATCAATGCCGCCATTCAAGGCCATTTCAGCGCGTGTCCACTTGCTGACGATAGCGGGCTCGCCACGCTGTAAGAAGGGCCCGCTCATAACAGCGACAACAACATCTGCACCTGTTTTTTCTCTACTTTCTCTTGCATGTAAAACATGTCCATTATGAAAAGGGTTATATTCGACTACTAAACCGCAAGCTTTCATTCGTTCACCTCAGAGAAAAACTTTGTATTTTATCAACTTAGTGCTAAAATAGTATTTCAAGTAAAATTACTATAAGTAATCGTCTGGATTTTTTGTTAGAAATGATTCATAAAACTTAGACAATCAGTTAGGATGACTACATTATAGTGTAAAGAAAAAATATTGACAAACTTATAATTGAAAGCTATAATTATTTTTGTTGCCTTGAGGTGATTTCATTTGAAATGGACGATTAGTCAACTTCAAAAAATTCGGGACAAAGATTTACGGTTTGATGAACTGGTGGATGTCTTGGACATTAGAGAAAGAGACCCGCAAATTCGCGATGTTTCTCCGATCAGAGTAACAGGAAGAGCTGATATCAGCTCGACCGAGATTACTTTTCACTTGCATCTTTCAGGTGAATTAACATTACCTTGCTCCCGTACACTGGTAGACGTTAAATATCCGATTGATATTGATACAAAGGAAACCTTTCTTTTAAAGGCAGATGGCACAGATTTCTACGGAGATGATGTCACTGTTGTGGAAGGCGACGTTGTAGACCTAATACCGGTAATTAAAGAAAATTTATTGCTAGAAATTCCGATGCAGGTTTTTTGTGAGGATGTCGATTCGAATGAAGCTGCTCCTCAATCTGGGAAAGACTGGGCTGTTATTTCCGAAGAGGAAAATGAGCATAAGGTTGATCCGAGATTTGCAAAGCTTGCCGACTTTTTTGACAACAATAAAGAATCTTGATTGGAACGAAAAATCGTTAATCCGATTTTTCCAGCTTTTTTATATTTTTTAAGGAGGTGGGAATAATGGCTGTACCTTTTAGAAGAACGTCGAAAACTGTAAAAAGAAAACGTCGTACGCACTTCAAGCTTCAAGTACCTGGTATGGTAGAATGCCCGAGCTGTGGTGGAATGACTCTTTCACATCACGTTTGTAAAGAATGTGGAACATATAAAGGAAAAGAAGTTGTCGCAAAATAATTTCTTGACCTACTTGAGAGCTTAGCTCTCTTGATGCAACACGCTAATCAAAGCGCAGGGATTTTTCTCTGTGCTTTTTTTACAAATATATTTGGCAGAATATTTCGAATCATTTGTGTTTGCCGATGATTTTGGAGAAGGTGTTTACATGGATCAGGTGATTGAAGTTGAAATGGATAAACGCGGTTTCATGAAGCTCCTATTTAATAGACCGGAGAAAAGGAATGCCGTGAATTATCAGCTGATGGACGAACTTGAGTCGATATTGTCGGAAGCTGCAAGCGATGATGAAGTTAAGTTGCTGGTCCTGACCGGCGCGGGCTCTGAGGCGTTCTGTTCAGGCGGGGATCTAAGGGAATTTCAGGATTTGCATACAGAAGAAGAGGCCTTTTCTATGTTATCGAAAATGGGTGAAATTCTGTATAAACTAGCAGTTTTCCCAAAACCGACAATAGCGCTAATCAATGGAAGTGCTTTCGGCGGCGGATGCGAAATAGCGACAGCTTGTGATTTCAGGTTAGCAAAGAGGGAAGCTAGGCTAGGGTTTGTACAAGGTACTCTAGGAATAACGACTGGCTGGGGCGGAGCTTCGCTTTTACTTGAAAAAATACCAGAGCAAAAAGCGCTAAAGCTATTATTGGATGCAAAAATACATAAAGCTGAGGAAGCGAAGGAACTTGGTTTCGTAGATGAGGTAGTCGGAGAAGGTACGGATGGATGGGAATGGTTTGCGGAAGATTTTCTTCGCCATGAGAAAGGGGTATTGATGGCCTATAAACGATTGCTGGTCCATAAATGGCAGGATAGCGGGCTTAAAGGAAGAATGGATGCGGAAATCCGGGAATGTTCCAAACTGTGGGCGAGTGATGAGCACCATGCTGCAGTCGAGCGTTTTCTAAATAAGAAAAAATAAATATTACAGCTCTATATATCTTCTATCTTTCCTAGCATGTGCATATTATGAATTAAAACTTGCTAAGGAGGTAGAGAGATGACGATTGCGAGACAAGATGCATGGACTCATGATGAGGATCTGTTGTTGGCTGAAGTGGTACTGAGGCATATACGGGAAGGCAGTACACAATTAAAGGCGTTTGAAGAAGTGGGGAAACAGTTATCAAGGACATCTGCTGCTTGTGGGTTCCGTTGGAATTCCTTTGTTAGGAAGCAATATAAATCAGGGATAGAGCTGGCGAAAAAACAAAGGAAAGAACAGGTAGTCAATAATCCTGAAGTGGAAAGGGATTCGATTGCAGCGGTCGAAAATGTCACGATTGAAGAAATAACGCCCGAGCATGAAGATAAAGAATCTATTACCCTTCAGGAAGTTATATTATATTTAACCAAAATGGATGAATTCTTTCAGCTTGATAATAAGGAAAAAGAACGGATTTCTGAGCGTTCCCTATTTCTTGAACGGGAAAATGTCCGATTACTGGAAGAGAATGTCCTGCTTAAGGAAAACCTGAAAGCTGTTGAGGAAGATTATCGTGCGTTAATGCAGATCATGGAGCGCGCAAGAAAACTTAGTGTCCAGGAGGACGAAAAGGCGAATCCGAAGGTGAGTTTTCAAATGGATAAGAATGGTAATTTGGAAAGGGTCAATAAATAAAAAATGCGGGTGGGAAAATCCGCCCGCATTTTCTTGATGCTTCCTTATTCTTGTGTATCTATTTCTTCCTTATCTTGTATGTCAAATGGGCTCCAAATCAGCGGGTTTTCTCCGAGGTCCCTGTCCAAGTCATAGGAAACAGCAGAAAAACCCATCTTTTTCCAAAAGTCTTGTGAATGGACTCTTGGGTTGGTTTTGATAGGCATGTTCAGGCTTTTGGCGAATTCGACCAAAGCTCTTCCATAACCTTTTTTCTGATAGTTAGGCAGGACTTCAAGTTTCCAAAGCACAAGGAAATCCCTGGAATTGTCAAAATACTGGTCGAATTTAGCGCTTCTTTTATACAGGCTCATGCGAGCTACAAGTTTATCGCCATAAAAGATTCCGTAAAAAGGTGATTGGCTGTCATTTTCGATGATGTTACCCTCTAAATCATCTAGCATGGACAGTTCCTGTATCCCATATTCTTTGAATTTTTTGAATTCCTCAAGCGTTTTAAAATTTACAAGTAATCGTTCAACCTTGTATTCCATAAAAAAGCTCCCCCTTAATTCTGATAAACCTCTTCCGATAGTACCCTTTGAAAGTCATCCCACTGATCTTTGCCATGTGGAATTTCAACTTAGGTTAAATCTAGTATGACATCATCGACTTATCCTAGCTGACTAAATGCTTATAGCCTTATATCCCCCGCCCTTTTCCCTTCAATCTCTTGGGGTGAGTTTGGAGTTATCTTTTGTTCCTGTAAAGTCTTCAAAATGGCTAAGCTTTTCGTATCTAATATACCATTAAATTAACACTTAAAGAAGAAAATATATCTTCAATTGCGTATTAATCATTCTTTCCATTGGTATTTTATGACGAGCCATCGTTAATGGCAGTTCCATCGTTTCGTTCAATCAGATTGGCTGCGTTTTCCAACGATGGGAAAATTGGTGCAGGCTAAAAAAGATAATGTGATAAAATAGTAAATATATATAAAAAAGTAAGGAAGGTTATTATGAGAATTGGAATCATTGGCGGAGGGGCCATAGGGCTGCTGTTTGCGTCCCATTTAAGTGAAAAACATAATGTGACTCTCTATACTCATACTGCGGATCAGGCGTCCATCATCCAACGTGATGGAATCCGTCTTATTGCGGATGGTGAAAGCCGACTGCTGACGGGCATCATTTCCAAGGGGCTGGATGAAGGGATATCGGATGTGGATCTTCTAATAGTGGCAGTCAAGCAATATCACCTGCCGCAAATATTGCCTAGGATCAAAGGTATTCAGGTTCCATTGCTATTCTTGCAGAATGGCTATGGGCATATTTCTTATTTAAAGCAGCTTCAATCCCCGACCATATATGTGGGGGTAGTGGAGCATGGTGCATTGAAACATGACGGGAATACCGTGGAGCATACGGGGCTTGGCATTACAAGGATCGCTTCCTTTAGAGGGGAACTTGGGCAACTATCGCTCATGAATGAAAGGATCGATCATTTTCCTTTTACGACGAGTGAAGATTTTCACTCGATGCTGATGGATAAACTTGTCGTCAATGCGGTGATAAATCCATTAACGGCGATACTTGGTGTGGAAAATGGCGGTTTAATCACTAACTCTTTTCACTACCAATTATTTCAAGATCTTTTCGGGGAAATCTCCGGTATTTTGGAAGTTCAAAATAAGGAAGAGTCATTTGAACATGTGAAATCCGTTTGCATGGCAACTGCTGAAAATCGATCGTCCATGCTAAAAGATTTAGAAAATGGCCGTAAAACGGAAATTGATGCCATTTTGGGTCATATCCTCTCGGAGGCAAAGAATAAAGGGAAAAGTGATTGCCTGACGTCTTCTCTATATAAGATGGTCAAAGGAAAAGAGTCTCAGGGGGGATGAGGATGTGCCGTACGTAGTTTCAAGCCTTGCCGCGATATTTATTACCTTGCCTTTCGTAGGGTATATACTTTTTTTTATAGGTGCCAAACAATTCACTGGAAACCATCGGCGCTCCGTTCAATTTGCAATGGACATGAGTACGCTGCTGTTCGTATTATCCGTCCATTATTTGATCATTACGATTTGGGATATGCAAATTCTTTGGGTGATCATGCTCATCATGATCATCAACGCATTCGTGGTGGTTCTTGTCCATTACAAGGTAAAAGGAGAAATCATTTTCCATAAGGTATTAAAGGGTTTTTGGAGAGTGAACTTCGCCTTCTTTTTCGTGGCTTACCTTCTATTGTTTTCCATTGGAATAATCACAAGTATTACGAAGATATTGACTACATAACATAGAACAACGCATCAATTTTCTGCTGCTGGGCAACTTCTTTTGTTTTCTTAAACCGGAATGTTATACTCTAAAAAGAATTGTAGTTGCAGAGAAAGGGAGAACAGAAATGGAGATGAAAGATCTCGCGTTACCATCTTTAAACCGTTTTGCATCGGACTATTTACAAAACCGTCTTGAAACGGAGGATTATTTTCACTATGACTTGTCTAAGCCTGACATTTATCTCAATAGATATGAAGAATTGATGAACCGCTCTTTTTCACGTGGGGAATTGTCGGATTACATACAACAATACATGTCTCGTCTTTCGTTCAGTGAGGCAGTTAAGGGTAATATTGAAAGGTTGCGCAGGGATGATTCCGTGGTTGTGATTGGAGGACAGCAGGCAGGGTTATTATCAGGGCCGCTGTATACCATTCATAAAGTGATATCGATCATTAAGCTTGCGGAAGAACAGGAAAAAAAACTGGGGCAGCCAGTCATTCCGGTTTTTTGGATAGCTGGAGAAGATCATGATTTGGCTGAAGTCAATCATGTTTATGTTATGAAAAACGGAAAACCCGATAAAAAAACCTACCCTTCCTACCAGCCATATAAAACAATGGTTTCCGATGTGGAGCTGGAAACGGAAAAGGCAGAGAAGTGGCTTGAGGAAATCATTGAAACATATGGAGAAACGGAATTTACGAACAAACTCCTGATTGATATGAAGGAAACCATTAAGAGATCGAATACTTTCGTCGATTTCTTCGCCGAGCTGATTCATGAATGGTTCAAAGAATATGGCCTTTTACTAGTCGATGCCGGAGATCCGGATTTAAGGCGAATCGAGAAGGCATACTTTGAATCGATGGTCAATGAAAGTGGACGGATTGCTGAAGTGGTCGAGGAACAGCAATCATTCATGCATGCAAAAGGGTATGCAAAAATGATTGAAATGGATAAACAGGCCGCTAATTTATTTTATTATGATCCAGAAAAAAAAGATCGATGTTTACTCGAACGTGTAGAAGGCGGTTTCAGCGGAAAAAACGGTGAGGTATCATTTACCGGAGATGAACTCTTGCAGATAGCCAGAAATCATCCAGAACGATTAAGCAACAATGTCATTACACGCCCGCTCATGCAGGAAATGCTTTTCCCTGTATTGGCTTTCGTTTCTGGGCCAGGGGAAATAGCCTATTGGGCAGAATTAAAAAAGGTGTTTGAGTTGTTTTCCATGAAGATGCCGCCAATCATTCCTAGGTTAAACATCACGCTGGTGGAGCGGAGTATCCAAAGCGACCTTGAAGAAATGGAACTCAGTTTGGAAACTGTTCTGACTGAAGGGACCGCTAATGCTGTGGAAAGTTACCTTGATTCCGTTAAAGATGAGACGATTGACACCCTGTTCGGGACGCTGAAATCACAGCTTGAAGAGAACCATGAAAAGCTATTTGTCCACGCTGTCTCTTTGGATAGAGGACTCGAGCCAATGTTGAACAAGAACATTGAATTCATTCAAAAACAATTGAATTTCATCTATGGCAAAATCGGTGACCGTACAAAGGAAAGACATTCGGTCATCTTGAAAAAATATGATCGGATAGCAAATTCGCTGTACCCTCTCGAATCACCCCAGGAGAGGATTTGGAATGTGTTTTATTACTTGAATCAATATGGGCCAGAGCTCGTAAGGGATATGATGAAACTGGACTATCGCTTCAATAATCAGCATAAATTGATTTTCATTTAGAAAAACCATCCGTTTTGGGGAAAAGTGGCGGATAGATCATTTTGAATACGGTTGCCACAAACCAATCCTGATGGAGGGATTGAAATGTGAAAAAAAGACAGGTGCTAAAGCCTGTCTTTTTTCTGTTTCCTGAGTACTTGTCAGGCGGGGCTTCGACAGTAATAGTGGGCCTGCGTCTTAGTTTGAGTGCATTCGAGGGAAATGCACGTTTCTTTGAATAATTTGGCTAAATAAACTTAATAAGAAAAGAAGGTAATTTTTACTTGGAAGGAGAAAGTAAAAACAAGTGGAGAAAGGTGGGGGAATGTGGTACATTGAGATTAGAATGTGGGGGTATTGGGTATGTTCATGGGAGAGTACCATCATAACATCGATATAAAGGGCCGTTTGATAGTCCCGGTGAAATTCAGGGAAAATCTCGGGGAGCAATTTGTCCTTACCCGCGGACTCGATCAATGTTTATTTGGTTACCCTATGGAAGAGTGGAAGCTGCTAGAAGAAAAGCTGAAAGCCCTGCCTTTAACAAAAAAAGATGCCCGAGCCTTTACCCGTTTTTTCTTTTCTGCAGCTACAGAATGCGAAATTGATAAACAAGGGCGAATTAATATCCCCACGCCGCTTACTTCATATGGCCAATTGGAAAAAGAATGTGTAATTCTTGGTGTTACCAATCGTATTGAGATTTGGAGCAAATCCCTTTGGGAAAACTATTTTTCAGCTTCGGAGGATTCTTTCGCTGAGATAGCAGAAAATATGATTGGCTTTGATATTTAAGGCTGCCCTCAGAAATAGAGTCACTCAATAACCGATTGGAAGGATGTCTAGCATGTTTCAACATACAACAGTGTTATTAAAAGAGACGGTTGATGGATTGAACATCAAACCTGATGGAATTTATGTGGATTGTACTTTAGGAGGAGCCGGTCACAGCGAATACTTACTTTCACAGCTCTCTGACAAGGGCAGGCTTTATGCTTTTGATCAGGACGAAACGGCGATTCGGAATGCTAAGGAAAAATTGGAAAGCTATGGCGAACGTATTGTTCTTGTTCCTAATAATTTTAAATACTTAAAAGAAGAGTTGAATGCCCGGGGAATCGAGAAAGTGGACGGGATCCTTTATGATTTAGGTGTGTCATCCCCACAATTGGATACACCGGAGCGTGGTTTCAGCTATAACCATGATGCACCTTTGGATATGAGGATGGACCAAAGTGCTGCCATTTCTGCCTATGATGTCGTGAATACTTGGTCATTCCATGATTTGCTGAGAATTTTCTTCCAATATGGAGAAGAAAAGTTTTCGAAACAAATTGCCAGGAAAATTGAAGCGGCACGAGAAATAAAACCGATTGAAACGACGTTCGAACTTGTGGAATTAATTAAGGATGGGATACCGGCCCCGGCAAGGCGTAAAGGCGGGCACCCTGCGAAACGAGTGTTCCAAGCAATAAGGATCGCTGTGAATGACGAACTTGGTGTCTTTGAAGATTCCCTGGAGCAGGCCATTTCGCTTTTGGATAGAGAGGGAAGAATATCTGTTATTACATTCCATTCGCTCGAAGATAGAATTTGTAAAACGGTATTTAAAAAGGCCAGTAGCATGCCGGATCTTCCGCCTGGACTTCCAGTTATCCCGGATGAATTCAAGCCAACTATGAAAATAATTACGAGAAAACCGATTTTACCTTCAGAAGAAGAGTTGGAAGGGAATAATCGTTCCCGGTCGGCTAAGCTAAGAATCGCCGAAAAGCAATGATTACAGAAAAAAATCAGTGAGGGGGAACATGAATGAGTTCCATAGCCAAAAAAGTACAAGAACAGCAATATGAAGACCAACAGCAGCAACAGACACAGCAAACAGTGGTCATCCGTAAAGCGAAGATATCCATTGGTGAAGTTTTCTTACTATGTGCCCTTGCTATCATGGTCACCTTCATGGGAGTGAAAATAGTCTCTAATCAAGCGGCCATCTATGAAACGAATAAAGAGATCCAGCTAGTGGAAACATCGATTGAAGAACAGGGTAAAGTGAATGATGATTTAAAAGTGCAGGTTGCTGAACTTAGTACATACGAGAGAATTTGGAAAAAAGCTGCAGCGCTAGGGTTCAAGTTAAATGAGAATAATGTGAAGGGTGTGCAGTGATAATGCAGAAACAAAAAAATATGAAGCATGGGGCAGCCGGATTATTCTTCTTATTCGGCCTGCTCTTTTTTGTTTTAGTCTGCCGCTTTTTGTATATTCAGGTGACGGGTACAGCTGGCGGGGAGGTACTGGCTTCGAAAATCGACAAGAAATATGAAAAAAAACAGGTCATAGAAGCAAAAAGGGGAAGCATACTCGATACAAAAGGTGAAGTCATCGCCGAAGATACTTCCTCCTATATCTTAAGGGCAGTACTTAGTGAAAAGGAGCCGGAGCATGTCAAGGATCCGGAGAAGACCGCGAATGAGCTTGCTAAATATATCGAAATGGATGAACAGGACATCTATGAAAGACTTACGAAAAAAGGGGCATACCAAGTGGAGTTTGGCAGTGCCGGCAAGGATTTGACTCAGGTCGTCAAGCAGAAAATAGAAAAATTGGAACTGCCGGGAATTACATTCGGAAGGACCAATAAACGTTTTTATCCGAATGGGATTTTTGCCTCCCATCTGATTGGTTATGTAGAAAAGGATGAAGAAACGGGAGAAATGGCTGGTAAGTTCGGCATCGAAAGGTACCTCAATAAAGAATTGCAGGAAACGGATGGGAAGCTGACATATGACAGTGACTCATGGGGTTTCCTCTTACCGGATAAGAAGGAAAAAGTCGTTGCTCCTGATAATGGCAATGATGTCATGCTTACGATCGACAAGAAAATACAAACATTCTTGGAAGACTCGATGAGCAAAGTGCAGGAAAAATACGATCCCGAACAAATCATAGCGATTGTCTCCAATCCCAAAACGGGGGAGATTGTGGCGATGGGGCAAAGGCCCACCTTCCATCCGACAACGAAAGTCGGCCTAACGGATACATGGCGTAACCTGGCTATTGAAGAAACCTTCGAACCGGGTTCAACCATGAAAACCTTCACCCTTGCCGCGGCTGTTGAGGAAGGGGTCTTTAATCCGAATGAAAGCTTTGTTGCAGGAACCTATAAAGCCGGATCGGGGAAAATCGGGGATCATAGCGGAATCGAAAGAGGAAAGAGCATGACCTTTCTGGAAGGGGTACAACGTTCCTCGAACGTCGCTTTTGCCACACTTGCAATGGATAAAATAGGAGCCGATACGTTCCGTGAGTATTTGACTAAGTTCGGATTTGATAAAAAAACGGGAATTGACCTGCCAAACGAGATAACCGGAAAAATTCAATACAAGTATAAGCTTGAAAAAGTGACTACCTCCTTTGGACAGGGTTCGACCGTTACACCGATTCAACAAATCCAAGCTGCATCCGCAATAGCCAATGACGGAAAAATGATGCGGCCGTACGTGATAAAAAGCATTTCCGATCAGGATACCGGAAAAATTTTGAAAACGACTAAGCCGAAAGTGACAGGGCAACCGATTTCGGCAGAAACTGCAAAACAAGTACGTGATTATTTGGAAACGGTAATTACCGCGAAAAAAGGAACTGGGAAAAAATATGCCATTGATGGATATCAAGTAGCGGGGAAAACCGGTACTGCACAAATTGCGGGTCCGACAGGTAGATATTTAGAAGGGAAAAATAACTATGTGTTCTCCTTTTTAGGAATGGCTCCAAAAGATGATCCGCAGTTGGTCATGTATGTGGCGGTCAAGCAGCCCAAGTTAGGTGTATCTTATGTTGGGGCTGATCCATTGTCAGAGATATTTAATCCTGTCATGCAAAATAGCCTGCAATATCTAAACATAAAACCTTCTGAAGTTAAAAAACAAAAAGCAAATAAAATCAAAGACTTTACGAATCAAACCGAGAGTTCAGCTGTTACAGAACTGAAGGAACTTGGTTATGATGTAAGTACGATCGGAAGTGGACGTAAAGTGCTCGACCAATCCCCGAAAGCGGGGAGTGTACTCTTACAGGGTGAAAAGATAATCCTCAGGACGGATGGCGAAATGAAAGTTCCTGACATGAAGGGATGGTCCTTGCGCGATGTCATGAAATTGGCTAAGGTTGCAAAACTGGATCTGAAAACCGAAGGTACGGGATACGTGAGTAAACAGAGTCTTGAGGCCGGGAAAAAGGTTAATGAAGGGGAAACCTTCAATATTGAATTATCCCAACCAGATGGGGCTGGTGAAGATATATCGACAAAAGAGAAAACAGAGTGAAGACAAAGAGGGGATCCAATTGGATCCCCTCTTTATTTCTATCAAATTTTCTAGTCTAGCATCGAGTAGACAAGCATATATTGAAGCATGTATGAAATGGAGGTGCCTGTTTTTGCGTGTTTCGAATGTTACTGTCCGAAAACGGCTGGCAATCGCATTGGCGATCGGTATCGTTGTTTTTTTTATCATTGATATCCGATTGGGAATTGTACAGTTTTATCTAGGGGATAAGTTGACGGGGCTGGCTAAAGATTCCTGGAGCAGGAATATTCCTTTTGAAGCCAAACGAGGAGAAATCCTTGATCGGAATGGTGTCGAGCTGGCAACGAATATATCTGCGCCAACAGTGTATGTCATCCCAAGACAGATTGAGAATCCTGGGGAGACGGCGGAACAGCTTGCTTCAATATTGGATATGACAAAGGAAAAGGCTTATCAATGGTTAACGAAACAGGCGATGAGCGTCAGAATTCCGGAAGGCAGAAAGATATCTCACGAAAAGGCGAAGGAAATTAAGGCATTAGGGATAAAGGGTGTATATATCGCTGAAGATTCAAAGCGCCATTACCCATTTGGTGAATACCTTTCACATGTTCTTGGCTTTACAGGCTCTGACAATCAAGGGTTGATGGGTATTGAATTGTCTTATGATAAGGAACTAAGCGGGGAAAAAGGATTCGTTAAATTTTACTCCGATGCGAAAGGGAAAAGGCTTGAGAATATGGCCGATGACTATAAGCCCCCTGTTGATGGTGATAACTTGAAGCTGACCATCGATAGCAAAATCCAAACAATTGTGGAGAGGGAGCTCGATAATGCGGAGGCGACATATGATCCCGATGGTATAATTGCCATTGCAATGGACCCGAACACAGGGGAAATATTGGCAATGTCCAGCAGGCCAACCTTCGACCCTGCCAATTTTCAAAATGTCCCCTCAGAAGTGTATAATCGTAATTTACCAGTTTGGAGTATATATGAACCAGGATCGACTTTTAAGATCATCACGCTTGCTGCAGCGCTTGAGGAAGGGAAGGTCGACTTACAAAAGGAACATTTTTATGATTCCGGACATGTGGAAGTGTCAGGATCAACGCTGCATTGCTGGAAAAGCGGAGGACATGGGGATCAAACTTTTCTTGAAGTGGTCGAGAACTCATGTAACCCGGGTTTTGTGGAATTAGGGAACCGGCTTGGTAAAGACAAGCTGTTTAAATATATAAATGATTTCGGTTTTGGGCAAAAGACGGGAATTGATTTAACCGGAGAAGGAAAAGGAATCATGTTCAACATGGATCGAGTGGGTCCGGTAGAGCAGGCAACTACTGCGTTTGGACAAGGTGTAGCCGTAACGCCCATTCAGCAGGTGACAGCGGTATCGGCGGCCGTGAATGGCGGGACTTTGTATACACCATATATCGCGAAGGAACTCGTGAATCCAAAAAATGGGGAAGTGCTGATGCGAAAGACCCCTCAGGCGAAGAAAAAGGTGATTTCAGAAGCAACCTCGAAGAAAGTCCGGGAAGCGCTTGAATCCGTTGTCGCCCAAGGAAGCGGTAAAGGAGCATTCGTGGAGTCGTACCGCGTCGGCGGGAAAACGGGTACAGCCCAAAAAGCTGAAAATGGCCGATACCTTGAAAATAATTATATTCTCTCATTCATTGGTGTCGCTCCAGCGGATGATCCGCAAATCGTCGTGTATATAGCTGTGGATAATCCGAAAGGAACGGTACAATTCGGCGGGGTCGTTGCCGCACCGATCGTTGGGAATATCATGGAGGATTCACTTAGGGCCATGGGCGTCAAGCCAAGGAAGAACCAGATTGAGAAGGAAACGGTCTGGACGGATCCCGTCATGGTCGAGGTACCCGACGTCGTGGGTCTCAGCAAAAAAGAGTTGCAAACCCAGCTCATCGACCTTAAGCTTGATATTGCCGGAAATGGGGATAAAGTCATAAATCAAGCCCCAGATCCAGGTGTTAAAGTAAAACAAGGCTCTACAATAAGAATTTATCTTGGCGAAAATACAGAATAAGTATAATATAATATATGAATAGTTAAAGCGGCTGAAGAATCATCAGCCGCTTTGTTTACGGAGTCGGGATAACCCCGTATAATTGAAATTGGTTTCTCGACAAGCCAAGGCTAATCACATATAATGAATCCTCAAATTAAGTTGAGAGGGATGGAAAAATGAAGCTTCACAAATTACTATCTTATTTACACTCCTTATTTACGTATGAAGGAGAAAATCCTGAAATCACCTCCATTGAAAATGATAACCGAAAAGTCATAGACGGAAGTTTATTTGTTTGTATAAAAGGTTATACAGTCGATGGTCATGATTTTGCCGAACTTGCTGTAGAGCATGGAGCTGCAGCAGTCATTGCCGAAAGGCCGCTTGACCTCGATGTTCCCGTGATCGTAGTCAGGGATTCGAGCAGGGCGATGGCAGTTCTTGCCGATGCATTTTATGGCCATCCGACTCAAAAGATGCGCTTGATCGGAATTACAGGAACGAATGGAAAGACGACGACCAGTCACTTATTGGAAAAGATTTTCGAGGATCGACAAGAAAAAACAGGCTTGATTGGCACGATGTATACAAAAATTGCCGATACGGTATATGAAACCAAGAATACGACGCCAGATAGCGTTACATTGCAGAAGGCTTTTCATGAAATGGCCGAAGCATCCGTCTCCACGGCCATTATGGAAGTTTCATCGCATGCACTTGAGCTTGGGCGCGTCCATGGCTGTGATTATGATATTGCCGTCTTTACGAATCTCACACAGGATCATTTGGATTTTCATAAAACCATGGACAGATACAGGCAGGCAAAATCCTTATTTTTCTCACAGCTTGGCAATGCTTACATAGAAAATCGCCCTAAATATGCTGTGCTTAATGCTGATGATGAGGCAACAGCCGATTTCATTAAAGCGACTGCTGCTACTGTCGTTACATACGGCATAGACAATGAAGCGGATATCAGGGCCAAGGATATAAAAATTGATGCAAATGGCACATCGTTCACCTTGACAGCAGGTAAAGAAGAGCGATACATTCAGCTGAAGCTAATTGGTAAATTCAGTGTTTATAATGTACTCTCTGCCATCTCTGCTGCTTTGTGCGCCGGTAACGATCTGGATGAGACCATTAGATCCATCGAGGATATAAAAGGTGTTGCAGGCCGTTTTGAGCTCATTTCAGCGAATCAGGACTTCCCGGTCATTGTTGACTATGCCCATACTCCGGACAGTTTGGAAAATGTTCTAAAGACTGTTGGTGAGTTTGCTAGAAAGAAAATTTACGTGATAGTGGGCTGCGGCGGGGACCGAGACAAGACAAAGCGTCCAATCATGGCGCAAATTGCATGCAGCTTGGCGACTGACCCGATCTTCACTTCGGATAATCCACGCAGTGAAGATGCTGCCCAGATCCTCCGCGATATGGAAGCTGGTGTAGCAAGCAAAGAATATAAGGTTATTGAAGACCGCAGGCAGGCGATAGCTTACGCAGTTTCAAAGGCGGAAGAGGGAGACGTTATATTAATTGCTGGAAAGGGCCATGAAACCTATCAATTGGTCGGTGACGAAGTGCTTCACTTCGATGACCGTGAGGAAGCGGAAAAGGCGATTCAAAGTCGTTTGGGTTCAGTTTGAACCAAGGCTGAAATTGCCCTGCAACAAATAGGAAAAGACATCAAGCAGAATTTTATATTTGAATTGTGTTAGGAATGAGGGAATAAGGAATGTTGGAACAAGTGATTTTTTATACGATTTTGGTGGCGTTTTTAGTAACCGTTCTTCTTTCGCCGATTTTCATCCCGTTTTTAAGAAGATTGAAATTCGGGCAAAGTATTAGGGAAGAAGGCCCGCAATCGCATTTGAAGAAAACGGGAACACCCACCATGGGCGGTTTGGTCATATTATTATCTGTTACCATCGCTACACTGGTCATGACTTTGAAATTTTCGGCACCTTCAACCGAAACGTATTTATTATTATTCGTTACTTTAGGTTTTGGTTTATTAGGTTTCCTTGATGACTTCATCAAAGTGGTCATGAAGCGTAACCTGGGACTGACTTCCAAGCAAAAACTGCTTGGACAAATTGTGATTTCGGTCATCTTTTACTTCGTCTTCAAGCAGACAGACCGTTTTAATCCTGAATTAACGATTCCAGGCACTGACTTTGCTTTTGATTTTGGCTGGTTTTATCTGTTCATCGTTATATTCTGGCTGGTAGGCTTTTCAAATGCCGTCAATTTGACGGATGGGCTTGATGGACTTGTCTCAGGGACATCAGCCATTGCCTTTGGTGCTTTTGCCATTTTGGCCTGGAGTCAGTCACAATATGATGTCGCCATTTTTTCGGTTGCGGTTGTCGGTGCAGTACTCGGATTTTTGGTATTCAATGCACACCCGGCAAAGGTTTTCATGGGGGATACGGGTTCCTTGGCCCTTGGGGGAGCGATCGCAACCATCGCCTTGTTAACGAAGCTTGAAATCCTCCTGGTAATCATTGGCGGAGTCTTCGTCATTGAAACGCTCTCGGTCATCCTTCAGGTAGGATCTTTTAAAACGACTGGTAAACGTATTTTTAAAATGAGTCCGCTTCACCACCATTATGAGCTTTCCGGCTGGTCGGAATGGCGTGTCGTCGTCACTTTCTGGACAGTGGGGCTGCTGTGTGCGGTACTCGGAATCTATTTAGAGGTGTGGATATAATTGAAAGAGACTGCAAAGTATTCAGAGAAAAAGATATTAGTATTGGGTTTGGCAAAAAGCGGAGTGATGGCAGCTTCGCTTCTACATAAATTAGGTGCTTTCGTGACGGTTAATGACATGAAGCCATTATCGGAAAATCCTGAGGCTCAAGGACTTCTTGAACAGGGAATCAAAGTCATCTGCGGCAGTCATCCAATCGAGCTTCTGGATGAGGGGTTCGAGCTGATCGTGAAAAATCCGGGAATTCCCTATCGGAACCCTATAGTAAAAGGGGCATTGGAAAAAGGGATTCCTGTTATCACGGAAGTTGAACTGGCCTACCAGATAAGTGAAGCACCTTTCATAGGAATCACTGGTACAAATGGGAAAACGACCACGACAACATTGATATACGAAATGTTGAAGTCCGGTGAAAAATCCCCGCTGATTGCCGGTAATATCGGGACAGTGGCATCTGGTGTTGCTGAACATGCAAAACCAGATGACTCGATCGTCATTGAATTATCATCGTTTCAGTTAATGGGAATAGACGAATTTCGTCCTGAAATCTCAATCGTGACAAATCTGTATGATGCACATTTGGATTATCACAGTTCCAAACAGGAATATGTCGAAGCAAAAGCTGCCATCACGAAAAATCAAATAGCATCGGATTTCATGATTTATAATGCAGATCAAGATCTTGTTTTATCCATGGCGAAAGAGACCAAGGCTGAACTTGTTCCTTTTTCAGCTGAAGTGAAACATGAGAATGGAGCCTATGTGGAAGATGGTGCCGCCTGTTTCCGAGGGGAAAAAATCATTGAAGTTTCAGAGATAGCCCTTCCCGGGAAGCATAATTTGGAAAATGTGCTCGCCGCCATCTCAGCGGCCAAGCTGAAGGGTGTAACGAATGAAGCCATTCAGACTGTACTGAAAACATTTTATGGTGTGGAGCACCGTCTGCAGTTCGTGGCAACGATCGATAACCGTAAATTTTATAATGATTCGAAAGCGACGAACATTCTTGCAGCATCCAAAGCGTTAACATCCTTTACGGAACCTGTCATTTTATTGGCAGGCGGTCTGGATCGCGGAAATGAATTTGATGAGTTGAAACCGGCGATGAAAAATGTCAAAGCCGTGATAACTTTTGGTGAAACGGCGGAAAAAATTGAACGGGTAGCCAAAGAAATAGGAATAGCGAATATAAAACGTGTCGATAATGTAGAAAAGGCCGTGCCGGCTGCATTTGAATTATCAAATGAAGGCGACTGTATTCTTCTCTCCCCGGCTTGTGCAAGCTGGGATCAATATAAAACTTTTGAGCAAAGAGGAGACATGTTTATGGAGGCCGTGCATAAACTTAAGTAAGAGCTTTCGCAGAGAGAAGTGAACTTGCTTCTACGTTGACACCATGAAAAAAAGCGATAATGAGCCGTTATCGCTTTTTTTTTGACTAAAGTGCTGACAAGCAATCAGCACTGATGTTTATATTCGTAGGCTAAAAACTTCCTAGAGGTGGATGTCCGTGCCATTAAAAAAATCGAATCCTGATCTCATTCTCATTATCGTCACCTTAAGTCTTTTGACTGTTGGATTAATCATGGTTTACAGCGCGAGTGCCATTTGGGCAACATATAAATTTGATGATTCGTTTTATTTTGCTAAAAGGCAATTGCTTTTTGCCTGCGTCGGTGTCATAGCCATGTTTTTCATCATGAATGTGGATTACTGGACGTGGCGGACATGGGCCAAAATCCTTATCATCATTTGTTTCATTATGTTACTGGCTGTGCTTGTACCAGGTATAGGGATGGCGAGAAATGGTTCGAGGAGCTGGATTGGTGTGGGTGCTTTTTCGGTCCAACCCTCTGAGTTCATGAAGCTGGCGATGATCGCTTTTTTAGCTAAGTTTTTATCGGAACGGCAAAAGCTGATCACCTCCTTTAAAAAAGGGATGCTTCCATCCTTGGGTTTAGTGTTTTTGGCATTTGGTTTGATCATGTTACAGCCGGACCTTGGAACGGGAACGGTAATGGTTGGAACGTGCATTGTCATGATTTTTATTTCCGGGGCAAGAATCAGTCATTTTGTCGGCTTGGGGCTAATTGGGGTAGCAGGTTTTATCGGTCTGATTTTGTCAGCACCTTACCGGATAAAAAGGATCACGTCTTTTCTGGATCCATGGGAAGACCCTTTGGGCAGTGGATTTCAAATGATTCAATCGTTTTATGCAATCGGGCCAGGGGGATTGTTCGGATTGGGACTCGGGCAAAGCCGCCAAAAGTTTTTCTATTTACCCGAACCGCAGACTGATTTCATTTTTGCCATACTTTCCGAGGAACTTGGCTTCATCGGGGGTTCTCTTGTCATTTTATTATTTGCGTTAATGCTTTGGCGGGGCATTCGGATCGCACTTGGTGCCCCTGATCTATACGGGAGCCTTGTAGCGGTGGGAATCATTGCAATGGTCGCCATTCAAGTGATGATCAATATAGGGGTGGTAACGGGGCTTATGCCGGTTACGGGCATCACCTTGCCCCTCTTAAGTTATGGCGGTTCATCGCTGACGCTCATGTTGATGGCGATTGGGGTGCTCCTGAATATTAGCCGATATTCGAGGTTCTGAAATAAGTAAAAAATGTGGTTTGGCAAAAGGGAAGTCCTGTTGAACGCAGGGCTTCCCTTTTTTACGTTGAAAACCCTTCCAGGAAAAACAATTTTTTGGTGGGGCTTGCCGAAATTTAGAAATAAATGAAATGCCGCTTAAATATTACCATGTATGAATGTTGGGGAATCCACAATAAATATTGGCAATACGTCTTTGTTTAGACTATAGTATAAGAGGGTTAGGCCGTACTGGGGCTTGCTTCTGTTCATTTTTCTGCTAAAAAGGCGTTATTAATCTTGTAATATAAGTGACCTCATGGAAGAGGAAATGAAAATTATAACTTGGAATTTTGGAACAACAAGGAGGTTTATCATGGATAATGTGATAAAGCAATTAACTGAAATGAAAATCGGCAAAGTTCTTGAACAGGAACCGCTTGCAAATCATACAACTATGAAAATTGGGGGGCCGGCTGATTTATTCATCATGCCGTCATCCATTGAAAATATAGAAAAAACGATGCAGGTCATCAAAGAAAATGGGATGCCGTGGAGGGTGATTGGCAGGGGCTCGAACCTGCTGGTCAGTGATGGCGGAATTGAAGGTGCCGTGCTTAAATTGGGTAGAGGACTTGATCATCTCGAGATAAATGGGACGGAGATCAAAGCAGGAGCTGGGGTATCACTTGTCAGCCTCTCCGTACAAATCAGTAAAAAAGGATATGCAGGATTGGAATTTGCCAGTGGGATTCCTGGTTCCGTCGGCGGAGCAGTCTATATGAACGCTGGTGCACATGGTTCCGATATGAGTGAAATCCTCAAGCAGGCACATGTTCTTTTTGAAGATGGAACTCTAGCTTGGCTTTCGAAAGAGGAAATGGAGTTTTCTTATCGAACTTCTCTGCTTCAGAAGAAAAGACCTGGTATCGTACTGGAAGCAATTTTTCAATTGAAAGAGGGGGATAAAACCGAAATCGTTGAAAGAATGCAAAATAACAAGAATTATCGTAAAGATACCCAGCCGTATAATCTTCCATGTGCCGGGAGCATATTTAGGAATCCACTTCCACACCATGCTGGTAAATTGGTCGAGAATGCAGGCCTGAAGGGACATTCTATTGGCGGAGCTCAGATTTCACCGATGCACGGGAACTTCATCGTTAACACAGGTAATGGAAGTGCAGCGGATGTTCAAGCCTTGATACAGCATGTGAAGGATACTGTATATGATAAATTTGAAGTTGAAATGGAAACAGAAGTGGAGATCATTGGAAGAAAATAATGAGATTCATTATATCCAAATATTGTGATATAATGTGTTACCTTTAAAGTTTGTTAAGAACATAATATTGAGTTTTCTTGATTTCGCACTGTCAAGAACCATCCATTTTTTCAGGAAGAGGTGAAGGGGATGGAAAAGGGAAAAATCGTTTCCATTGAGGACCGCATCCCGAAATTAAAACAATTAAGAAAAAGCAAAGCAAACAGGCGACTTGTTCTTTTGCTGTCCCTTTTCTTCATTCTTGTTGCTTGTGTGCTATATTTCTTATCCCCGTTGAGCTATGTGAAATCCGTGCAGGTAGAGGGGAATCGGTATATTACTTCCAAACAGATCATTAAATTGAGTAAGGTGAAGAAGGATCGAAGCATCTGGAAGGTTGATACAGGGACAGCCGAAGCCAATATCAAAAAAAATCAAGAAATAAAAAGCGTTAAGGTGACACCGGTATTTCCTAATTCCATTAAAATTACGGTTTCGGAACATAACAGAATGGCATATTTGTCCAATAATGGGAAGTTTGCACCCATTTTGGAAAACGGGTCCGTTTTAGAGGAGTTAGCAACAGGAGAAATTCCAGTATTTGCCCCTGTTTTAATTGGTTTCAAAGAGGGTAAAGCATTAAAGTTGCTTTTAGAAGAGCTGGACAAGCTTCCTGTCGAGATCCAGAATGCCATTTCGGAAATTCATTACGCTCCTACAAAAACCGATGAATACCATATCGTCATGTTCATGAACGATGGGTTTGAAGTAAGTGCGACAAGCCGGACTTTATACGAGAAAATGATTCACTATCCATCGATAGTCAGCCAGCTGGATCCAAATGTAAAGGGAGTCATCGATCTGGAAGTGGGTTCTTATTTTAAAGCATATGAAGACGCTGAACAAAAGGAAGACTCCAATGAGGAAAATTAATGGCAAACGGGTGGTTTTACCCCTGGTTTGCGTGGTTCTCGGATTCATGATTGCCTTCTCTTACAATCTGACCAAAGAAGGTGAAGGTGCAGGGAAGGACAAAGCCTGGGATCAGGAATATGAGCTCAGGCAGCAGCTGATCGAACAAGAGAAGCAGAACCGGGAACTTCAAAAGGAACTCCTCCAGAAGCAAGAAAATGTATCCCAAATAGAAAAAGACCTAGCGCAGGAAAAGCACCTTTTTTTCAATTTGGCAAAGGAAACGGAAAAATACCGAATGTTTCTCGGAAAAGTGAAAGTGAAAGGCTCAGGCCTTCAGGTGACGCTTGAAGATGGTACAGATATGGAATCAGAAGCCAATGTTAATAATTACCTCGTCCATGAACAGCATGTCTTCAAGGTCGTCAATGAACTATACATATCAGGTGCAGAAGCTGTTGCGATTAACGGTCAAAGGTTAAATCATGATTCATACATAATCTGTAATGGGCCTGTGATTACAATTGATGGCCATCAGCATCCTGCTCCCTTCATCATATCTGCGATAGGGGACCCGGAAGTCCTGGGTGCTTCACTGGATTTACCGGGTGGCATCAAGGAACAGCTGGTTAATGAGAATATTATCTTTACAGTGGAAAAACAAAAGAATATCATTTTTGATCCAATTATTGGAGGGTGATCGTGACCGCCGGATTCGATGAAAGATTGGTGAGAAACTGGAAATGAAAAAAAAGCTTTCTTTTAGTTTGGTTACGTTGATTGCTGGCTTCATGCTCGCTATTCAATTCAATTTGGTGAATCAGCCTGTTGTATCCGATACAAGGGATATGTGGGAACTGAAAAATGATTTATTGAAAGAACAGCAGACCCAGGCGGAATTAATAGAGGGTATCAGTAAGCTTGAGGGAAAAATAGCATCTTATGAAACAAAGAAAAATGAGGGTAAAGAAGAAGTCTTGCGTGACACCCTGATCGAATTGAAGACTGACGCAGGTTTGACCGAAATAAGAGGTAATGGGGTAGTCGTATCTATACAGCCTATCAAGGCCGATATCCTTCTCGGTGAGAAGGTCAAGTATATTTCACCAGTATTGATCATTCGGCTCATTAATGAAATGTATAGGTATGGCGCTGACGAAATTTCCATTTCAGGACAAAGGTATATATCAACATCGGTTATTCGTGATATTAATGGGCAGCCGAAAATGGACGGATATCCTCTGGTTCATTACCCGGTTGAAGTGCAGGCAATAACCGTTAATCCAAAGAAACTGAAGCAGCGCATTGAAGGTTCCGAACTTATGGATGATTTCTTTATAGACAATTTTGAAGTGCAGATTAAGGTGCCTTCCGGCGAGTTGACATTGCCGGCTTATCAAAATGCTATTAACGTGGAACATATGGAACCCATTATGGATGGGGGGGAATCGTAATGTGGCTTTCAGTTTTTGGTCTGTTGATTGGAATCACCCTTGGTTTTTTGGTGGATTTTGATATTCCCCATGAATATTCAAATTATCTCTCCATTGCCGTGCTTGCTGCTTTTGATACCTTATTTGGGGGAATACGGGCTCATTTGCAAAATCTTTATGATGAAGTTGTATTTGTAACAGGATTCTTCTTTAATATTATTTTAGCCGCAGGTTTGGCTTTTCTAGGTGTACATCTTGGTGTAGACTTATATTTAGCCGCAATCTTTGTATTCGGTGTCAGGCTCTTTCAAAATATTGCCCTGATTAGAAGGATCCTGATTGAAAAATGGTCCATTTCCCGGAAAAAGCAGAAAAAAAATCTATAATTTTAAAGGGAATTAAGTTATAAATGACGAATAGTTTATGGCAGTATCTAGTTTTTTTAGTAAATCAGTCTCGTAGAGAAGCGAACAATATACACCATAAAGTACGAGTTTTGTTCGGGAAATACAAAATGAAACGCTTATCTATGTAATTCGTCAGTTGTTGTAAACAGTTCTGTTATTCTATAATGTATAAGTCTTCGATATAAAGATGTTATTCTACTAATACATGTATAAAACTGAAGGAGGTGCCATGGAATGAACAGCAACGAAATATACGTAAGTCTTGACATCGGTACATCCAGTGTAAAAGTTATCATTGGGGAAATGGTCAATGACACATTAAATATAATCGGTGTAGGAAATGTTAAATCAGAAGGGCTCAAAAAGGGTTCGATCGTCGGTATAGATGAAACCGTCCAATCCATTCAAAAGGCTATAGAGCAAGCAGAACGGATGATAGGGATGGAGATAACAAAAGTAATCGTCGGCATAAGTGGAAATCATGTGACGCTTCAGCCGTGTCATGGGGTAGTAGCGGTATCCAGTGACAATAAAGAGATTACCGAGCATGACGTTTTCCGTGTCAGGGAAGCAGCGGAGTTAATAACGATACCATCCGACAGGGAAATCATCGACGTGGTGCCAATTCACTACAAAGTTGATGAACTTGATGAAATCAGTGATCCACGGGGCATGATAGGTGTCCGGTTGGAAATGAGAGGGATTTTAATCACAGGTCTTCGGACAATTTTACATAATACGCTGCGCTGTGTGGAAAGGGCAGGATTGGAAATAACCGATATCGCCCTTCAGCCCTTAGCCGCAGGTTCCCTTGTTTTATCCAAGGATGAAAAAGAACTTGGTGTGGCACTTGTCGATATTGGCGGGGGTTCCACGACCCTGGCAATTTTCGAACAAGGCTATTTACAATATACGTCTGTGATACCTATAGGCGGGGAAACACTTACGAAAGACCTTTCCATCGTTCTAAGGACGACTATGGAAGAAGCTGAGAAAATAAAAGTGAAGCATGGACATGCCTTTTATGATGACGCGTCTGAAGATGAAGTATTCCAAATACCGATCATCGGCAGCGATCAGCAACAGACCTGCAACCAGTTAATGCTTTCGGATATCATTGAAGCGCGGGTGACCGAAATATTCGAGTTGATTCAAGATGATTTGAAGAGACTTGGCTTCCAGGATATACCGGGTGGTTTCGTGTTGACCGGGGGCGTCGTCAAGATGCCGGGTGTCCTGGAGCTAGCTCAATATGTGTTCCAAAACCGAGTAAGGACAGCTGAACCCAATTACATCGGTGTTAGGGAACCCCAATACACCACGGCTGTTGGTTTGATTAAACACGCATGCAAGAAAGAGAGAATGCAAAAAAACACCGCTAATAAAACTCCTGTAGCAGCTGGACAAGCTCAAGAAGATAACGACCAGCGCAGCCAGAAGGTTTCTCAGAAAAATAAAGAGAACACGGCTAAAAAACAAGGTGAAAAAGGTGAATCTAAATTCAAAAAAATCCTGGGTTACTTTTTTGAATAACAATCATTAAGAATCGGGAATTTCGTCAAAATAGGAGGATTGTCATGTTGGAGTTTGATTCTAATCTAGAACAATTAGCAACGATAAAAGTAATAGGTGTTGGCGGCGGCGGAAACAATGCGGTAAACAGAATGATCGAGCATGGTGTACAGGGTGTTGAGTTTATTTCTGTCAATACTGACGCACAGGCTCTTAATCTATCAAAAGCAGAAATCAAAATGCAAATCGGTGGGAAGCTTACACGTGGTTTGGGTGCAGGTGCCAATCCAGAGGTAGGAAAAAAAGCTGCTGAAGAAAGCAAAGAGCAGATTGAAGAAGCGCTTAAAGGTGCCGATATGGTATTCGTAACGGCTGGAATGGGCGGCGGTACGGGAACGGGGGCAGCTCCTGTCATAGCGGGCATTGCTAAAGATCTAGGAGCCCTTACAGTGGGTGTAGTTACACGTCCATTTACTTTCGAAGGCCGAAAACGTGCAACACAGGCACAAGGCGGCATTTCATCCATGAAGGAATCGGTTGACACACTGATCGTCATTCCGAACGACCGCCTCCTTGAAATCGTCGATAAAAGCACGCCAATGCTTGAAGCATTCCGTGAAGCGGATAATGTACTTCGCCAAGGTGTACAAGGGATTTCAGATTTAATTGCTGTTCCAGGTCTTATTAACTTGGACTTTGCCGATGTGAAGACGATCATGTCCAACAAAGGTTCAGCTCTTATGGGAATCGGGATTTCCTCCGGGGAAAACCGTGCGGCGGAAGCGGCGAAAAAAGCCATTTCCAGTCCGTTGCTTGAAACATCGATTGATGGCGCCCAAGGCGTACTGATGAATATTACCGGTGGTACGAACCTAAGTCTTTTTGAAGTCCAGGAAGCGGCAGATATCGTGGCTACAGCATCCGATCAAGACGTCAACATGATTTTTGGTTCTGTTATCAATGAAAACCTTAAAGACGAAATCGTCGTTACGGTAATTGCTACAGGATTTAACGAGGTTGAAGCTTCAATTCGGCCTACTGGACGTCCAACACTCGGACAGCAGCAGCAATCAAGACCTCAGACACAACAAACGCCACAGTCTAACGTGAAGCGTGAAGTGAAGAGGGAAGAAGTCAATGAACAGCCTGCACGTAATGCCAATCAAGGTGATGAGGCTTTGGATATTCCAACATTCCTCCGTAACCGTAACAGACGCCGTTAATACCGACGTTATATGCCGTTCCCATTTGGGGACGGTTTTTTGTCGTTAATAAAATGCATTCCTAGACGGAATTGTGCTGGATGTTGCCTGGGCAGAAGGGAGCTTCCGTCTTTTGTTCACTTCCATTCATTAATGTAAAAAGATGAGAGGGAAATTATTAAACTTTTATAACATAAATCGACAGCAGTAAAAGGGAGCAGGATAGTCTCTAAGACAGTATTGAAAATATCAATAGCTGATTTTCTACAAAAAGGGTAAAAATGACTGAAAAACTCTTAAGTTTTCAGTACAAAAAGTGACACACTTTCTTAGGGCAGGTACGCTATACTTTTTGCTAGTGGAAGGTTAGTTCATATAAGGAGGGGAGGGTGTGACTTTATATTTAGATGTGATCTGGTTATTGAATTGGTTATTTGACTGCCTCCTTTTATATTGGACCGCAATCATTCTCAAACGAAGGGTAGCTCTTTGGCGGGTATGCATCGGCGGATTGATTGGTTCCTTCATTATCGTATTGGCATTCACTCCTTTTTATGCAATTGCCGACCGGGTATACATGAAGATTTTAGTATCCATGGTCATGGTGCTGGCAACCTTTGGGTTTAATAGGTTAAAACTATTCGTGAAATCGGTGGCCACTTTATATTTTGTGACATTTTTATCGGGAGGAATCCTTCTGGGACTTCACTACCTATTTGAATTCCAAATCGTGTCCAAGGACCCTGGTCAATATGCCGGAATCAATCGTTTTGGCGACCCTGTCAGCTGGATATTCGTCATGATCGGGTTCCCGCTCGCATGGCAATTTTCCAAGCGAACACTAGAAGGGATGGAAATGACCAAGCTTACACATGAACAAATGGTTTCGGTCTCGGTTAAAATTTCTGACTTTGAAGGAACGTTTCATGGATTGGTGGATAGCGGCAATCAACTATATGACCCGATTACACGTTCCCCAGTAATGATCATTTCTCTTTCAGGCGCGGAAACAGGAATTCCGAATGATATGCTAGAGCTCTTTAAAAACCCCGATACCCTGATTAGTCAGGAAGTGCAGCCCGAATATTCATGGACAGGAAGAATGCGTGTCATCCCTTATAAAGTCGTAGGTCATGAACATCAGCTGTTAACCGCAATCAAACCGGATTATATTAAAATCGTTCAAGGAGAAAAAGAATTTCATGTCAAGCAGGGTCTCATTTCGTTTACCTTTCAACAACTCTCTCCCGACAATAGCTATCAATCTATCGTTCACCCGAAGATGTTAACCGGCATACCGGTGCAAACTGCCTCCTGAACCATCGATTCACTCTTAAATTTGACCCATAATCCGTTTATTAGAAGGGAGAATTATTTTGAAGAAATTCATTCTTCGGCTTACTTACTTTTGGTACAAACTATTGTTCAAGCTCGGATTGAAAACGGACGAAATATTTTATATAGGAGGGAGTGAGGCACTGCCGCCGCCCCTTTCAAAGGAAGAAGAGGCAATACTGATCAATAAATTACCAAATGGCGATGAAGCTGCACGCTCGATCTTGATTGAACGTAATTTAAGGCTGGTTGTTTATATTGCCAGGAAATTCGAAAATACAGGCATCAACATTGAAGATTTAATCAGCATAGGTACCATAGGTTTGATCAAAGCTGTGAATACATTCAATCCTGAGAAGAAAATAAAACTGGCTACATATGCATCGAGATGCATCGAGAATGAAATATTGATGTATTTACGCAGAAATAACAAGATCCGCTCTGAAGTTTCTTTTGATGAACCTCTGAATATTGATTGGGATGGAAATGAACTTCTGTTATCCGATGTACTGGGAACGGATGATGACATTATCACGAAAGACCTTGAGGCAAACGTTGACCGTAAGTTGCTGACAAAAGCACTTACACAGTTATCGGAACGTGAAAAACAGATAATGGAACTCCGTTTTGGGCTTGCAGGAGGAGAAGAAAAAACCCAAAAGGACGTTGCCGACATGCTGGGCATTTCCCAATCTTACATTTCGCGTTTGGAAAAACGGATTATTAAGAGGCTTCGTAAAGAATTTAATAAAATGGTGTAAAAAAATAAAGTGCTTGAATGTCAATCAAATCAATACTTCGGTAGCTATATTGAAAAATAATCGGGATTTTCTGTTCTAGCCATGTGCATATTTTTTCCTCCCGCGGAAATACTGTTTTTTGTACAGCGCTCCTGTGAGGAGGGAATAATTTTGTCTCGTAATAAGGTTGAAATCTGCGGTGTGGATACATCAAAATTACCGGTTTTAAAGAATGAAGAAATGAGAAAACTCTTTAAAGAACTGCAAGATGGCGATATTTCAGCAAGAGAGAAACTGGTAAACGGGAATCTTCGACTCGTTCTAAGCGTCATTCAACGCTTCAACAATCGGGGAGAGTATGTAGATGATCTATTTCAGGTAGGCTGTATAGGGTTGATGAAGTCGATAGATAACTTTGACCTAGGTCAAAATGTTAAGTTTTCAACGTATGCTGTACCGATGATTATTGGAGAAATCAGAAGATATCTTCGTGATAATAATCCGATTCGGGTATCCCGTTCTTTAAGAGACATCGCTTACAAAGCTTTGCAGGTAAAAGAAAAGCTCATAAGCCAGACCCTTCGTGAGCCGACAGCTGAAGAAATCGCCAAGGTGTTGGAAGTACCTCATGAAGAAATTGTTTTTGCACTAGATGCTATACAAGATCCAGTTTCACTTTTTGAACCGATTTATAATGATGGCGGGGATCCGATTTATGTACTCGACCAACTGAGTGATGAAAAAAATAAAGATAGTACCTGGATTGATGAAATAGCTATAAATGAAGGCATGAGACGGTTGAATGACCGGGAAAAAATGATCCTTCGCAAACGGTTTTTCCAAGGGAAGACGCAAATGGAGGTAGCCGAGGAAATCGGCATTTCACAAGCACAGGTCTCCCGCTTGGAAAAAGCGGCAATCAAGCAAATGAATAAAAATATCCAACAGTAGAAGCTGAGCATGAGAAAAAGTTAGCTGAAGCGGGCAGGGCAAAAATGTCGATACCCGCTTCATAGCTACTTATCCATTGCGGCTTTTTTATTTTGTTGAAAATCCCTTCCGGAAGGGATCGTGAATCGGGGACGTTTATTTATCGTAATCTTCATCCTTGAGCGCATCTTGTCATATACATAGGAATAGGACCTTCATCTATGATGAATTTTTGAGGAGCTGAGTGATGTGACCAGGATTTCAGAATTTCAAATAAAGGATATCGTCAATATAGCGGATGGGAAGAAGTTGGGTAATATGTCAGACCTTGAAATAAATACGGCCACGGGGAAAATAGAGGCCATCGTCGTTTCAAATGGTACCCGATTAATGGGTTTTTTTGGAAGAGAACAAGACATTGTGATTCCATGGCGCAAAATAAAAAAAATCGGTGCGGATGTCATACTTGTTGAACATCAGACGGTATTTCAAGGAGAACTGAAAGATGAACGTTTTTAAAGGTGCATGGCGCAAATATATGATACACTAGACTAAAAATAAAGAGGTTTTTAGCATGAAAGAGCCATTTGTTTTAATAAAAGACCAATATATGCTCATTGACAGCTGGAGACAAAAAAATCTCCAGCTCGTAGCGGGCTTCACCACAAAAAATGGGGGAGTCAGTACAGGTGAATTTCAAACATTGAATACCGGTTTTCATGTCGGGGATAAACTTGGTGATGTCCAGGGAAATCGCAGGATTATAGCCGATAAGCTGATGTATCCGCTTAATGAATGGATAGGGGCCGAGCAGACACATGAAACGAATATCCATCAGGTTACCAGCCGCGATTGCGGGAGAGGTGCTGCGGATTATGATTCAGCCTTTAAAGCGACTGATGGATTCTATACGAAGGACCCAAACGTTCTATTGACCCTTTGCTATGCAGACTGCGTGCCCTTATACTTTCTTGCTCCGGCACATGGTATGATTGGGGTGGCACATGCTGGCTGGAAGGGCACGGTTAATGGGATTGCACGAAAAATGGTTGAGGCATTGCTGAATGAGGGTATAAAAGCAAGTGAGATATTTGCTGTTATTGGACCTTCGATTTGTTCGAAATGCTATGTAGTTGATGATTATGTCATGGATTTAGTGCAGAATTTGCTGGTAGATATTGACGAAAAGCCCTATAATTTAATCAGTGAAGGACAATATCAGTTAGACCTTAAGCAACTTAATGCATTGATTCTTCAAAAATCAGGAATTCCAAATAGTCAGATCGACGTTACATCATACTGTACAAGCTGTGATCATGAATTGTTTTTTTCACATCGCCGTGATAACGGGAAGACAGGCAGATTGATGAGTTTTATCGGTTGGAAGGAGGATTTAGAGTAACAGTGAAAGTAGTGGACAATTTAAAAAACATCGAAGAAAAAATAAATATAGCATGTGAAAATAGTGGTAGGGACCGTGAAGCGATAAAGTTGATCGCAGTGACGAAATATGTTTCGGTCGAGAGGGCGAATGAAGCATTGGAAGCGGGAATACTTGATTTGGGCGAAAACCGTGACGAAGGTCTATTGGCTAAATATGAAGTGCTGAAGGACAAGCCAAACTGGCATTATATTGGTTCCATGCAAACACGCAAAGTTAAGAATGTCATCGATAAAATTTCATATATCCATTCATTGGATCGCATTTCTTTGGCAGAAGAAATTCAAAAACGCGCAAATGAGCCGATAAACTGTTTAGTGCAGGTGAATGTATCTGGTGAGGAATCAAAACATGGTCTGAATCCGGATGCGACTATTGATTTCATCAAAGGGTTATCTGCTTTTGATAAGGTGAATGTTGCAGGATTGATGACGATGGCTCCATTGACTGATGATGAACGGATTTTGCGGGAATGTTTCAGGAAACTGAAAGGCATCCAGGTCGAAGTACAAGCTTTGGAGTTGAAGCATGCCCCCTGTACTGAATTGTCCATGGGTATGTCCAATGATTTCATGATTGCCATTGAGGAAGGCGCTACAATGATCCGGATTGGTACAGCACTTGTAGGCGAATAATTTTAAGGAGGTACGCTAAAGATGTCGTTCGTATCAAAATTTAAATCTTATTTCGCGCTGGATGATGAGTATGAGTACAGGGATGAAGTGGTGGAAGAAGAGGAGGCTGAACCAAAAGTCGTGAAGTCAGCTAAACAGCAGCAGTCCGCTTCTGCAGGGAATAATACCAATCAGAATATCGTAAGTTTGCAAAGCGTACAGAAATCTTCTAAAGTAGTATTATTGGAGCCGCGTGCTTATGCAGAAGCCCAGGAGGTAGCTGATCATTTGAAAAACAGGCGCGCAGTAGTCGTGAACCTTCAACGAATCCAGCATGACCAAGGAAAGCGAATCATCGATTTTCTAAGTGGGACTGTCTATGCAATCAGCGGGGATATCCAAAAAATCGGAACAGATATATTCTTATGTACCCCGGACAACGTCGATGTTTCCGGTAATATTACCGGCTTCGCCGCCGAAGAGGAGTACGAAGAAGCGAGGTGGTAATGGTTAATGGGTCTAGTGCTTCAGGGTTTATATTATTTAATTGAAATTTATTCAATGGCATTAATCGTTTACATATTGATGTCATGGTTCCCCAATGCAAGGGAGACATCAATCGGTCAATTTTTGGAAAAAATTTGCGAACCGTATTTAGAACCGTTCAGAAAGTTCATTCCGCCACTTGGCATGATTGATCTTTCACCTCTTGTGGCCTTGCTGGTTCTTAATTTTGCCAGCGGTTATGGAATTTATTACTTACAGACATTAATTGGATGATCAACAATTAACCTGACATGCATATTACTACACAGTCGGAACATTTCCGCTGTGTAGTTGCAACGCCAGAATGAGTTCAATCAATTCCTTATGATCGACCATTAATTTGATAACTAAGGAGCATTTATTCAATCATGAGTATTTATCAGCATTTCAGGCCGGAGGAAAAAGATTTTATCGACCAGGCTATGAATTGGATTGATCAAGTTAAACATTCCTACGCTCCGAAACTATCTGATTTTCTTGATCCGCGTCAGCAGGAAATCCTTACTTCCTTAATAGGGAATGATCCGGAAGCGAAACTGCAATTCAATGGCGGGAGCGATTTCGTAGAGCGAAAACGTGTGCTCATTTTCCCTGATTATTACTCTCCTGAACCATCTGATTTCAATATCTCCTTATACGATATCTCCTATCCAAAAAAATTTGTAACGCTTGAACATAGGCAAATACTTGGAACCTTGATGTCACTAGGGGTAAAACGTGAAAAATTTGGTGATATAATAGTGACGGAAGAGCATATTCAATTTATAGCTGCCGAAGAGATGGATTCATATCTCACTGGGAATCTGGAGAAAATAGGGAATGCTTCCGTTTCCATCAAACGGCTTCCAATCGAGAATATCGTCCAAGTTAAGGAAAAATGGGAAGAGCAAGTAACCACCGTCAGTTCTCTTAGGCTTGACAGTGTGCTATCGGCCGTCCTGAATTTGTCCCGTCAAAAAACCCAGTCCTTGATAACGTCAGGAAAAGTAAAGGTGAATTTCAAGCAAACGGAAAACGTCTCGGAAGAATGCCGTGAGGGTGACACACTTTCCATCAGAGGTTTTGGAAGATGTAAAATAACTTCAATCGATGGGAAAACCAAGAAGGATAAGTGGAGAATCTCGTTAGGCAGACAAAAATAATTCAAGAAAAAGCAGGAATCATAAATTTATTGTCGAATATAGAGTTTTAACATACTAGAGTAGAAACCGTTCTGGAGGTGCCGTAATGCCCTTAACCCCGATAGATATACATAACAAGGAATTTAACAAAGTATTTCGAGGGTATGATGAAGATGAAGTAAATGAATTTCTCGACCAGGTCATTAAAGATTATGAACTGATTTTGAGGGAGAAGAAGGAACTTGAAGATAAACTGAACGAGACTTTCGATCGTTTGGGACATTTTACGACAATTGAGGGTACACTTAACAAGTCGATTATTGTCGCTCAGGAAGCAGCCGAAGAATTAAGGCGCAATGCCCAAAAAGAAGCGAAACTGATCATAAAGGAAGCAGAGAAAAATGCTGACAGGATCGTAAATGAGTCACTTGTGAAAGCAAGGAAAATAGCGATGGATATTGAAGATTTGAAAAAACAATCCAAAGTATTCCGGACACGTTTCAAAATGCTTGTCGGTGCACAGCTGGATTTGCTGGACAATGACGATTGGGACCATCTTCTGGATTATGAAGTGGATGCGACTGAAATAGAATTAAATGAGAGAGTGGAAGAGGAAATTTAAACGATTCCTTGACTTTGAACACTTTTTTCGCATATAATTTTTTAACAATACAATTCATTATGAAATTAGACGATGACAGGGAAAGTAAATTCTTCACACACTTATTTTTAGCGAACCGGGGATGGTGAAAGCCCGGAATAAGCGAAGATATTGAAGATCACCCTTGAGTTCTGAGTTGAACCTGCTTTTGCAGTAAGTAAATGAAGCGTTTCATTCACGTTACGAATGCTCGAGAGGTTGGATTCACTTCGTGAATCTTTCTAGCCAGGGTGGTACCGCGGGAAGCAAAGCTTTCTCGTCCCTTTTTTAGGGATGAGAGGGCTTTTTATTTTGGCCGGATATCAAGTCATCGGTTCGAATGAATTTTTTTAAAAGACGGATGGAGGATTTTATGATGGAATACAAAGATACCTTATTGATGCCTAAAACTGAATTTCCAATGCGGGGGAATTTGCCGAAGCGTGAACCGGAAATCCAAGAAAAATGGAAAGAAATGAACATCTATAAAAAAGTGCAAGAACAAACGGAAGGACGTCCTTTATTCATTTTGCATGATGGACCTCCATATGCCAACGGCGATATCCACATGGGCCATGCAATGAATAAGGTTTTAAAGGATTTTATTGTCCGATTTAAATCGATGAGCGGTTTTCAAGCACCGTATGTACCTGGCTGGGATACACATGGGCTTCCAATCGAAACGGCATTGACGAAAAAAGGCGTGAAACGGAAAGAAATGAGCGTTGCCGAATTCAGAAAGCTTTGTGAAGAGTATGCTTATGGCCAGATTGACAATCAACGTGAGCAGTTTAAGAGAATAGGGGTCCGTGGTGATTGGGAAAATCCTTATATCACATTGAAGCCTGAATATGAAGCACAGCAAATCAAGGTATTCGGTGAAATGGCGAAAAAAGGCTACATTTATAAAGGGAAAAAACCTGTTTACTGGTCCCCTTCAAGTGAATCAGCGCTAGCCGAAGCTGAAATCGAATATCAAGACAAACGCTCTGCTTCGATCTATGTTGCTTTTGAAGTCACAGATGGCAAAGGTGTAATTGATGAAGGCGTCAAGATCATCATCTGGACGACAACTCCATGGACGATTCCGGCTAATCTTGGTATCTCATTGCATCCGCAATTAAATTATGTAGTAGTGGCTGTCGAAAATGAAAAATTCTTAATTGCTGAGGCACTGCTTGAATCGGTTACGGAAACATTAGGCTGGGAAAACCCGTCCATCCATAAAACAGTAAAAGGGAGCGAGTTGGACCGTGCTGTTGCCAAACATCCTCTTTATGACCGTGAATCTTTAGTGATGTTAGGTGAGCACGTAACGACTGAAGCTGGAACGGGCTGTGTTCATACTGCGCCAGGTCATGGTGAAGATGACTTTATCATTGGGCAAAAATATGGCTTGGACGTACTTTGTCCTGTAGATGAAAAAGGGGTCATGACGGAAGAAGCAGGGGAATTTGCCGGATTATTTTATGATCAAGCGAATAAACCGATTACCGAAAAATTAACTGAAGCAGGCGCGTTATTGAACTTGACGTTCATCACGCACTCTTATCCACATGACTGGCGGACGAAGAAGCCAACGATCTTCCGTGCAACAGCACAATGGTTCGCGTCAATCAAGGACTTCCGCAATGAACTTCTGGAAGCGATTGAAGAAACGAAATGGGTACCGGCTTGGGGCGAAACGCGCCTATTCAATATGGTCCGTGACCGTGGGGATTGGTGTATTTCCCGCCAACGCGCTTGGGGCGTGCCAATTCCAGTGTTTTATGGAGAAAATGGCGAGCCGATCATTACGGATGAAACCATCGACCATATTTCAAACCTATTCCGCGAACACGGTTCAAACATCTGGTTTGAGCGTGAAGCGAAAGATCTTCTGCCTGAGGGCTATACACATGAAGGCAGCCCGAATGGTATCTTCACGAAAGAAACGGATATCATGGACGTATGGTTCGATTCCGGTTCTTCTCATCAAGCGGTACTTGAAGAAAGAGACGACTTGCAACGCCCTGCTGACCTTTATTTAGAAGGGTCCGATCAATATCGCGGCTGGTTTAACTCATCACTTTCAACGAGCGTTGCCGTTACAGGCAAAGCACCATATAAAGGTGTACTTAGCCACGGGTTCGCATTGGATGGCGAAGGCCGTAAAATGAGTAAGTCGATTGGGAATGTTGTACTGCCATCCAAGGTCATGAACCAACTGGGTGCAGATATCTTACGCCTTTGGGTAGCTTCGGTGGATTACCAATCGGATGTCAGGGTTTCCGATCCTATTTTAAAACAAGTTTCGGAAGTTTACCGTAAGATTCGTAATACTTTCCGCTTCCTGTTGGGGAACTTGGATGGATTCAATCCTAAGACCGATAAAGTGGCTGTTCAAGAATTGCCTGAAGTCGATCGATACATGCTGGTTAAATTAAATAAACTGATCAAACAGTCGAAGCTAAGTTATGAAAATTATGAGTTTGCTACCATTTATAATATGGTCAATAATTTCTGTACACAGGATTTAAGTTCGTTCTACCTTGATTATGCAAAAGACATTCTTTATTGTGAAGCACCAAATGGGAAAGAGCGTATGGCCATTCAAACGGTCCTTTACGAATCATTGGTCAGCTTGACTAAATTGGTATCACCGATCCTCTCTCATACAGCTGATGAAGTATGGGCGTTCATTCCGGGTGTAACGGAAGAAAGTGTACAGTTGACATTGATGCCTGAAGAAATTTCCATTGATGATGCTGAAGTCATTGAAGCAAAATGGACGGCGTTCATGGATGTCCGTGATAATGTTCTGAAAGCATTGGAAGAAGCCCGTAACCAGAAGGTCATCGGAAAATCACTGAATGCTAAAGTGACGGTATATGTTAATGAAGAAACGAAAAACCTGCTTGATGGCATCAAGGAAAGCTTTGAACAGCTATTCATCGTATCTGAATTTGAAATCGCTGGAGATGTGGCAAGTGCCCCAGCCGAAGCGGTTAAACTTGAGGATATAGCAATCCTTGTTACAAAAGCAGAAGGTGAAACGTGTGAACGTTGCTGGAATGTTTCGAAGGAAGTAGGTCAAGTGGAGGATCATCCAACACTTTGCCCGCGTTGTGCTACAGTCGTGAAAGAACATTACGTGAATCAATAATTCCTGCAAAAAAGCCGGTCCCTATATGAAGGGCCGGCTTTTTTGTGTGAATGAAAGCTAAAACCCCAATCGGGAATTTTGCCTTTGTCCAATCTTCCGATATTCTTAAGGAACAGTTAGCGGACTTCTGTTTTTCGGATTAGTCATTATTTCTAGTTTATGCTACAATTCAAAAGTGAAGATTTGATTAGTTTGGGGGAAAAAATGTGTTTTATTATTTGATTGCCCTTTTGGTCATAGCTCTCGATCAGCTGACAAAATGGATGATTGTGAAAAAAATGGAGTACGGAGAAAGCATTGAAATTATTGAAAACCTTCTATATATCACCTCGCATCGTAATCGTGGGGCAGCATGGGGAATTCTACAAGGTCAAATGTGGTTTTTCTACATCATCACCATCGCTGTCATTATTGGACTTGTCTATTATATTCAGAAAATGGCGAAGGAAAGCATTTTACTCGGAGTTGCACTTGGTCTCATGCTAGGCGGTGCGATTGGTAATTTCATCGATCGTGTTGCTCGTCAGGAAGTAGTGGATTTCGTTCATACCTATATTTTCAGCTATAGTTTCCCGGTATTTAATGTTGCTGATGCTGCGCTTTCAATTGGTGTCGGACTGCTCGTGATTCATATGTTTTTAGAAGAAAAAAACGCTAAGGAGAAAGATAATGGATAAAAGGTTATACAGCATCGATGAAACACTAAAAGGAGTTAGGATTGATAAGGCCCTTTCCACTTTAAATGAGGAATGGTCTCGCACGCAAGTCCAGCAATGGATCAAGGAAGATCACGTTTTGGTAAATGGCGCGGTTATTAAGACGAATTACAAAGCCGTTCCTGGCGATACAATCGAAGTGACGATTCCAGAACTTGAGGAATTGGATGCGGTAGCAGAGGAAATGGATTTGGATATCTATTATGAAGATGCAGATGTACTCGTGGTTAATAAACCGAGCGGTATGGTCGTCCATCCGGCACCGGGACATGTATCTGGCACGCTTGTAAATGGATTGATGGCTCACTGCAAGGATCTTTCTGGAATCAACGGTGTCATGCGTCCTGGAATCGTCCATCGGATCGACAAAGATACATCAGGGCTATTGATGGTTGCCAAAAATGATATGGCACATGAGAAACTGGTACAGCAGCTCGTTGACAAAACGGTTACCCGTAAGTATCAAGCTGTAGTTCATGGTGTGATCCCTCATGATTTTGGAACGATCGATGCACCGATCGGCCGCGATAAAAAAGATCGCCAAAGCATGACTGTCACAGATTCGAATGCCAAAAATGCCGTCACGCATTTCCGTGTCATCGAACGCTTCAAAGATTTCACTTTGGTGGAATGCCAGCTTGAAACAGGAAGGACACATCAAATCCGTGTTCATATGAAATACATTGGCTTCCCACTGGCGGGAGATCCGAAATATGGTCCGAAAAAGACCCTGAAATTGGATGGACAAGCGTTACACGCCGGTCTTCTAGGTTTCATTCATCCACGAACAAATGAGTATATGGAATTCGAAGCGCCGATTCCGGAGGAGTTTGAAAATCTAATTAATCAATTACGTAGAAGTAAGGATTGACAAATTCATTTTTTTGATATATTATAATAACAACTTAATAAGAACCTTTAACACAGTTCAGAGAGACTGAGAAGGAAACGGATACGCAAAGTGGGATAATTATGCCCATGGCGATAAAATCCTCATGCCTTCTTGGCATGAGGATTTTTTTGTTGAAATTGACTTATCAGAAAAAAGAATCGGGGTGGCCGACGTGTTGAATGAGAAAGCCATAGTACTTGATGAGCAGGCCATTAGCAGAGCCTTGACGAGGATTGCCCATGAAATCATTGAGAAAAATAAGGGGATTGAGGATTGCGTCTTAATCGGGATACGTACACGCGGGATTTTCCTCGCTGACCGACTTGCAAAGCGCATCAATCAAATAGAAGGCAAGGAAATAGAGCTGGGTGAACTGGATATTACACTTTATCGCGACGACCTTTCGAAAAAGACCAATGATGGGGAACCCATCGTAAAAGGTTCGGACATTCCGGTCAATATCACTGACAAGAAAGTGATTTTAGTGGATGATGTTCTTTTCACAGGCAGAACCGTTAGAGCGGCAATGGATGCTCTGGTGGATTTGGGAAGACCTTCGCAGATCCAGCTTGCCGTATTAGTGGATAGGGGACATAGGGAACTGCCGATTCGCGCGGATTTCGTCGGTAAAAACGTTCCGACTTCCCAATCTGAAAAAATTACAGTTACTTTAACAGAAGTAGATCAAGTAGATCAAGTTACTATATTAGAAAACTAAACACCATGAAAATTTCATATTACCCTTTTAAAGACAGTCCAGAGAGGCTGGCAAAGGGGAGTCAATCAGAAGAGCTATGCCCATGTATAGGCATTTACCTTCTGAGAAACCCTCTTTGTATACTGCAAAGAGGGTTTTTACAGTTTTGATGGAATTTTCATGAGGGGGATACGGAAATGGAAGAAATGAAAAGGGACATCGTACTGGATGTCGAGGACGTGCCAAAGGCTGGACAGTGGATTACGTTAAGCATCCAGCATTTGTTCGCCATGTTCGGCGCAACGGTGCTGGTGCCATTCCTGGTAGGTTTAAGCCCGGCGGTAGCACTGGTTTCAAGCGGGTTGGGAACACTTTCGTACTTATTGATAACGAAAGGTCAGATACCAGCTTATCTCGGTTCATCTTTCGCTTTCATTACGCCAATCATCGCGGCTAAGGCTTTGGGAGGTCCGGAAGCGGCCATGATCGGCTGTTTTGCGGCAGGGTTCATATATGGGATTGTAGCTTTGATCATCCAAAAAGTCGGTTTAAGCTGGTTAATGAATATACTTCCTCCGGTTGTGGTTGGTCCGGTGATTATCGTAATCGGATTAAGCCTTGCCGGAACGGCAGTGGACATGGCAATGTATGATCCGCAAGATAAATACAGCGTCACTTATATAATTATAGCGCTGATCACTTTAGCGGTAACAATCATCTGCAACGTATTCTTTAAGGGATTCATTAACTTGATCCCCATTTTAATGGGAATCCTAGTGGGCTACGGCTGTTCGGCTGTAGCAGGTATAATAGATTATGAACCAATCAAGGCAGCAAAATGGTGGGAAATGCCTGAATTCATGTTTCCGTATGTAACCTATACACCGACCTTCTCATGGGAAGTCATTGCCATCATGGTACCGGTTGCCATCGTAACTTTATCAGAACATATCGGTCACCAGATGGTACTGAGCAAAGTAGTCGGCAGAAACTTTTTGGAAAAGCCAGGTTTGCATCGCTCGATTTTAGGAGATGGCGCAGGAATCATGATTGGGTCCTTCATCGGTGGGCCGCCGCTGACTTCGTATGGTGAAAATATTGGGGTCCTGACCATGACGAAGGCGTACAGTGTCTATATCATCGGAGGGGCAGCATTGACTGCAATCATCTTTGGCTTTAACGGTAAGATTTCAGCAGTCATCAGCTCGATACCTACAGCTGTGATGGGCGGCATTTCCATCTTGCTCTTCGGTATCATCGCCTCAAGTGGATTGAGGATGCTAATTGATAATAAGGTCGACTTTGACAAGAAAAGAAACCTGATGATAGCTTCAGTCATCCTGGTGTTAGGAATCGGAGGAGCGTTCGTACAACTATCGGAAACGGTATCGCTTTCCGGAATGGCACTTTCAGCCATCGTAGGAATCCTTCTTAACTTGATTCTTCCTGACCGGGAAAAAATATCCGGAGATATATTTGGAAAATAAGATATTGCATCAAAACAATAGATCACCTTTTAAAAGAAGTCCAGAGAGGCTTAAAAGGGTGTTGCTGTAAAGATGAATGAGAACGGAGAAAAGTGTAAACCATTCCGTGTCCTCACAATCTTTATGACCTACACCCTGTCCTTAATGGCGGGGTGTTTTTTATGCCCCGCATCACAAATGTGAGAGGAGCAGGATCGATGAAAAAATTATTGACCATGAATGAATTGACAATAAGTGAGATTGAAGGGATTTTACATGAGGCAGAGTGTTTTGCCAACGGAACCAACTGGATTCCAAAGCAACTGACCACAGTTGCCAATCTCTTCTTTGAACCAAGTACCCGTACAAAATCAAGCTTTGAAATGGCTGAAAGAAAATTGGGACTTGAGGTCATTCCTTTTGATGCGGGTACATCATCCGTGTTAAAAGGCGAAACCTTATATGACACAGTTAAAACGTTAGAAGCGATAGGTGTAAATGCCTTGATCATCCGTCATGAACAGGATAATTATTTTGACGAATTGAATGAGAAGATCGGGATTCCAATAATCAATGCAGGGGATGGCTGCGGAAATCACCCAACCCAATCATTACTGGACTTATTGACGATTAAACAAGAGTTTAAAAGTTTCAAAGGTCTGAAGATTGCGATAATCGGTGATGTAAGGCATAGTCGGGTTGCGAAATCGAATGCAGAAGCACTGACTCGTTTAGGAGCGAATGTCGTATTTTCGGGTCCGCCTGAATGGTTTGACAGAACAAACAGTTTAGGAAGGTATGAAGACATCGATCATGCGGTAGCTACATCGGATGTGGTCATGCTGCTCAGAATACAGCATGAAAGGCATATTGATAAATACGATCAGGCAAATGGAGATTACCTGGAAAAATTCGGCCTGACCAAACAACGTGAAAAAAATATGAAACCGGATGCGATCATCATGCATCCTGCACCAATAAACCGCGGTGTTGAAATAGACAGTGATTTAGTCGAATGCAGCCGCTCGAGAATTTTTAAACAAATGGAAAATGGCGTGTTCATTAGAATGGCCGTATTAAAAAATGTGCTTGAACAAACCGAAGGGGGAAACATCCATGAAAACAGTAATCAAAAATGGAGTATTGCTAGATAATCAAAACTCATTCAAAAAAGCGGACATTGAGATAGAAGGCAAGGTCATCACAAAGATCGGCGAGGACTTGGCGACGGAAAATTGTAACGTAGTTGACGCTGGAGGATTACTGATTACACCTGGGCTTGTTGACCTGCATGTCCATTTACGCGAACCGGGCGGTGAACATAAGGAAACAATCGCAAGCGGAACGCTTGCAGCGGCAAGAGGCGGTTTCACTACGGTAGCGGCGATGCCTAATACTAGGCCAGTTCCTGATACAGTGGAGAACCTAGAAGCGCTTAACAGGAAAATTGAAGAAACGGCTCATGTCAGGGTACTCCCATATGCATCCATTACGATTAGGGAAGCTGGCAAGGAGCTGACCGACTTTGCTTCACTAAAACAAACGGGTGCTTTCGCCTTTACAGACGATGGCGTAGGAATTCAAGAAGCCGGGATGATGCTGGAAGCGATGAAACGGGCAGCAGCTCAAGATATGGCCATTGTTGCTCATTGTGAAGACAATAGCTTAATCAATAAAGGCTCCGTCCATGAAGGAAGATTCTCAAAAGAACAGGGGATCAATGGAATTCCGTCGGTATGTGAAGCTGTACATATCGCCCGGGATATCCTTCTTGCCGAAGCGGCAGACTGCCATTATCACGTGTGCCATATATCCACTAAGGAATCGGTAAGGACGGTAAGGGATGCAAAGCGTGCAGGTATCCGCGTCACCGCCGAAGTAACACCGCATCACTTATTATTGTGTGAAGATGATATACCGGGACTTGATACGAATTATAAAATGAACCCGCCATTAAGGGGCCGTGAAGATCGGGACGCGTTGATTGAAGGGCTGCTTGATGGAACCATCGATTTTATAGCAACAGACCATGCCCCGCATGCGGCAGAGGAAAAGGCGCAGGGAATGCAGCTGGCTCCTTTCGGAATCGTAGGATTGGAAACGGCCTTCCCGCTGCTTTACACCGAATTGGTTAAAAAGGGCGTCATAACATTAAAGCAATTGATCGATTTCATGACAATCAAACCATCCGAAAGCTTCTCCCTTCCTTATGGAGAGCTAAAAGAAGGTGCTACTGCGGATATCGTACTCATCGATTTGGAAACGGAAAAAGAAATCAATGCTGAAGAGTTTGCTTCAAAAGGGAAAAATACACCTTTTAATGAAAAGAAATGTTATGGCTGGCCAGTCATGACGATTGCAGAAGGAAAAATAGCTTGGGAAAAAGGACGTGTTCAAGGATGAAAAGACAGCTAATTTTAGAAGATGGGACAGTATTCCTTGGGGAAGCATTCGGCGGGGACGTAGAAAAAATAGGTGAAGTCGTTTTTAACACAGGAATGACCGGTTACCAAGAGATTCTATCCGATCCATCGTATTGCGGTCAAATCGTTACACTTACGTATCCATTAATCGGGAACTACGGGATAAACCGCGATGACTTTGAATCCATCAACCCAGCCATAGCAGGATTCGTCGTTAAGGAAACAGCAGAACTTCCTTCCAACTGGCGAAACCAATTATCACTAGATGAATATCTGAAAATGAAGAACATACCTGGAATAAGCGGAATCGATACGAGAAAGCTGACAAGAATCATCAGGAAATCAGGTGCACTAAAAGGGGCGCTTTGCAATATCAATAAAGATGCAAGTGAAGTGGTTTCCCAATTGAAGGCAACAGTGATTCCTTCTAATCAGGTAAAACAGGTTTCAACAAAAGCACCTTATTCCAGCCCGGGCAGAGGCCCGCGGGTTGTTCTTGTAGACTACGGCATGAAGCATGGGATTTTACGTGAGTTGACGAAGCGCGGCTGTGATGTCGTGGTTGTACCTTATAACGTCACGGCCGAAGAAGTGATGCAATACCATCCGGATGGCGTGATGCTTTCAAACGGCCCTGGAGATCCGAAAAGTGTTCATGAGACGCTCGAAATGATCCGTACAATCCAAACGCAAGTACCGTTATTCGGAATCTGTTTAGGACATCAATTATTCGCACTTGCAAACGGGGCGGATACGGCAAAATTAAAATTCGGCCATCGAGGTTCGAATCATCCAGTTAGGGACCTTCGTACCGGAAAGGTATCCATCACATCTCAAAATCATGGATATACAGTTGAAGAACTTTCCATTGAAAGTACAGATCTTATTGTGACACATACAGCATTGAATGACGATACGATTGAAGGTCTGCGCCATAAAAAGTATCCAGCTTTCACCGTACAATATCACCCGGAAGCATCACCAGGTCCGGAAGATGCCAACTACTTATTCAATGAATTCTTACAAATGATTGAAGCTGCAACCAACAAGGGGGAAAAAACATGCCAAAACGCAATGATATAAAAAGCATCCTAGTAATTGGTTCCGGTCCGATCGTCATCGGACAGGCCGCCGAGTTCGATTATGCAGGAACCCAAGCGTGTATAGCCTTAAAAGAAGAAGGCTATCGAGTGATCCTGATTAACTCTAACCCTGCGACAATCATGACAGACACTGAAATGGCTGACGCGGTTTATATCGAACCGATCACATTGGAATTTGTCAGCAAAATCATTCGTAAAGAGCGCCCGGATGCACTGTTACCTACCTTGGGCGGACAGACTGGCTTGAACATGGCAGTTGAGCTTGCCGAATCAGGAATCCTGGAAGAATGCAATGTCCAAATTCTTGGGACCAAACTTTCGGCTATCCAACAAGCGGAAGACCGTGACCTTTTCCGTACGCTAATGAACGATCTGGGGGAACCAGTGCCTGACAGCGACATTATTCATAACCTGGAAGAAGCTTATACATTCGTTGAACGAGTCGGCTATCCGGTCATTGTTCGTCCAGCCTTCACGCTTGGCGGAACAGGCGGTGGGATTTGTGATAACGAAGAGCAGCTTATCGAGATCGTTGAGGGTGGCCTGAAAAGCAGCCCGGTTCACCAATGTCTGCTTGAGAAGAGCATTGCCGGTTTCAAAGAAGTGGAATATGAAGTGATGCGTGATTCCAATGATAATGCAATAGTTGTTTGTAATATGGAAAACTTCGATCCTGTCGGTGTCCATACAGGCGATTCAATCGTTGCGGCACCAAGCCAAACATTAAGTGACAGAGAGTATCAAATGCTTCGAAATACGTCTTTGAAGATTATCCGCGCCTTGAAAATTGAAGGTGGATGTAATGTTCAGCTTGCGCTAGATCCAAACAGCTATCAATATTATGTCATTGAAGTGAACCCAAGGGTCAGCCGTTCTTCGGCACTTGCTTCAAAAGCGACTGGGTATCCAATTGCAAAGCTAGCAGCAAAGATAGCCGTTGGTTTGACGCTCGATGAAATGATGAACCCTGTCACTGGCAAAACCTATGCCAGCTTTGAACCGGCACTGGACTATGTCGTTACGAAAATTCCGCGCTGGCCTTTCGATAAGTTCGAAAGCGCCAACCGTAGGCTCGGTACCCAAATGAAAGCGACCGGAGAAGTCATGGCAATCGGCCGTACATTCGAGGAATCAATCTTAAAAGCTGTGCGTTCCCTTGAAGCGGGTATATTCCATCTTAATTTGAATGACGAGTTTGAGGATGGAAAGATAGAGAAACGGATCAGAAAAGCCGGAGATGAACGGTTATTCTATATCGGTGAAGCGTTAAGAAGGGGAAAAACGATCGAAACCATCCACGAATGGAGCCAGATCGATTTATTCTTCTTGCATAAGTTGAAAAAGATAATCGACTTTGAAAAGCAGCTTAAAGAACATTCTTTTGATTGTGAAGTATTGCAAAAGGCTAAAGAACTAGGGTTTTCTGACAAAACGATCGCAGAAATATGGGGAGTTCCCGAAATTGATGTCTATGAATACCGGAAACAGCAAGGAATCATCCCTGTTTACAAAATGGTTGATACATGTGCTGCCGAATTCGAATCGGAAACTCCGTATTTTTATGGGACATACGAAGATGAGAATGAATCCATCGTCACTGACAAGAAAAGTGTCATTGTTCTGGGATCAGGCCCAATTCGGATCGGGCAAGGAGTAGAGTTTGATTATGCGACCGTACACTCGGTATGGGCCATTAAGGAAGCGGGATATGAAGCGATCATCATCAACAACAATCCCGAAACAGTTTCGACGGATTTCAGTATCTCCGACAAACTTTATTTCGAACCATTGACTATTGAAGATGTCATGCATGTCATCGATTTGGAAAAACCGGAAGGGGTCATCGTACAGTTTGGCGGACAGACAGCAATCAACCTTGCAGATGGTCTTGTTGAAAGAGGAGTGAAAATCCTTGGTACTTCACTTGAAGACCTGGATAGGGCGGAAAATCGAAATAAATTTGAAAAAGCACTTAAGGATTTAGGCATCCCTCAGCCAAAGGGCAAAACTGCAACATCGGTTGATGAAGCGATCATCATCGCTGAAGATATCGGGTACCCGGTTTTAGTAAGGCCATCGTATGTCCTCGGAGGAAGAGCGATGGAAATCGTCTATAAACAAGAAGAATTGCTGCATTACATGAAAAATGCCGTGAAAATAAATCCGGATCATCCTGTCCTGATAGACCGCTACTTAACGGGTAAGGAAATCGAAGTGGATGGTATTTCCGATGGAGAAACGGTCGTTATCCCTGGGATCATGGAGCATATTGAGCGCGCCGGCGTCCATTCAGGTGACTCGATTGCAGTCTATCCGCCACAAAACTTAACCGAAAAACAAAAAGAAGTAATCATTGATTATACGACCCGATTGGCAAAAGGCTTGAATATAATTGGTCTCTTGAACATTCAATATGTCATCAGCAATGAAGAAGTGTATGTGATTGAAGTAAATCCACGTTCCAGCCGAACCGTTCCATTCTTAAGTAAAATTACGAATGTGCCGATGGCTAACTTAGCCACGAAGGTCATCTTGGGCCACACGCTTGAAAGCCAAGGTTACAAATCGGGGTTAGTGCCAGAACAAACTGGGGTCTATGTGAAAGTGCCGGTCTTCTCATTTGCGAAATTAAGAGGTGTGGACATCTCACTCGGACCTGAAATGAAATCGACCGGTGAAGTAATGGGGAAAGATAGCACCCTTGAAAAAGCTTTATATAAAGGGCTGGTCGCTTCCGGTTTCAAGATCAAGGGGCATGGTTCGGTGTTATTGACGATATCGGATAAAGATAAGCAAGAAGCGCTGCTTTTAGCAAGGCGTTTCCATAATATCGGCTTCAAGCTGATAGCCACCAGCGGAACTGCTGCCCTATTGGAGCAATCAGGAATCCCGACTGCAATTGTCGGGAAAATTGGCGAAGAAGGTACAAACCTGCTGGATGTCATCCGGAACGGGGAAGCGCAATTTGTCATAAATACTTTGACAAAAGGTAAGCAGCCGGCACGGGATGGTTTCAGAATCCGACGTGAATCGGTTGAAAATGGAGTGACATGCCTAACATCACTTGATACGGCAGAAGCCATTTTAAGAGTGATAGAATCCATGACCTTCTCGGCAGAAGCAATGGGAAAAACGGAAAAAAGTCGTGAGGTGAGCTATATATGATCAAGAAGGAAAGAATGAAGGTGTTAAATCATAAGGAACTGGCCCCATCCATCTTTGAACTTACCCTGCAAGGTGAATTGGTTTCAGAGATGAATCAACCAGGCCAGTTTGTCCAAGTCAAGACAACAGAAGGCACTGAGCCATTGTTAAGACGCCCGATTTCGATTTCTTCTTACAACAGCAGTGAAAAACAGTTCACGATGATATACCGGGCTGAAGGTAAAGGAACGACACTGTTATCGCAGCGTAAAGAGGCGGAAGCGGTCGATATCCTTGGACCCCTTGGCAACGGATTTCCCGTTCATGAGGCTAAACAGGGTGAAACGGCATTATTGGTTGGCGGCGGGATTGGTGTCCCGCCCCTGTATCAATTATCACAAATGTTGGTTGCGAAAGGTGTTACGGTAATCCATGTATTGGGCTTCCAAACCAAGTCAGCCATCTTTTACGAAAAAGAATTCAGTGAATTAGGTGATACCTATATTGCCACGGTGGATGGTTCATACGGGACAAAAGGATTTGTTACAACTGTAATAGACAATCTGGAGCAAGAGTTTGCAACGATCTTTTCATGCGGGCCTACACCAATGTTAAGAGCCTTGGAATCGGGCTATCGTGAGAAAAAGCTTTTCCTGTCCCTTGAGGAAAGGATGGGATGCGGCATCGGTGCATGCTTTGCTTGCGTGTGTCATACAGGGGATGACCCAACTGGTTTCAGTTATAAAAAGGTTTGCAGCGATGGACCCGTATTCCGGGCAGGAGAGGTGGTATTATGAGCAGGCTTTCAGTTGAATTACCAGGATTACACTTGAAAAACCCGGTCATGCCAGCATCTGGGTGCTTTGGATTTGGCCGTGAATACAGTCAATTTTTCGACTTGGATATTCTTGGGGCGATCATGATCAAAGCGACCACTCCTGAGCCGAGGTTCGGCAACCCAACTCCGCGTGTTGCGGAAACCTCTTCGGGAATGCTGAACGCCATCGGTCTGCAGAATCCAGGCTTGGAAAAGGTCATCAGTGAAGAACTGGCCTGGCTAAGTAGGTATGATGTTCCCATCATTGCCAACGTTGCAGGTTCGCAAATAGATGACTATGTAAAAGTTGCCAGTGAAATAAGCAAGGCGGGGAATGTGAAAGCACTTGAATTGAATATCTCTTGTCCGAACGTAAAAGAAGGAGGCATAGCTTTCGGTACGGTACCGGAAGTTGCCAAAGAGGTAACCAAGGCGGTAAAGGAAGTATCTTCCGTCCCAGTCTATGTGAAGCTTTCACCGAATGTCAGTAATATTGTGGATATGGCCAAAGCAGTTGAAGATGGCGGGGCCGACGGGTTGACAATGATAAATACATTAGTCGGCATGCGATTGGATTTAAAAACGGGCAAACCGATCCTTTCTAACAGAACGGGTGGATTATCTGGTCCTGCAATAAAACCTGTAGCGCTCCGGATGATTTATGAGGTTAGCCAGCAAGTTTCTATTCCAATAATCGGAATGGGCGGCATCGCTACGGCGGAAGACGTCATTGAATTTTTCTATGCGGGTGCCAGTGCTGTTGCGGTGGGAACCGCGAACTTCGTGGATCCCTTTGTATGCCCGACCATCATCGAAGAATTACCGAAATTGTTGGATGAGCTGGGATTTGACCATATTTCAGAATGTACCGGAAGGAGCTGGAAGCAAAATGAAACAGTCACTAATAATCGCTCTTGATTTCCCTGACCTCCTTCAAACGGAGACATTCCTAAAACAGTTCCATTCGGAAAAACTGGCTGTAAAAGTGGGGATGGAATTATTTTATCAGAATGGTCCATCAATCGTTTCTTTCGTAAAGGAGCAAGGTCACGATGTGTTTTTGGACTTGAAGCTTCATGATATTCCAAACACCGTTAAAATGGCCATGACCGGATTGGCAGCTTTAGGCGCTGACATGGTCAATGTACATGCAGCAGGTGGACAAAAGATGATGGAAGCAGCCATGGAAGGCCTGGATAAGGGTACGTCCGCTGGTAAAAAACGACCATTATGCATTGGGGTTACCCAACTGACGAGCACGTCACAAGAACAAATGAATGCTGAGCAAAACATTGCCGGATCTCTGGAAGATTCGGTCCTCCATTATGCAAACCTTACTAGACAGGCAGGATTGGATGGCGTCGTCTGTTCTACCCATGAAGTAAAGAACATACATGAACGCATCGGTCATGAATTCTTGACCGTCACACCAGGAATCCGAAGTGCAGGTGGACAGACGCATGATCAAAAGAGAATTGCCACGCCTGAACAAGCTAGGGATTTTGGAGCGGATGCCATCGTTGTAGGGAGAGCCATAACGGGGGCGGCAGATCCATTAAGGGCGTATTTGGATATGAAAGCAGCTTGGGAGGGAATATCATGTTAAATAATAAGATAGCTGAACATCTATTGGAAATAAAAGCAGTGTACCTACAGCCGAATGACCCCTTTACTTGGGCATCTGGAATTAAATCACCCATTTATTGTGACAATCGCTTAACCCTTTCATACCCAGAGGTTCGCAATGAAATAGCGGAAGGATTGAAAGGTTTGATTGAACAGCATTTCCCTGAGGCTGAACTGATTGCAGGCACAGCAACTGCCGGCATTCCGCATGCAGCTTGGGTGAGTGAAAAATTAAATGCACCGATGTGCTATGTTCGATCCAAAGCCAAGGAGCACGGAAAGGGCAATCAAATCGAAGGCCGCGCAGTTCCAGGACAAAAAGTGGTGGTTGTAGAAGACTTGATTTCAACCGGCGGAAGTGTGATTACTGCTGTTAATGCGCTGAAAGAGGCTGGATGTGATGTTCTAGGAGTCGTTTCGATCTTTACTTACGAATTGGAAAAGGGAAAAGAAAAATTCGAAGCTGAGGGCATTATTAACCATTCGTTGAGTGACTACTCTACTTTGATAAAAGTCGCTAATGATAAAGGGTACATCACGGCAGAAGAATTGGAAAAGCTAAAAAAATGGCGGGAGAATCCGGCTGATACAGCTTGGATTTCGGCATGAAAATAGAGGAGGCCCAATCACTTAGGACTGGGCCCCCTCTATTTTTTTACTCCTTTACCGCTTCCTTTAAGCGTATGACAGTATCGGCATCCGGTGTAATATAAACGGTCTGCTGCTGGTCATAGATTACGAACCCGGGCTTGGAACCATTCGGTTTCTTAACATGGCGAACCTGTGTGAAATCAACGGGCACTGAACTCGATTGCTTTGCTTTACTGAAGAAAGCTGCTAATACGGCTGCCTCTTTTATCGTTTGTTCACTTGGCGATTCATTTCGAATCACAACATGTGAGCCGGGTATATCTTTGGTATGAAGCCATATTTCATCACGGCGTGCAAACTTATTCGTTAAATAATCATTTTGTTTATTATTCTTCCCGACAAAAATGAGATCTCCATCCGTAGCATAATATGTTTCAAGCTGCGGTTTTGCATTTGCAGGCTTTTTCATGCCTTTTTTCTTTTTTTGCCTAATGTATCCTTCTTCCTGAAGTTCTTCCCGAATCTCCTCTATATCCCTGGGTGACGCTGATTGGAGCTGCTGATGCAAGGCTTCGAAGTAGGCCAATTCCAATTTAGTTTTTTCGATTTGTTCTTGGACCACTCCGACTGCATTTTTGGACTTTTGGTATCTGGAGAAGTACTTTTGTGCATTATCTGACGGATTTTTTAATGGGTCAAGCGGGATGGTGACCATACTTTGTTCTTCATCATAATAATTGACGACTTCTATTTCCTTCATGCCTTTTTTCATTTGATATAGATTAGCTGTAAGCAGCTCACCGAACAACTGATACTGTTCCCCGCGTTCCGTATCTTTCAATGTACGTTCGAGCTTGCCGATTTTTTTTGAGTTCTTTTCGATTTCATTAGTAATGAAACGTTCTACATCCTGACTCTTTTGCTTAACCCGATCTCTTTCTGCCTTTCCGAAGTAGTAGCGGTCCAGCATCTCGCTCAATGAAGAAAACGTACGTTGATTCCCAGACAGATGCTCTAGTGAAAGCATATAAAAAACTTCTTTATTTCCATCTTGTTTGATCGTGGCAGCATATTTCTGTTCCGAGATTTCCTGGATAATCTTTAAAAAGGCTGTTGGAAGGGTCGTACTGTTGGCAAGTCCGGCCCGGTAGACGGCTTCCTTTGCAACTAATGGTGAAACTCCTGAAAAATGGGCAACAAGCTGTCGATCCAGCTTTCCTGCATTGAAGTCAATATTCTTCCTGATATCGTCCTCGGTAGCCTTGAAGGGATCATTTTTTTCCTGTGCGGGTGGAGCTTTATATTCCTGGCCGGGCAATATCGCCCGATAACTGTTGACGGCATGTGAAACATGCTTAATGCTGTCCAAAATCATATTTCGTTCTTTATCTACTAAAACAATGTTGCTGTGTCGCCCCATGATTTCGATGATTAACTGCTTTTGAGAGACATCGCCAAGCTCATTACGGCCCTTCACTTCAAAAATGATCATCCTATCAAGTTCATATTGATAAATGTTTTCTATCGTATAGCCTTCGAGGTGCTTCCTAAGAAGCATGCAGAACATGGGTGCCTCTTTGGGATTTTCATAACTTTCTTCGGTCATTTGCACCCTCGAATAACTTGGATGGGCTGATAATAAGAGCTTATGGTTCTTACCTCCAGCACGAACAACCAGTATTACTTCATTTTTATAAGGCTGATGTACCTTATTGATTCGTCCACCTTCTAATAAAGAAGCGATTTCTTCCGTCATCGCTTTCGTAAATAATCCATCAAATGACATTCTATTTTTACTTCCTTTACATAAGATTTTCTAAGAACTCATTTTTGCCGGGCGTTATAAATGCATCGCTGCCCATTTTAGTTAACTACAATTTTTTAGCGAACTGGGTGAAAGCAGCAGTTCAGGTACAGTGAATGGATGCTTTTTTTAATTTCCTGATATTGAATACAAAATTGGTCCATTCATCATGATTACAGTTCGTTCATACAAAAAATTATCCGGATCGTTCTTCTTTCCGCAATTCTGTTTAATTATAGCATTATTTTGGACGAGTCTGAATAATCATGGAAGAAGAGCAGGTTGTTTTATGTATCGGTAAGCAGGCAGGTGTTGGAAGAGTAAAGCAAAAAGCGCCTGTTGAGATGTATACAGGAGCCTATTTCATTCTATTCAAAGGGATGTGTGAAACTTGATGGAGTTCAGGGAAATGAATAATCAAGAAATGGAGAAAGCGCTTCAAACAAACGTTACACACGGTTTGGACGATGATGTAGTAAAGGACAGGCTGCGAAAGAATGGTTTTAACGAATTGAAGGAAGGAGAAAAACAGTCAGCCATTCTTTTATTTTTCGCCCAATTCAAAGATTTCATGGTCATAGTTTTACTTGCCGCGACATTGGTTTCCGGGATATTGGGTGAATATATCGATGCGATTGCCATCATGGCGATTGTTTTTTTGAATGGATTACTTGGTTTTTTTCAAGAACGGAAGGCAGAAAAATCATTGGATGCCTTAAAGGAAATGGCTGCACCGCAAGTTAACGTGCTTCGAGATGGCCAGTGGATGAAAATCCCATCGAGAGAAGTGGTTGTAGGGGATATCCTGAAGTTTTCGAGCGGTGACCGTATTGGTGCCGATTTACGGATCATCGACCATTCAAGCCTTGAAATAGAAGAGTCGGCACTTACCGGCGAGTCACTCCCGGCCGTAAAATGTTCTGATCCATTGATGAATGAGGTTGAAGGTATCGGTGATCAGGAAAATATGGCGTTTATGGGAACGATGGTGACAAGAGGGAATGGAGTCGGAATCGTAATCGCTACAGGAATGAATACGGCGATGGGAAAGATTGCGGATCTCCTGCAGACTGCAGAAACAAAAGAAACACCGCTTCAACGGAGGTTGGAGCAGCTAGGCAAAATCTTGATCGTCACGGCTTTAATATTAACTGTAATCGTGGTCCTGACTGGTGTCATTCAAGGACATGATCTTTATACGATGTTTTTGGCCGGGGTATCTTTGGCTGTTGCGGCGATTCCCGAAGGCTTGCCAGCCATTGTGACCGTAGCCTTGTCTTTAGGTGTTCAGCGTATGATCAAACAAAAAGCAATTGTCCGTAAGCTTCCTGCCGTAGAAACGCTTGGCTGTGCAACAGTGATTTGCTCAGATAAAACAGGTACACTGACACAAAACAAAATGACGGTGACGAAGGTTTGGAGTGGAGGAAAAACTTGGGATGTGGGCGGTACTGGTTACAATCCGGTCGGAGAATTTTCTTTAGAGGGAGTTTCAGTTGCCCCGAAAAACCATAATGCCTTGCTTCAAATAATTACATTCGGCATGCTCTGTAATAAAGCTGAGTTAAAGGAGAATGGTAAACAATATATTCTAGACGGTGATCCGACAGAAGGGGCGATGTTGGTCGCGGCAATGAAAGCGGGATTGACGAGGGAACACTTATCTAAGAGGTTTACGATAGTAAAGGAGTTTCCATTTGACTCGAGCCGCAAAATGATGAGTGTCATAGTGAAGGATGATAAAGATAATCATTTCGTTATCGTAAAAGGTGCCCCGGACGTATTGATTGCCCAGTCCGACACGATTCTTTGGGAAGGAAGGTCGGAAATATTAAATCGGGAGAGTAAGGAAAGGGTGCAGCAGGACATGAATGGGCTTGCTTCGCAGGCACTTAGAATGATTGCTGTAGGTTATAAACCTCTTTCAAAAGGAACGATTTTGCTGCATGAAACCGAAGCTGAGCGTAATTTGACCTTCATGGGACTGCAGGGCATGATCGATCCCCCTCGTCCGGAGGTGAAACAGGCAGTTAAGGAATGCAGGGACGCCGGGATCAAAACTGTCATGATTACAGGCGACCATGTGATAACCGCAAAGGCAATTGCTAAAGAGCTTGGAATTTTAAAAGGAAAAGATCGTGTACTTGAAGGACGGCAATTGGCGGACATGGAAGTCGGGGAACTTGAGGAAGTTGTTGAAAGTGTTTCGGTATTTGCCCGAGTTTCCCCGGAACATAAGTTAAAAATCGTAAAAGCCTTGCAAAATAAAGGACATGTCGTTGCAATGACAGGGGATGGTGTCAATGATGCCCCTGCGATAAAATCAGCGGATATTGGTATATCCATGGGCATCACGGGGACTGATGTTGCTAAAGAAGCTTCTTCCTTGATATTGGTTGACGATAATTTTGCCACAATAAAATCGGCCATCAAAGAAGGCAGGAATATTTACGAAAACATCAGGAAGTTCATCCGTTACCTGCTTGCTTCCAATGTTGGAGAGATTTTGGTCATGTTTTTTGCGATGCTATGCGCCTTGCCATTACCATTGATACCAATCCAGATCTTATTCGTGAACCTTGTAACCGACGGATTGCCTGCGATGGCATTGGGCCTGGATGCCGCAGAAGAAGATGTAATGAAAAGGAATCCAAGAAATGCCAATGAAGGTGTTTTTGGAAGAGGGCTTGGCTGGAAGATCATCTCACGCGGTTTTCTGATAGGGGTTTCCACATTGATTGCATTTTATGTTGTATATCGTGCAAATCCGGATAACCTTGCTTATGCACAAACGATTGCTTTCGCTACCTTGGTCCTGGCTCAGCTTATACATGTATTCGATTGCCGAAGTGAACGTTCGATCTTCTCGAGAAATCCATTCGGTAACCTTTATCTAGTGGGGGCGGTACTATCCTCCCTATTATTGATGGTAGCCGTCATGTATGTGCAGCCTTTACAAACCATCTTTCATACGGTACCGATTTCGGGAAGGGATTGGCTATTAGTAATAGGAATGGCATCCATACCAACTTTTTTACTGGCTGGAACCTTTTTAGCAAGAAAAGCACAATGATATATGGTATAATCTTTAAGGTGGTAGAGTCTTGCTCTATTGCCTTTTTATTTTTGTAGTATTTTATTTGTAAGCTAATGTTTCCGTACTTTAGCTAATATATAATGAATGTTAAAAGGCCAAATTACTACATTATGTTTTGATAGGATGTGGAACCATGGTTACCAGTATGACGGGCTATGGAAGAGAAGAAGCGGAAAACGAACAGGTCAGGGTTTTTGCTGAAATCAAGACCGTTAACCATCGTTTTTGTGAATATACGATTCGAATGCCGCGCCAGCTTTTGGTTTTGGAAGAAAAGGTAAAAAAGAAGGCGAATCAATACATAAGAAGGGGACGGGTGGAAATCTTCATTACAGTGGAAGGTGAGAGCCTGGTTTCCAAAAAGGTGAAGATCGATTGGGATCTTGCTGATCAATATGTGGGATTGATGGATGAAGTTAAGGGAAAATACAATCTGGAAAGTTCAATTACATTACAGGATATGCTGCAACTTGAATCGATTTTCGTGACGGAAGAAGTACCTGCCGTTCCTGCCGATTTGGAATCCCTGTTAATGAAGGCTGTCACGGGGGCATTGGAAAATCTGAAAAAAATGCGCGATCTGGAAGGTCAGGAGCTTGCCTCGGACATGAAACGCCAGCTTGAAAAGTTTGGTGAGATAGTAGCAGGGGTCAAAATGCATGCACCTTCAGTCGTCGAAAAATATAAAGCCCGATTGGAAATCAAACTGGCCGAGTTGACTGATGGATTGATTGAAGATAGCCGTATTGTGACAGAAGCGGCCATTTTTGCTGATAAATGTGATATAAATGAAGAACTGACCAGACTCGATAGCCATGTACAGCAATTTTCAAGGACCCTTACCCTCAGTGAACCAATTGGAAGGAAACTTGACTTCCTTGTCCAGGAAATGAATAGGGAAGTCAATACGATTGGATCAAAGGCAAATGATTCGGCCATTACGAAAGAAGTGGTGGAAATGAAAAGTTTGCTTGAAAAATTAAAGGAACAGGTTCAAAATATCGAGTAGTCGGTTTATGATGAACCTAACAAGGTGACAATAGATATGAATGGGGGACAAAAATGTCAATTAAGCTCATTAATATTGGTTTTGGGAATATCGTTTCCGCGAACCGGATCGTATCCATCGTGAGCCCTGAATCGGCTCCGATAAAAAGGATCATCCAAGACGCCCGAGATCGCGGATCCTTAATAGATGCTACATATGGTAGAAGAACCAGGGCCGTTATAATTACAGACAGCGACCATGTTATCTTATCTGCCGTTCAACCGGAAACGGTTGCTGCACGGCTACAAGATAGAGATGACAGCGTAGAAGAGGGGTAACTGAAACAATATGAGAGAAAAAGGTTTATTAATCGTTTTGTCCGGACCATCCGGTGTTGGTAAAGGAACTGTTAGGAAGGCGATTTTTTCTCAGCCAGGAACGGCATTCGAATATTCAATTTCGATGACAACAAGGCTGCCTCGCCATGGTGAAGTGGACGGAGTGGACTATTTCTTCAAAAAACGCGAGGAATTCGAAGCACTGATCAAAGAAGGCAAATTGCTGGAATATGCTGAGTTCGTCGGTAATTATTATGGAACACCCGTGGATTATGTCCGTGAAACAATCGATTCCGGAAAAGATGTATTTCTGGAAATAGAAGTTCAAGGAGCTAAACAGGTCCGGGAGAAGTTCCCTGAAGGACTTTTCATTTTCCTTGCTCCTCCGAGTTTGACTGAACTCGAAAGCCGCATCGTTACTCGCGGAACCGAGACGGAGGAAGCGATAAAAGGCCGGATGAAAGTGGCCAAGGAAGAAATAGAACTTATGGATCTGTACGATTATGTTGTTGAAAATGATCATGTGGATGCAGCATGTGCTAGAATTAATGCAATTGTAATTGCCGAGCATTGCCGTCGGGAAAGAGTTGCAGTTTTATATAAAAAAATGTTGGAGGCGGAATAAATCATGTTATATCCATCAATTGATTCTCTATTACTTAAAATCGATTCTAAATACTCACTTGTATCGGTGGCAGCTAAACGCGCCAGGGAAATGCAAATTAAAGATAATTGCCTTATAAAACCGGTTTCCCATAAATCGGTAGGTCGTGCCCTTGAAGAAATTCATTCCGGTAAATTGACTTACGATAATTCTTACGAGGAAAACTAAGAGAACACAGAGCTTGACCTATCGGGCCTGACACCCTAAAGCAAACAGGAGCGTTACATTTGGAAAGTGCTTCCTTCCTGCGGCCAAGGTGTCAGGCCTGTTTGTATTGATTTTTTTAAAGTAATGTTTGGGGGAATCCATAGGTTATTGCGCATTTCAAATGAAATTTCTTCGGTTTTCCGTCATAATTAGAAAGAATAGAATGTATAGTTAGGGGAAATTTGCATGCTTATCGATAAAAAAGTACTTCTTTGTGTCACCGGCGGGATTGCTGTATATAAGGCTGCTGCCCTGACAAGTAAATTAACTCAGGAAGGTGCGCATGTTAAAGTGATCATGAGTGAATCGGCACGTAAGTTCGTGACGCCGCTCACCTTTCAAGCACTTTCGAGAAATGATGTGTACACAGATACTTTTGATGAGAAGGATTCTTCAGTCATTGCCCACATCGACTTGGCTGATTGGGCTGATATCATCCTGTTGGCTCCAGCTACAGCCAATGTCATTGGCAAAGTAGCCAATGGAATCGCGGATGATATGATCACGACCACCCTATTGGCAACGGAAGCACCTGTTTGGGTTGCGCCTGCAATGAACGTGCACATGTACGCACATCCAGCGGTTCAGAAAAATATGGAGACACTTCGGTCGTTTGGATATCAATTCATTGAACCGGGCGAAGGGTATTTGGCCTGCGGATATGTAGGGAAAGGACGATTGGAGGAACCTGAAACAATCGTAGAACATCTTAATCGATATTTCAATGAACGCAAATTACAGCAACAGCCTCTTAAAGGAAAGAAATATTTAATAACGGCAGGACCGACACGTGAAGCGATTGATCCGGTGCGTTTTGTGACGAATCATTCCAGCGGCAAAATGGGCTATGCCCTAGCCGAAGCGGCAATTGAAATGGGCGCTGAGGTGACATTGATTACCGGCCCAGTGAACTTGACGCCACCTCCCAAGGCTAGTGTAATACCAGTGGAATCAGCTGCAGATATGTATGATGCGGTATTCGATCAGTTCGCTACCAGTGATGTCGTAATCATGACGGCTGCAGTGGCGGATTATAAACCGAAGGTCTATCATACTCGAAAGATGAAAAAGCAGCCAGGGGAAAATGTGATTGAATTTGAACGGACAAAGGATATCCTAAAGGAACTCGGTGAAAATAAAACTCATCAGATTTTGGTGGGCTTTGCAGCTGAAACGAACAATGTTGAAGAATACGCAAGAGGAAAATTAGTCAAAAAGAATGCAGATATGATCGTTGCCAATAATGTTACCGTCGCAGGGGCAGGATTTGGAACGGATACGAACATCGTGACCATTTACGATAAAGATGGAAGTGCTACCGAACTTCCAAAAATGAGTAAAGCGGATATAGCTAAAAGCATCCTGGCAGAAGTATCTCGCAAGCAAAAGGAATGATGTCTTATGGATATAGCATCCGTCATCGTGGATGTACCTGCTAAACAAACGGATCGAGAATTCGACTATCGCATCCCTGAAAAGTGGAACCAAGTCATCAAGCCCGGAATGAGAGTTATCGTCCCATTCGGTCCAAGAATGGTGCAGGGGTTCGTCACAGGCTTAAAAGCTAAAAGCGACTTTGCGAAATTACGCTTTATAAAGGAACCAATGGATTTGGAGCCCATCCTTAATGAGGAATTGCTTCAGCTCGGTGACTGGTTGACGAAGGAGGCGATGTGTTTTAAAATTTCAGCGCTACAGGCCATGCTTCCGGCAGCAATGAAAGCAAAGTATGAAAAAGTTATTAAAGTCGTTGAAGATAAAAAGGATCAGCTCCCTCCCTCCATTCAAAACCTTTTCGGAAAAAATGATTCACTATCTTGGAAAGATGTGATTGAAGGGGAGAATGCCTCCCTGGTCCAAAAGGAAATGCAAAATGGCAATCTTGAGCTCGAATATAATGTGAAAAACCGACTTAACAAGAAGACGGTCCGAGTCATTAAATCTTTGCTTTCCCCTATGGAATTGAAAGAAATGGCATCAACCATATCCAGCCATGCAAAAAAACAACAGGAACTCCTTCAATACTTTATTGAACATCAAGAACCCATCCCGTTAAAGGATTTGCTTGAATTGATGAACACATCAAGCGGTACCGTCAAATCCCTAGTGTCAAAAGGGGCCTTGGCTGAAATGGATCAAGAAATATACCGTGATCCTTATGAAAACCGTGTGTTCGAAAAATCCATTCCCTTTACACTGACAGCTGAACAAACCGCTGCATTGAAGCCTATTCAAGAGAAAATACATCATGATGAACATGATGTCTTCCTTTTATATGGTGTAACCGGCAGCGGGAAGACGGAAGTGTACCTGCAGGCAATTGCCTCTGTCATTGAAAAAGGGAAGGAAGCCATCATGCTTGTACCTGAAATCTCCTTGACGCCACAGACGGTGAAGAGGTTTAAGGAACGATTTGGGGAGCAGGTAGCTGTCATGCATAGCGGTTTATCCGTAGGTGAAAAATATGATGAATGGCGGAAAATTCACCGCAAAGAAGTAAAAGTGGTGGTCGGGGCTCGTTCTGCCGTGTTTGCTCCTTTTGAAAACCTGGGGCTGGTCATCATTGACGAAGAGCATGAATCCAGTTATAAGCAAGAAGAAACGCCAAGGTACCATGCTAGGGATGTTGCCATTGAAAGAGCAAAATCATATGGTTGTCCGGTTATTCTTGGCAGTGCCACACCTACACTTGAATCTTTTGCGCGAGCCAAGAAAAATGTCTATAAATTATTGACCCTTAGCCAGAGGATGAATAAAAATGCTTTGCCAGCAGTTGATATTGTAGATATGAGGGAAGAACTAAGAACGGGAAATCGTTCCATGTTTTCGGAGCTGCTCTTTACCAAGCTGAAAGACCGGCTTGATAAGGGGGAGCAAACTGTCCTGATGCTAAATAAAAGGGGACATTCTTCCTTTGTGATGTGTCGAAGCTGCGGATTGGTCATCAACTGCCCTAATTGTGACATTTCACTTACATATCATCGCTTTAATGATATAATGAAATGCCATTATTGTGGGTTTGAAGAGGGAATGCCTTCCGTTTGCCCTGAATGTGAAAGTGATCATATAAGGTTCTTTGGAACAGGCACTCAAAAGGTTGAAGAAGAGCTTGCAAAAATCCTCCCTGAAGCAAGGGTCATACGAATGGATGTTGACACGACGAGTAAGAAGGGTTCACATGAGCGATTGCTGAATGCCTTTGGTGAAGGAAAGGCGGATATATTGCTAGGCACCCAAATGATAGCCAAGGGCCTTGATTTTCCTAATATCACTCTTGTTGGAGTCCTTTCAGCTGATACGATGCTGCATCTACCTGATTTCCGTTCTTCGGAAAAGACATTTCAGCTGCTGACGCAGGTCAGTGGAAGGGCGGGACGTCATCAGCTTCCGGGAGAAGTGGTCATCCAAACCTATACGCCTGAGCATTACAGCATCGAGCTTTCTGCCCTGCAGGATTATGATGCTTTTTATGAACGGGAGATGTATCTAAGGAGGCAAAGTCATTACCCTCCATATTATTATGTTGTCCTGATAACCGTTTCACATGAAGATTTAATGAAGACGGTGAGTGTTACTGAGAAAATCACCAATTATTTAGGCTCGCGATTGAATCGGGATTCTGTCGTACTAGGTCCGGTTGCTTCGCCCATTAGTCGAATCAACAATAGATATCGCTATCAATGTCTGATAAAATACAAACGAGAGCCTGACCTGAATCAGCATTTACGCACACTTTTAGAGCATTACCAAAAAGAAACCGCTCAGAATCATTTGCAGATTTCAATAGATTTAAATCCACAAATCATGATGTAATTATTTAAGAGATGGATGATTACCGCGAGCTGTTACAGCTTGCGTTTTTATATAATGAAGTGTTGTTTTTCATATCTAGGAGGGTACCTTTAATTTTGGCTATTTTACCGATTGTTTTGTTTCCTGAAAAAATTTTACAACAAAAATGCGATAAAGTAACAAGTTTTGATAAAAAGTTGGCAAAGCTGTTAAATAACATGTATGAAACGATGGTGGAGGCGGATGGCGTTGGACTTGCAGCACCTCAAGTTGGCGTGAAAAAGCAAGTGGCCGTCGTTGAAATAGAGGAAGGATCAGGTGCAATCGAACTGATTAATCCGGAAGTGCTGGAATTGGAAGGAGAACAGACAGGTGTTGAAGGATGCTTGAGCTTCCCGAGTTTATATGGTGAAGTAGTGCGTCCTTACCGTGTCAAAGTCCGGGCACAAGACCGAAAAGGATCTTATTTCGAGATAGAAGCGGAGGATTTCCTTGCAAGGGCCCTTCTACACGAAATCGATCATCTGCAAGGAGTCTTATTTACAAGTAAGGTTTCCCGGTATATTTCGGAAGAAGAGTTAGAAAGGTATGGAGAAGAATGACAAAAATAATTTTTATGGGTACACCGGACTTTTCGGTGCCGGTATTGAAAAGAATCATTGATGAAGGGTATGATGTGATCGCTGTTGTCACACAGCCCGATCGTCCAGTGGGCCGCAAAAAGGTGCTAACGCCGCCGCCAGTTAAAGTTGAAGCCGAAAAGCATGGGATACCCGTTTATCAGCCTGAAAAAATCCGGGAAAAAGAAGAACTTGAAAAAATCATTGCATTGAATGCTGATTTAGTGGTGACGGCGGCATTCGGACAAATTCTTCCGAATGAATTGTTGGATGCCCCTAAGTACGGTTGTATTAATGTACATGCCTCCCTGCTTCCCGAACTGCGTGGAGGGGCGCCAATTCATTATTCCATTTTACAGGGGAAAGAAAAGACTGGGATAACCATCATGTATATGGCAGAAAAATTGGATGCCGGTGATATATTGACTCAGGCGGAAGTTACTATAGAGGAAGAAGACAATGTTGGTACACTGCATGATAAATTAAGCAAGATAGGGTCGGATTTACTTGCGGAGACACTTCCAAAACTTATAAATGAAGAGTTACAGGCAATCAAGCAAGATGATGCTAAAGCATCTTTTGCGCCCAACATCAAACGGTCGGAGGAAAAAATCGACTGGTCGAAATCAGGGGAAGACATCTATAACCATGTACGCGGCCTGAATCCTTGGCCTGTTGCTTATACAACCTTAGACGGTTCCATTATGAAAATATGGCAAGTAAAGAAACTTGAAGCTGGCAAGCAGGCCTTGCCGGGCACGGTCATTGATGTACAAAATGATGGTTTCATCGTTTCGACAGGCAATGAGACGGCAATACTAGTAACTGAACTGCAGCCTTCAGGAAAGAAAAAAATGCCGGCGAAAGATTACTTGCGCGGAGCCGGATCGTTCATTAAAGCAGGCATGAAGTTAGGAGAACAGAATGAAGCAAACTAAAAAGGGAGTACGTGAAATCGCTCTCGATATTTTGGAATCTGTAGAGAAAAACCAATCCTACAGTAACCTATTATTGAACAACTTGATTAAAAAGCACCAGTTATCCGTCGTGGATAGCGGTTTGCTTACAGAGATAAGCTACGGTACCATCCAGCGGAAAATGACTTTGGATTATTTTTTGAACCCGTTTATTAAACAACCTAAAAAAACGCAAAGCTGGGTCATCAATTTACTTAGACTTTCCGTTTACCAAATGGTCTATTTAGATAAAGTGCCTGATCATGCAATCATTTTCGAGGCTGTAGAAATTTCCAAAAAGCGCGGACACAAGGGCACCTCTTCGATGGTCAATGGTGTGCTTCGTAATATTCAAAGAAATGGTGTTCCTTCTTTAGAGGAAATAAAAGATGATCTGGAACGGCTTTCCATAGAGGTGAGTCATCCTATTTGGCTGGTCCAGCGTTGGGTAGAGCAATTTGGTTATGAAAAAACCAAGGAAATGTGTGAAATCAACTTAACTGCGCCATTACAGACAGGACGTGTTAATTTAAAGAAGATTTCACGCCGTGAACTGATCAGCATATTAACGGAAGAAGGATATGATGTTGAAGCGAGTGAAGTCGTTCCCGAAGCAATCGTCAGCTATAAAGGGAATCTTGCTCATTCAGAAAGCTATAAAATGGGGTATTTATCGATTCAGGACGAGAGTTCAATGCTAGTTGCCCATGCATTGGGTGCGAATGAAAATGATGCTGTGCTCGATTGCTGTGCTGCACCTGGAGGGAAAACGACCCATATCGCAGAAGGCTTGACCACAGGACAAGTATATGCGCTAGACCTTCATGAGCATAAGGTCAAGCTCATTAAAGAGCAGGCGGAGCGCCTAAAACTCAGAAACAATATTAAGACAATGGCCCTTGATAGCAGAAAAGTGCAAGAGCACTTTAATAAGGAAGGGTTTGACAGGGTCCTGATCGATGCACCATGTTCCGGGTTGGGAGTCATGCGCCGGAAGCCTGATGTAAAGTATACTAAAACAAAAGATGATATAATGAAACTCTCAAGTATACAACAACAATTATTGGAATCGGCTGCCCCGCTTGTTAAGCAAGGCGGACGGTTAGTATATAGTACCTGTACGGTGGATAAAGAAGAAAATGACAAAGTCGCTGCAGCATTTTTGGAAAGCCATCCGGATTTTGAAAGCGATGCAACCTTGTCCACAAGAATGCCTGAAAGCGTTCAGCCATATATCGAGGGTCATACGCTGCAAGTTTTTCCGCAATATTTTAGCAGTGACGGATTCTTTATTGCGAGTTTTAGAAAGAAGGTGCTGTAATGGCAGAAATCACTAAATCATCTAGAGTAAGAAAAGACACGACACCAGAAAAACCATCGATCTACTCATTGGAGCTTCACCAAATTAAAGAATGGCTTCTACAAAATGGTGAGAAGCCATTCCGGGCCGAGCAAGTATATGACTGGCTTTATAAAAAGCGTGTCTCCAGTTTTGAAGATATGTCCAACCTTTCGAAATCATTACGGGATAAGTTGGAGTCGCAATTCACCTTCACAACATTGAAGACTTTGATTCAGCAAACGTCCAATGACGGAACGATGAAGTTTTTATTTGAACTCCAAGATGGATATTCGATTGAAACGGTGCTGATGCGTCATGAATACGGAAACTCCATTTGTGTGACAACGCAGGTAGGATGCAGAATTGGCTGTACATTCTGTGCTTCGACACTAGGCGGTTTAAAGCGGAATCTTGAATCAGGGGAAATTGTTGCCCAGGTCGTTAAAGTTCAGCAAGCACTTGACGAGTCGGAAGAGCGTGTTAGTTCCGTCGTTATCATGGGAATCGGTGAACCGTTTGATAACTACGATAATATGATGTCATTCTTGAAGAATATAAACCATGAAAAGGGCTTGAACATCGGGGCGCGTCATATTACCGTTTCTACAAGTGGAATCATTCCTAAAATCTATAAGTTTGCCGAAGAAAGCATGCAAATAAACTTTGCTGTTTCCCTTCATGCACCGAATACGGAATTGAGAAGTAAATTGATGCCGATCAATAAGGCCTACAAACTTCCAGACCTGATTGAGGCCATCAAATACTATACAGAAAAAACAGGCCGCCGTGTAAGTTTTGAATATGGTCTATTCGGTGGCGAAAATGATTCAGTGGAGCACGCTGAAGAATTAGCAGCTTTAATAAAAGGGATAAAATGCCATGTGAACTTAATACCGGTTAACTATGTACCGGAACGCAACTATGTACGAACACCTCGGGACCAGATTTTTGAGTTTGAAAAAACATTAAAGAAGCGCGGCATTAATGTAACGATCCGAAGGGAACAAGGCAGTGATATTGACGCAGCCTGCGGCCAGCTTCGGGCCAAGGAGCGCAAAGAAGAGACGAGGTGACCCTATGAGGGCAATATTTAAGACAGACCGTGGAAAAGTCCGCCAGCATAATGAAGATAATGGCGGAATCTTTAAGAACTCGGAAGGCGTTCGCCTTGCCATCGTTGCAGATGGCATGGGCGGCCACCGTGCCGGGGATGTAGCCAGTGCAATGACGATAGACCTTCTGAAAAAGGGCTGGGAAGTATCCACCGGAATCGAAACGGCAAATGATGCCGAAGATTGGCTTAAGCAGCAAATCTTCACGGTCAATCAGTTGCTTTTTGAACATGCAGAAGCGAATACGGAATGTAAGGGCATGGGTACCACCATTGTTGCAGCCATTTGCACCGACAAGTTTGCTACCATTGCCAACATCGGGGACAGCCGGTGTTATTTGTATAATGAGAGTGGTTTTAAGCAGGTCACGGAAGATCATTCACTCGTTAACGAATTGGTCCGTTCCGGTCAGATTTCGAAAGAAGATGCCGAAAACCATCCACGGAAAAATGTTTTATTACGAGCCTTGGGGACAGAAATGCAAGTGGAAATGGACATTATGACGGTCATCTTCGAAGAAAATGATTTACTATTGCTTTGTTCGGACGGATTGACGAATAAAGTGAGTGAACTGGAACTGGAAGAAACGGTAACCAATGCACAGTCACTTGAAGAAAAGGCGAATTCATTAATAGATAAGGCCAATCACTACGGTGGGGAAGATAATATCACCCTTGTGCTTGTTCAATTTACTGAAGAAAGTGAAAGCAGGTGAATTGAATGTTGATTGGCAGAAGGATCAACGGCCGTTATAAACTGATCCAGATGGTCGGCGGCGGAGGTATGGCTAATGTTTACCTTGCAAGGGATATGATCTTAGATAGGGATGTTGCTTTGAAAATCCTTCGCATGGATTTTAATAATGACGAAGAGTTCATCAAGCGCTTCAATCGGGAAGCCCAATCGGCAACCAGTTTGGCCCATCCCAATATCGTAAGTATTTATGATGTTGGTGAAGAAGATTCCATCTATTATATTGTAATGGAATACGTTGACGGTTTTACACTTAAGCAATACATACAAAAATATTATCCAATTCCAGTTGATGAAGCCTTGGATATCATGAGGCAAATCACGGCAGCGATTTCCCATGCCCATCATAATGGGATCATCCATCGTGACATCAAGCCACAGAACATTTTGATTGATAAGGAAGGAACCGTCAAGATTACGGACTTTGGCATTGCATTGGCCCTAAGTGCAACAAACATAACGCAGACCAACGCAGTCTTGGGTTCGGTTCATTATTTATCTCCGGAACAGGCCAGAGGCGGTATGGCCAATAAGAAATCGGACATTTATTCACTTGGCATCGTCATGTTTGAATTGTTGACGGGGAGATTGCCTTTTTCGGGTGAATCAGCCGTGTCGATAGCTCTTAAACATTTACAATCGGAAACTCCTTCACCAAAACGCTGGAACTCTGAAATACCCCAGAGTGTGGAAAATATTATCTTGAAAGCGACAGCCAAAGATTCATATTACCGCTATGAGAGCGTGGACTCGATGGAAGATGATATACGGACGTCGCTTAATCCGGAGCGTTCAAATGAGCTTCCTTTTGCGATTCCCGAAGATCATGATGCAACAAAAGCCATCCCCGTCATAACGGATGATCAGCTTTCAAGCATCGATGAGACAATCATAAGGGGTCCTGAAAAAAATACGTTAGTTTATGCGGACGATGAGGAAAGTGAATCAGAAGCAGAGAGTAATTCAAAAAAGAAACAGAAGAAACAAAAGAAACAGAAAAAACAAAAAAACAAGTCGGAACACAAAGGTAAAAAACGAAAGAACATGCCTGCGATCTTGGTGACCACCTTTTTAGTTCTCGCACTGCTTGCTGTTTTATCTGTCACAGTTTTACCTCCCCTCCTTGTCTCGAAGGAAGTGACGATCCCTGACCTTAAAGGGGAAGAATTGGATGACGCCATTACTGAATTGCTTGAAATGGATTTGGAAATTGGAGATACGATCGAGATTGAAGATGAAGAGGTTGAAGCTGGTCTTGTGATCAAAACCAACCCTAAGGAAGGTAAGACGGTCAAGGAAGGTGCAGTGATCGATATTTACCAAAGCGTTGGTAAAGAGACGATTTCATTGTCCAGCTATGAAGGTCGAGATTACTCTGATGTTAAATCCCTGCTTGAAAAAATGGGATTCAAAAACATCAGCGTTACTGAAAAGTATGATGACAGTGCTCCCGGCACGATCATAGAACAATCGCCTTCTGGTGCGACTGAGGTCGTACCATCCGAAACGGAGCTTGAGCTGACGGTCAGTAAAGGGGCAGATCTCCTGAGCTTGAAGAACTTAACGGGGTTCAATGAGGCTGGCCTTAATGATTATTCAAGCGAGAGTGGAATAAAGGTAGAGATCGAAGAAGAAATCTATGATGATTCCGTTGCGGAAGGGCTTGTCATTTCCCAGTCACCGGAACCTGCTACGAAGGTGGAAAAGGGCAGTACTGTGAAAGTGGTCATTTCAAAAGGGAAAGAAGAGATTCCGCCCAAGAGTGTAACGGAAGAAGTCAACATCGAGTATGATCCGGTTGAGCCAGGCAAAACACAAAAAATACAAATCTTCATCGAGGATATCGACAATAGCATGACGGAGCCTCAAGAAACATTCTATATATTGGAAGATGCGAAGAGAACGATCGAATTAATGGTATCCCCGGATAAGAAAGCAGGATATAAAGTCATGCGGGACAATCAGGTCATCATTGACGAATCCGTCTCATATCCAGAATAAATTTAAGAATTAGGAGTGTGGTTATGCCAGAAGGAAAAATAATCAAAGCATTAAGTGGATTTTATTATGTCCTTGATGGTGAAGAGGTCTATCAATGCCGTGGAAGGGGCCTGTTCAGGAAGAATAAGGTAACCCCGCTCGTTGGTGATTATGTTGTTTTTGAAGCGGAAAATAAAACGGACGGGACCGTGACCGAAATAAAACCGCGAAAGAATGAATTGATACGTCCGCAAATCTCGAATGTAGACCAGGCAATCCTTGTCTTTTCGGCAGTGGAACCTGATTTCAGTCCACCCTTGCTTGATCGATTTCTCGTATTGATCGAAGATAACGAAATCGAACCGATTATCGTCGTGACGAAACTGGACTTGGTTACAGCTGAAAACCAAAAGAAATTGTCTCAGTATATCAAGGACTATCAGAAACTTGGCTATACTGTACTGGAGACATCTTCCGTCACCGCTGGAGGGATTGAAGAACTAGTGCCGTATTTAGAAGGAAAGACCAGTGTATTTGCGGGGCAGTCCGGTGTTGGGAAATCGTCTTTGCTGAATGCGATCAATCCGGAATTGGCTTTAAAGACGGATGATATTTCTTCACATCTGGGACGCGGGAAGCATACGACCCGGCACGTTGAATTGATCCATATTGGCTCTGGACTTGTCGCGGATACTCCAGGGTTCAGTTCACTTGAATTCATGGAAATGGAAGCTGAACGGCTTTCCTATTGCTTCCCGGAAATGCATAAGCATGGGGAAGACTGTAAATTCAGGGCCTGTCTGCACGATAAAGAACCGAAATGTGCAGTGAAGGAATCGGTGGATTCCGGGGAAATTCCCCGTTATCGATACGAGCATTATATGCAATTCTTAGAAGAAATAAGAGATAGAAAGCCGAGGTATTAAAATGGTTAAAATCGCACCATCCATTTTATCAGCTGACTTTGCAAAATTGGGAGAAGAAATTCTTGATGTGGAAAGGGGCGGAGCGGATTTGATCCATGTGGATGTCATGGATGGGCATTTCGTGCCGAATATAACGATAGGCTCACTAATTGTTGATGCTATCCGCCCAGTAACGAAGCTTCCGCTTGATGTTCATTTAATGATTGAACAACCTGATCGTTATATCGAGTCCTTTGCGAAAGCGGGAGCCGATTATATAACTGTACATGTAGAGGCCTGCACACATTTGCATCGAACGGTTCAATTGATTAAATCTTTTGGTGTAAAGGCAGGCGTGGTGCTTAATCCAGCCACTCCGGCTTCCTTGATACAACCTATAATCGAAGATATTGACATGGTATTGTTGATGACGGTTAATCCGGGTTTTGGCGGGCAAAAGTTCATTAAATCCGTTCTTCCGAAAATTGCCGAAGTGAAGGCGATGGCAGGAAAGTATAATCAAAATCTCGAGATAGAGATTGATGGTGGAGTAAATGAAGAAACGGCTAAACAATGTATTGAACAAGGGGCGACAATCCTGGTGGCCGGTTCGGCAATATATGATCAGGAAGATCGACACGCAGCGATTCAAAAGATTCGGGGAAAGTGATATAAGCCGACACTATCATATTCATATGATGGTGATCGGCTTTTTTTATCAAATAAACTAAGGCACCTTGGATATGATTATATATGGAAAAGGATGATTTCGATGATTATCAGTATAATGGCTGGAGGTCCGGAATGTTTTTGGCCGGATTTGACATGGTATAAGGAGAAGACAGATCTTTGGGTCGGGGTTGACAGGGGAGTATGGTCTCTGCTTGAAAAAGGTATCGAACCTAAGTACGGTTTTGGGGATTTTGATTCGGTTTCGGAAGGTGAATACGAAAAGATTGAGCAAATGCTGCAAGAAATCAATCTATATTCCTCGGAAAAGGATGAAACGGATTTAGAAATCGCATTTAAATGGGCAATGGGGCAAAAGCCAAGAGAAATTCACATTCTGGGCGCAACAGGGGGAAGAATGGACCATTTTCTCGGGAATATCCAGCTGCTCCAAAAAGAAAGTGTCCTCCCTCATCATGGCGATATGGATATATACATAGTCGATCGGCAAAATATAATCACAGTAAAGACAGCAGGTTCTTATGAGGTCACTGCTTTGAAAGATAAGAAATACTTGTCCTTGCTCCCAGTAAACGCTGAAGTCACCGGCATTACTCTTTCGGGTTTCAAATATCCGCTGGACGATGCAAGCTTGGAAATGGGTTCGACACTTTGCATCAGCAATGAACTAATTTCCGAATCTGGGAATGTTTCATTTGAGAAAGGCATATTAATGGTGATAAGAAGCAGTGATTAAAATTCATGCTTAGAGCAGATTCGGATATAATTACGATCATCCTATATCCGCTTAAAAGCTTATGTTGTAATAGAAAAATTCCACTTCATCTTTAATTGTGGGATGCAAAGAGGAGGGGCATGATGAAATTTTATACGATTAAATTGCCAAAAGTTCTGGGCAGTTTGGTAAGGGCTATGCTCGGAGCGTTTAAAAAAGGCTGATACTTATCTCCATGACACCTCTCAAAATAAGGGAGGTGTTATTTTTTGGTAAAAAAGAGCGGCCATCCATTAATGGGTGAAGGCATCCTCTTGATGCAGACTGGACCTGGTCAAAGATTTGAAACCATCCCCATTAAATACCGGCCATTACAAGTAAAAAGGCATCCTAAGAGGATGCCGTAACATTATACGCGTTCTACTTTGCCCGATTTAAGAGCTCTTGCAGAAACGTATACACGTTTAGGTTTACCGTCAACTAAAATACGTACTTTTTGAAGGTTAGCGCCCCATGTACGCTTGCTAGCGTTCATTGCGTGAGAGCGGCTGTTACCAGAACGAGTTCTTCTTCCAGTGATTACACATTTACGTGCCATGTCAAATTCCCTCCTAACTACAACAAGCTTAAGTTTTTCGCAGTCGTCTTAAGTCTTTGTAAAATACTTTAATAATTTATCATACCTACCGCTAGAATGCAATACTTCAGTTAATTACTTTCAAGAAAAAAACCTTGACATACATACTTCGAAATTGAATTATATAGAGTGCCGTAAGACATTTACTTTTAAAACCAGAGACATTATAGTAAAATGTCTTTAGTTGATTTGATTTTTTGGGAGGGAAAAGAAAATGTCTATCGAATTACAAACGAAGTATGGACAAATTGATATCTCTAATGATGTTATCGCAACTGTAGCAGGCGGCGCAGCCGTGGATTGCTATGGAATTATAGGAATGGCTTCCAAAAAACAATTTAAAGACGGCATTGCCGAAATTCTAAGAAAAGAAAACTTTACTAAGGGTGTAATTGTCCGTCAAGAAGAGGAAGAAGTTCATATCGATATGTATATTATCGTAAGTTATGGAACGAAAATCTCGGAAGTTGCACATAATGTGCAATCAAAGGTAAAGTACACTCTGGACAAAACTGTAGGATTAGCTGTTGATTCCGTTAACATTTTTGTACAGGGAGTTCGTGTGACGAACCCTTAAGTATAGGAGGAAAGTTTTGTGTCAATTACAAGTTTGAACGGAAAGCGCTTTGCAGAAATGATCATTCAAGGTGCCAACCATTTAGCGGCTAATGCCCAAATGGTTGATGCATTGAATGTTTTCCCTGTTCCGGATGGAGATACAGGAACGAATATGAATTTATCGATGACTTCGGGAGCGAAGGAAGTGCAAAATAACGTCCAGGAACACATCGGAAAAGTGGGTGCGTCCCTTTCAAGAGGATTGCTTATGGGCGCACGCGGCAATTCGGGAGTTATCCTTTCGCAACTGTTCCGCGGTTTTGCTAAAGCGATTGAACATAAATCGGAAATCAATAGTGAAGAATTTGCCCAAGCTTTTGAAGCAGGGGTTCAAACAGCTTATAAAGCCGTTATGAAACCTGTTGAAGGAACCATTTTAACGGTTGCAAAAGATGCAGCCAAGCAAGCGGTTTCATCAGCAGCAAAGCATATAGACCTTATTCAGGTAATGGAAGAAATCGTTACGGAGGCAAATGCTTCATTAAAACGTACACCTGATCTTCTTCCAGTCTTAAAAGAAGTGGGTGTCGTTGATAGCGGCGGGCAAGGGTTGGTATTCGTATATGAAGGTTTCCTTGCTGAGCTGAAAGGTGAAGCCCTTCCAGTCCGATCCGCTAATGGTCCAAGCATGGATGACATGATCAGTGCCGAACATCACATGAATGTACAAGGACATATGAACACGGAAGATATCGTGTTTGGCTACTGTACGGAATTCATGGTCCGATTGGAAAGTGAAAAACTTGCCAATCAATCATTTGATGAAGAAAAATTCAGAAATGATTTAAGTGAATACGGAGATTCTTTACTAGTCATCTCAGATGATGAAGTCGTCAAAGTACATATTCACTCTGAACAGCCTGGCACGTGCCTGAATTATGGGCAGCAATATGGTAGTTTAATAAAAATGAAAATCGATAATATGCGTGAACAGCATACTGCGATTGTAGGTGAGACGAATACACCGCTTCAAACTAAACCGCCCACCAAAGAGAAATACGCTGTAGTGTCAGTGGCGATGGGCGCTGGCATCAGCGAATTATTCAAAAGCATCGGCGCTAAGTCCGTCATCGAAGGCGGGCAAACGATGAATCCTAGCACGGAAGATATCGTTAAAGCTGTCGAAGGGGCATATGCAGATCATGTGATCATCTTGCCTAATAATAAAAATATCATCATGGCCGCCAATCAGGCTGCTGATGTACTTGGGGATCATGTGACTGTCATTCCAACGAAAACAGTACCACAGGGAATGGCTGCATTGTTGGCTTTCAACCCTTCACTTGATGCCGAAGAGAATAAAAAAGCGATGATCGAAGCCCTTTCGCATGTGAAAACGGGCCAGATTACTTATGCTGTCCGGGATACCAACATTGACGGTCTTGCAATCGAGACCGGGGACTTCATGGGAATTGCTGAAGGCACCATCAAGGTTAAGGATAAAGACATGACTAAAGCGGCAAAAGATCTTCTCTCCGATATGATAGACGAAGATTCAGAAATCCTTACCATTTTATATGGTGAAGATGCCACTGCTGAAGATGTCGAAAGTCTTGTTGCGTTTTGTAATGAGAATTTCGAAGACGTTGAAGTTGAAGTCCATAATGGGAAACAACCTTTATATTCTTTCATTTTTTCAATTGAATAAGTAGAGAACATGAAAATAAGGGAAACCTATCCGTCATAATGTTTGGAGGATCCCGAAAAAAATAAAAGGCAATAAACTGCATATGTCATTAGGCTATGCAGTTTTATTTTGGCTGTTTTCACATACTTTGTTGCTATTTACCAGRTAGTGAGTTGTGGTTGATTTCCCCTCCAGATGCTCGCTTTCCGCGGGGCGGGCGGTGAGCCTCCTCGGCGTAAACGCCTGTGGGGTCTCACCTGTCCCGCTGCTCCCGCAGGAGTCTCGCACTTCCGCTCCAATCAACCTTAAATAGTT